>NZ_PZZL01000001.1:300000-600000 GCF_003046185.1 Phreatobacter oligotrophus
TGCCGACCTAGTGGAGGAGGGCATCGACCTCGCCATCCGCGTGGGCACGCCGAGCGAGAGCGGCCTCGTCGCCCGCCGCATCGGCACGACGCGTCGCGTCGTGGTGGCGACGCCCGCCTATCTCGCGGCCCGCGGCCGGCCCGAGACGCCAGCCGATCTCACCGCCCATGACTGCGTCGTCTATGACCGGCTGCTCACCGGCGCGACCTGGCCCTTCGTCACGCCGGCTGGCCCCATCAGCGTGCCCGTCGAAGGGCCGATCCAAGTCAACAACACCGAGGCGGTGAGGGCTGCGGTCCTGGAGGGCCTTGGCATCGGCTATGTGCCGAGCTGGCATTTCGTCGAAGGCGAATTGGAGGATGGCCGCCTCACCGTTCTGCTGCGCGACTTCGAAGCGCCGCAGCAGCCCATCAGCGCCGTCTATCCCTCGCGTCGCCACCTCGCGCCCAAGGTCCGCTGCGCCATCGACTATTTCGCCGCCGAATTCGCCCTGGATCCCCGGCTCAGCATCGCCGCGGGCTAGTGCCGCGAGTCGCGACACTGGACGCCTTGGATCGGGATGCGGCCCGATGCGGCCCGCGAGGCACCGCGCCTCAGTCGTTCTCGCCGGTTTCAGCGAAGCGGAAGCCGTCTTCCTTCTTCGTGAACAGGAAAAACATGTCGCCGCATAAGATCGTGTAGCTCTCGGTGCCGTCGCCGCTCCGATCGTAGACCGGGCGCGCGGTCTGCAGGCAGGACCGGTTTCGCGCGGTGAAGATCTGCCGGTAGACGCGGCCCTCGAAGGCGGCGCGATCATGCAGATCGCTGGCATGGAGCATCGGCAGGCGCGTCAGCGCGGTGACTGCGCTGCGGTCATTGGCCTGCACGGCCTGGCGGAAGGAGCCGATGAACTGGCGGAACTCAGCGGCAATGGCCGGAGGCGCGGCCGGCGCCCGCTGGGCCTGGGCCCCGGCTGCGGAGAAGGCGGCGAGAACGATCCCGCAGGCGGCGGCGAAGGCGGTACGGCGGCGGCTGAGCGACATGACGGTGATCCCGGTTGGCAGGGCCTGAGGGCTGCGGGCCAGCTCCGAGGCCTGGCGGTGATGCGCCCGCTTGAGCAGTCGTCATCCGCGCAAGGTGCCGAGGAGGCGCCTTCGCAGACGGCCGGCTGTCGAGAGGCGTGGCCCGTTCCGTAACGCGTTATGTCAGGGAAATGCTGGAGCCTCGTGCTTCAAGGGAGGACGGCATGTTTCCAACGCTGCCGCGCCGGATGTTGCCGCGGGCCGGCGGCGATGGCGCGGCGGCAAGGCTTCGCAAGGCCGCTCCGGTCCAGCCGCAAACGGCGAAGGCCCCGCCGTGGGGCGGGGCCTTCTGGTCATTCCTGGACGACACTGCGCGGCATGCCCCGCCCGAGCGGGAGGGCATGCACCGGCGCCGCTATATCAGCTGCAGCCCGTCGTCGAGCCGCAGGTGTCGCACTTCAGGCAGGTGCCGTTGCGCACCAGCGTGAAGTTCGAGCATTCGGGGCAGGCATCACCGACATAGCCGCGCAGCTTGGCTTCGGCGCGCCGGTCGGCGGTGGACCGCTCGGCCTTGGCTTCCGGCGCCGCCTCCGCCGCCGTGTCGAACAGCGCGGTGAGGGCGGGGGAGACGGCAGCGGCCACCTCCTCCTTCAGCGCCGTGGCGCCGACGGTCGCCGGGCCGCGCGACATGGTCACCACCGTGCCGGTGCGGCCATCGCTCGACAGCGAGCCGGGGGTTGCGAGGCCGGACTGGCCCGTGACCACCGTGAACTTGTCGGTCTTGCCGCGCACCAGGCCCTTCGACAGCACCGCCTTGGCGACGCCTTCCGAGGCGCCCGAGCCCAGCGCGTCGTAGCGGCTCTCGCCGGGATCGACATGGCCGAGGTCGGAGCGGGCGAGATAGCTCACCGCCAGCTCGCGGAAGACGTAGTCGAGGATCGACGTCGCATACTTGATGGTGTCGTTGCCCTGGACGGGACCGGCCGGCTCGAAGCGGGTGAAGGTGAAGGCCTCCACATACTCGTCCAGCGGCACGCCGTACTGGAGACCCAGCGAGATGGCGATGGCGAAGTTGTTGAGCAGCGAGCGGAGCGCCGCGCCCTCCTTGTGCATGTCGATAAAGATCTCGCCGAGGCGGCCGTCATCATACTCGCCGGTGCGCAGGTACACCTTGTGGCCGCCGACGACGGCCTTCTGGGTGTAGCCCTTGCGGCGGTCCGGCATGCGCTCGCGCTCGCGCACCACCTGCACGCGCTCGACCACCTTCTCGACGATCCGCTCGGCCAGCGCCGCGGCGCGGGCGGCCTGCGGCTTCTCCAGCAGCTCCTCGACGCCGTCCTCGTCCTCGTCGTCCTCGATCAGCTGGGCGTTGAGCGGCTGCGAGAGCTTCGAGCCGTCGCGGTAGAGGGCGTTGGCCTTCAGCGCCAGCTTCCACGAGAGCATGTAGGCGCTCTTGCAGTCCTCGACGGTCGCCTCGTTCGGCATGTTGATCGTCTTGGAGATGGCGCCCGAGATGAACGGCTGGGCCGCCGCCATCATGCGGATGTGGCTCTCCACCGAGAGGTAGCGCTTGCCCTTGCGGCCGCAGGGATTGGCGCAGTCGAAGACCGCGTAATGCTCGGTCTTCAGGTGCGGCGCACCCTCCAGCGTCATGGCACCGCAGACATGCTCGTTGGCCGCCTCGATGTCCTTCTTCGAGAAGCCGAGCCGCGGCAGCAGCTCGAAGCCCGGCGCGTTCAGCTCATCGGCGGGGATGCCGAGGGTCTTCACCACGAAGTCCTCGCCGAGCGTCCACTTGTTGAAGACGAACTTGATGTCGAAGGCTGTCTTGAGCTGGGCCTCGACCTTGGCGATCGCCTCGTCGGTGAAGCCCTTGGCGCGCAGCGTCGTCGGGTTGATGGCCGGGGCCTGGGCGAGCGAGCCGTGGCCCACTGCATAGGCCTCGATCTCCGCGATGTCGCTCTCGCGATAGCCGAGGGTGCGCAGCGCCTCCGGCACCGCCTGGTTGATGATCTTGAAGTAGCCGCCACCGGCCAGCTTCTTGAACTTCACCAGGGCGAAGTCGGGCTCGATGCCGGTCGTGTCGCAGTCCATGACCAGGCCGATCGTGCCGGTGGGCGCGATGACCGAGACCTGGGCGTTCCGGTAGCCGTTCTTTTCGCCGAGGGCGAGCGCCTCGTCCCAGGCGCGGGTGGCATGGGCGACGAGGCCCGGCACCGGGCAGTTGGCATGGTCGAGCGGGACCGGGTTCACCGACAGCGCCTCGTAGCCCGTCGCCTCGCCATGGGCGGCGCGGCGATGGTTGCGGATGACGCGCAGCATGTGCTCGCGGTTCGGCTGATAGCCGGGGAAGGGCCCGAGCTCGCCCGCCATCTCCGCCGAGGTCTTGTAGGAGATGCCGGTCATGACCGCGGTGAGGGCGCCGGCAAGGGCCCGGCCCTCGTCGGAGTCATAGGGAATGCCCATGGTCATCAGCAGGCCGCCGATATTGGCGTAGCCGAGGCCGAGGGTGCGGTACTCGTAGGAGAGCTCGGCGATCTGGCGCGAGGGAAACTGCGCCATCAGCACGGAGATCTCGAGCACGACGGTCCACAGGCGGCACAGGTGCTCGTAGCCGGCGATGTCGAACTGCTTGGCCTTCGGATCGTAGAACTGCAGCAGGTTGGCGGAGGCCAGGTTGCACGCCGTGTCGTCGAGGAACATGTACTCCGAGCACGGGTTCGACGCGCGGATGGGACCCGCCGCCGGGCAGGTGTGCCAGTCGTTCATCGTCGTGTTGAAGTGCAGGCCCGGATCGGCGGACGCCCAGGCGGCGTGGCCGATCTTCTCCCAGAGGTCGCGCGCCTTCAGGGTCTTGGTCACCTTGCCGGTGGTGCGGGCGGTCAGCTTCCAGTCGCCGTCGGCCTCCACCGCCTGCAGGAAGTCGTCCTTCAGCGAGACGGAGTTGTTGGAGTTCTGGCCGGCCACCGTCAGGTAGGCCTCGGAATCCCAGTCCGTGTCGTAGATCGGGAAGGTGATGTCGGTGTAGCCCTGGCGGGCGAACTGCATGACGCGCTTGATGTAGTTGTCCGGCACCATGGCCTTGCGCGCGGCCTTCACCTCGCGCTTCAGCGCCGGGTTCTGGTTCGGGTCGAAGCAGGCATCGCCGTCGCCCTCACAGTTCACGCAGGCCTTCATGATGGCCTTGAGGTGCTTGGCGACGACCTTCGAGCCGGTCACCAGCGCGGCGACCTTCTGCTCCTCGGTGACCTTCCAGTCGATATAGGCCTCGATGTCCGGATGGTCGGCATCGACCACCACCATCTTGGCGGCGCGGCGCGTCGTGCCGCCCGACTTGATGGCGCCGGCGGCGCGGTCGCCGATCTTCAGGAAGCTCATCAGGCCCGAGGAGCGGCCGCCGCCGGCGAGCTTCTCGCCCTCGCCGCGCAGGTGGCTGAAGTTCGAGCCGGTGCCCGAGCCGTACTTGAACAGGCGCGCCTCGCGGACCCAGAGGTCCATGATGCCGCCGTCATTGACGAGATCGTCCGCCACCGACTGAATGAAGCAGGCATGCGGCTGCGGATGCTCGTAGGCCGACTGCGACTTGACCAGCTTGCCGGTCTCGAAATCCACGTAGTAGTGGCCCTGGCCGGGGCCGTCGATGCCATAGGCCCAGTGCAGGCCGGTGTTGAACCACTGCGGCGAGTTCGGCGCGACCATCTGGCGGGCGAGCATGAAGCGCAGCTCGTCGAAGAAGGTGCGGGCGTCCTCCTCCTGGTCGAAATAGCCGCCCTTCCAGCCCCAGTAGGTCCAGGTGCCGGCGAGACGGTCGAAGACCTGCTGGGAGGTGGTCTCACCCACCCAGCGATCCTTCTCGGGAAGCTCCGTCAGCGCCGCCTCATCGGGCACAGAGCGCCACAGCCAGGAGGGAATGGTGCTCTCCTCGACCTTCTTCAGGCGCGCCGGCACGCCGGCCTTGCGGAAATACTTTTGCGCGAGGATGTCGGCCGCCACCTGGCTCCACGCCTCCGGCACCTCGATGCCTTCCAGGCGGAAGACGATCGAGCCGTCGGGATTACGGATTTCCGACGTCGCTTGGCGGAAGGCGATCCCCTCGTAGGGCGACTGTCCAGCCTTCGTGTAACGCCTGTCGATGCGCATCGTCCGATCCTCGTATCGCGGCGGAGAGTGTGCTCCCTCGCCGACATTGGGTCCAGCGATCTGGACCTGCCCCGCCCGGTGTTATCCGGGCCCCATTTGTCGCCCCGGCCAGCTTGTCACCGCTCTCCACAGGGAGGGGCCGCCGGCTCGTTGTGAAAGTGTCGCCGTCCGGTTCGCGAACGGACCCCTCGCGGCTCCCTGCACGGACCCGGGAGCACCGCCGTGGCGGGCTCTCCCGAGGGAGCAGAGACACGTCTCCGGCACCAACGCAGAACTGCGTCGGCCACCTTCAAAAGCCGTCTGGGGAAGGTCCGGCAGGGACTTGAAACGAACCGCCGAACCGAAGGCGAACCTATGCGGCAGGCACTGATGACGTCAAGATATAGTGGGCCCGAGTAAACGAGACCCTAAATATGGTGGGTGCCGCCAAATTTTCCAGGGAATGGCCTCTTGCGCCGACCCAAGTGTCGGGAATCCCGAGGAGATTCGGCAAGGGGATTCTGGAGCGGGTCTCGGGCGACCGGCGATTCCCGCGAAATCAAGGGACAACTCGGCCCGCCGTCCCCAGGCCGGCGCGGGGCCATGTGGCAGAATCGTGACAACGCCGTCGCCTCGTGACGGGACAAGGGACGGGTCCGCCGAAGCGCCGGCGCGATCCTTCCCCAGCGTTTCCGCCCCTTTGCCGTCTCCGGGTCGAATCGCGCCGGTGAGCGAACGGATCGAATCGGTCCCGAAACGGAAAACGGCCGGGTCGCCCCGGCCGTTCTGATCCTGATCCGTCGATGGCGAAGGTGCGTCAGGCGCCCTTGCGATTCCACCAGCCGGCGCGGCGCGGGGCGGTGGCATCGGTCGTCTGCACGACCTCCACCGGTTCCGGATCCGGCGTGCGGCGACGCTTCACCGGCTCGGGAGCCGGCTCCGGCGCGGCGGGGGCTGCCGCCACCGGTGCAGGTGCGATCTGCGGAGCCGCGACGACCGTATCGATCGGCTCGGCCGGCGGCGTGCGGCGACGACGGGGCACCTCCTCGGCTGCGGGCGCCTCGGCAGCAGCCGGGGCGGGGGCTTCGGCGCCATCCTCGGTGATCGCCACGGCGCGGGGGCCGCGTCCACGGCGACCGGCATGGCGCGGCGCAGGCGCCGCATCGCTGTCCTCGGCGACGGGGAAGGGATCCTCGCCGGCGGGCGCATCGGCCGCGCCATCGGCATCGCCCTCGCCGGACGCCGCCTCGGCCGAACCCTCTTCGTCCTCGCGACGACCGCGGCGACCGCCACGGCGACCGCGACGGCGGCGGCGACGCTCGCTCTCGGCGCCTTCCTCGTCGGACGCCTCGCCCTCGCGGGCACCGGCCTCGGCCTCCTCGGCCTCGTCGCCCGAGTCCTCGCCGGAGCCATCCTCGCCCTCGGCGTTGTCCTCGTCGGAACCGTTGCCGGCCTCCAGGCCCTCCTCGCGCTCGCCGTTGCGACCGCGGCGGCGACGACGGCGGCGACGGCGGCGGCGCTCGCCGGCCTCATCGCTCTCGCCACGCTCGCTGCGTTCGCCGCGCTCGCGGGAGCGCTCGCCACCCTCGGCCTCGCGGCTGCCGCCCTCGTCCTCCTCGGCCTCCTCGATGACCTCGTCCTCGACGAGATCCTCGGGCTCCACGGGAACGGGCAGGGCGGCCGGCGGCTTGTAGGCCGTCTCCGGGGTGTGCACCTGCGCGCCCTTCTCGATGGCGAACATGTGCGTGCCGGTGATGGTCTCGTCGGCAGTGATATCGATGCTGACGCGGAAGCGCGTCTCCAGCTCATGCAGGTGGGCGCGCTTGTTGTTGAGCACGTAGAGCGCCACGGCCGTGCGCGTGCGCACGATGACATCGTGGGTCGCCGCCCGGAGCAGCTGCTCCTCGACCGAGCGCAGGAGGTGCAGCGCGACGGAGGAGACGGAGCGCACATGGCCGAGGCCGGCGCAGGTCGGGCAGGTCTCGGTCGAGCTCTCCAGCACGCCGGTGCGGATGCGCTGGCGGCTCATCTCGAGCAGGCCGAAATGCGAGATGCGGCCGACCTGGATGCGCGCCCGGTCGTTCTTCAGCGCATCCTTCATGCGCTTCTCGACGGCGCGGTTGTTGCGGCCCTCGTCCATGTCGATGAAGTCGACGACGATGAGGCCCGCAAGGTCACGCAGGCGCAGCTGGCGCGCCACCTCGTCGGCGGCCTCCAGATTGGTGCGCAGCGCCGTGTCCTCGATATTGTGCTCGCGCGTCGAGCGACCCGAGTTGACGTCGATGGCGACCAGCGCCTCGGTCGGGTTGATGACGATGTAGCCGCCGGACTTCAGCTGCACCGTGTTCGAGAACATGGCGTCGAGCTGCGCTTCCACGCCGCTGCGGGCGAAGATCGGCTGGGGCTCGCGATAGGGCCGGACGTTCTTCGCATGGCTCGGCATGAGCATGCGCATGAAGTCCTTGGCTTCCTTGTAGCCCTCTTCGCCGGCGACCAGGACCTCTTCGATGTCCTTGTTGTAGAGGTCGCGGATCGAGCGCTTGATCAGCGAGCCCTCTTCATAGACCAGCGTCGGCGCGTGCGACTGGAGCGTCGTCTCGCGCACCGTCTCCCACATGCGCAGGAGATATTCGAAGTCGCGCCGCACCTCGGTCTTGGTGCGGTTGGCGCCCGCCGTGCGCAGGATGACGCCCATGCCCTCCGGAACGTCCAGCTCGCTGGCGATTTCCTTGAGCTTCTTGCGGTCGGCGGTGTTGGTGATCTTGCGGGAGATGCCGCCGCCACGGGCGGTGTTGGGCATCAGCACCGAATAGCGGCCGGCGAGCGACAGGTAGGTGGTGAGCGCCGCGCCCTTGTTGCCGCGCTCCTCCTTCACGACCTGCACCAGCATGACCTGGCGGCGCTTGATGACCTCCTGGATCTTGTACTGCTTGCGCGGACGGAACGACCGGTCCGGCATGTCCTCATAGGCGTCGCCGGCGCCGACGGACTCGACCTGGTCCTCCTCGGCGGTGCCGTTCTCGCCCTCGTCCTCGTCGTCCTCGTCGTCGTGCTCGTCATCACCCGCCTCACGGGCCTCGGACGCCTCGTCGCTCGTGGCCGGCGCGTCGGCAGCGTCGCTCGCCTCGGCGGTCACGGGAGTGGCGTCGGTCACCACCTCGGCGGCATCGGCCGCAGCGGTCTCGTGGGTCTCGGAGGCCTCGCCGGCCTCGGCGTTGGTCTCGGTCTCGAGTTCGGCCTCGCCGCTCACCGCCTCGGAGGTACGGGCCTCCGCGGCCTCGTTGCGCGGACGGCGCTCGCCGCGACGGCGACGGCGCCCATTGCCGCTCTTGCCGCGATCGGAGCGACGGCCGCGGCCATTCTCCTCGTCATCCTCGTCGCGGTGCTGGCGCGCCTCTTCGGCGAGCAGCGCCTCGCGGTCGGCGACCGGGATCTGGTAGTAGTCGGGGTGGATTTCCGAGAAGGCGAGGAAGCCGTGGCGGTTGCCGCCGTACTCGATGAAGGCGGCCTGCAGCGAGGGTTCGACCCGCGTCACCTTCGCCAGATAGATGTTGCCGCGTAGCTGCTTGCGGGATTGGCTTTCGAAATCGAATTCTTCGACACGATTACCGCGGACCACCACGACCCGGGTTTCTTCCGGGTGGGCGGCATCGATGAGCATCTTGTTGGCCATCGGATGAGCTCTTGTACGTTGGGACGGCCGCTCGCGCCGGCCCGACTGGGCCCCGCTCGGCTGAAAGAGCCGGGGCGGCGCCGACGAGGCGCCGGCGCACGGCCGTCAATGCGGTGGAAGGGGAGGGTGCAGGGCCGGACGGAAGGCCGACGGCGGGGCGGCGAGCGACGATGGCTGCGCCATCCGATCGTCCAGACCCGATTGAAACCGTCGATGCCGGCATGCCGTACACCCGTGAACGAGAGGCGCCGCAAAGGGAATGCGGCGTCGGCGCAAGGTGTCCTGGTCCGGAACGGGAGCCGTGACGGGGCGCGTGTCGGGCGGGGAAGTCGTGATGCCGGACCGCGCGCTTTGGCGGTCGACGCGACTCGCCACCTTCGGGGCCCGCGAACCTTGCGGTATGGTTTGTAGCGGTGTGACGACCCGATTGGCAAGCCGTCACAGGAGGAGGGGGCTATGCGCCAGGGCGAACCGCCCCCTCGGCTCCGTATCGAAAGGGCTCAGCCCGGGATGACCACCACCGGCGTGCCGATGCGGACGCGGTCGTGGAGGTCGATGATGTCGTGGTTGAACAGGCGGATGCAGCCCGACGAGACGGCGGTGCCGATCGACGACGGCACGTTGGTGCCGTGCAGGCGGTACATCGTGTCCCGGTTGCCGCGATAGAGATAGAGCGCACGGGCGCCGAGCGGGTTGCCGAGGCCGCCCGGCATGCCGCCGGCATAGCGGGCGTTGCGGGGGTCGTAGCGGATCATGTTCGCCGTGGGCGTCCAGTTCGGCCACTGACCCTTGCGGCCGATCGTGGCGCGGCCATGCCAGAGCGCGCCCTGGCGACCGACGCCGACGCCGTAACGGACGGCGGTGCCGCGACCCGTCACGAAGTAGAGGTGACGCTCGGAGGGACGCACCACCACGGTGCCGGCCGGTTCGCTGCCGCGATACTCGACCGTCTGGCGAAGCCAGCGCGGGTCGATGCCGGTGGTGTCCATGGCGGGAAGGGTCACCCGGCCGTCGCTGACGAGGCCGTAGGAGCCCGAGCCGGTACCGGCGGTCGTGCAAGCCGCCGTGAGCACCGCCGGGGCGGCAAGGACGAAGAAGCGGCGGGAGAGACCGCCCATGTCGGGGGACGCGGCACTGTCGAGATCGTTCTGCATCACTGCGGCTGCCCTGCGATGAACGTGGTGAAGGCGAGGCCTCTAGACGTGACTGCTTCGCGAAAAAGCCGCAATCACGAACCTGCGAGACGACCAGCGAATGTTACAAAGGACATGCGCCTGTTGCTCAATTCACACAGTTTCCCGGCTTCCGCCGCGCCGGGGACTCATTGACGTTGCAGGGAATGCTCGACCCGGTGCCGCTGCGGCGAGACAGAGATGAGCGCCGGGCCCGCCCCGGCCGGCAACATGGAGCGCTGTGAACGTGATCAGGCTGACCCTCGTGCCCCATGACGGAGTCGGGCCGCTGAAGCTCGGCGCGCCGCGTGAGGCGATCCGCGCCGCCGCCCGCCAGCTCGGCCTCGCGGCCGGGCCGACCCATGCGGAATCCGACACCTTCGCGGACGAGACCGTTCAGATCGATTATGACGATGCCGGCCGCACCCGCTTCATCGGCATCGCCCCGCTCCCCGACGTCCACCGCATGACGGTCGCCGGCCTCGACTGCGCCGATACGCCGGCGGCCGAGGTCTTTCGCGCCATCGCCGCGGCGGAGGGCGGCGACCATGCCTTCGATGCCGAGGGCTATCTCTTCCCCCGCCAGATCATTGCGCTCTGGGCCGCCGACGAGGAGAACGATGCCATCGCCCCCGCCGGGCGCAAGCGGCCGATCTGGGGCCAGGTGGGCGTCGGCACTCCCGCCTATCGCGCCTTGGTCGAGCGCATCCGCGCCCGGGAGACCTGAGGCGGAGAACGCGGGGAATGGCGTGTCCGGCGGGCCACGCTCCCGCCGGATATGCTTAACGGCGGGTTAACCGCGTCCCGCTAATGGCTTATCGCAGGACCATCCGGCCGGTCGGTCGCGATTCACGGGGGATCCGTCGCAAGCCATGGGAGCGGGGCGCATCATCGCTGTCGTCGTCGCCGCGCTCGGCTTGGCCGTGGCGTCGCCTTCCTCCGCCCAGACGACCGGCAGCCTGACGATGGGCGCCGCGGCCCGTGCGACGCCCGCCGCCGCCGAAGCCGCCCGAACCGCTCTTCCCGCCGTGGTGGTCGCCGCCCATGTGGGCGTCGAGGGCCAGCGCACCCGTCTCACCTTCGACCTCACCCGCCCCGTCGAGATGCGCGCCTTCGCCCTCGCCGACCCCTACCGGGTGATCGTCGACCTCGACGAGGTGAACTTTCACATCGCGCCGCCCCAGGCCCAGAGCCGCGGCCTCGTGAAGACCTTCCGCTTCGGCCTCTTCGCGCCGGGCAAGTCGCGCATCGTCATCGAACTCACCGGGCCCGCCACGATCGAGCGGGCGCTGACCATCGAGGGCGGGGAGGGGACGCCGCCGCGCCTGCATCTCGACCTCGTCCGCACCGATGCCGACGGCTTCCGCCGGGCCATGACCGAGCGCGCCGTCAGCAACATCGCCCGCCGCGGCGATCGCGAGACCTTGGGGCCGCGCCTCTCCCCCCGCGTCGAGGAGGATGGCGGCCCGCCCCTCATCGTCATCGATCCCGGCCATGGCGGCATCGATCCCGGCGCCATCGCCCCCTCGACGGGCGACGAGGAGAAGATGATCGTCCTCGACTTCGCCAAGGTACTGCGCGACAAGCTCGCCGCCGGTGGCCGCTACCGGGTCCTGATGACCCGCGACCGCGACATCTTCGTGCCGCTCGCCGACCGGGTGCGGATGGCGCGCGACGCCCGCGCCCAGCTCTTCATCTCGGTCCACGCCGATTCGATCCGGGGCGCCAACGAGAATGCCCGCGGCGTCACCGTCTATACGCTGTCGGATCGCGCGTCGGACGCCGACTCCGAGCGTCTCGCCGAGCGCGAGAACAAGGCCGACGCCATTGCCGGCCTCGACCTGTCGGAAGAGCCCTCGGAGGTCGCCGACATCCTCATCGACCTCACCCGCCGCGAGACGCGCATCTACTCGGCCAACTTCGCCCGCACCCTCGCCGGCGAGATGCGCCAGGTGACGCGCATGCACACGCTGCCGCTGCGCTCGGCCGGTTTCCAGGTGCTCCGCGCCCACGATATCCCCTCGGTCCTGGTCGAACTCGGCTTCGTCACCAGTCGCCGCGACGTCGAGATGCTGACCTCCGCCATCTGGCGCGAGCGCACGGCGGATTCGGTGTCGAAGGCGGTCGACCAGTTCTTCGCCGCCCGCAACCGCGGGCCTGTGGCGCCCGCGGCACGGCGGTAGGCCGGGCGGCGCGGGGTCGCGAACGGGCCACAAGCCCGCCACTTTCGGCGCGCAAGCGTCGGTCATGGTGCAGGCTTGTCAGCAGGCCTGCCCACGTCCCGTCACGGCAGCCCCCGAGGGTGGGCCGGCGTGGTGGTTCGTGGTAGACTGATTGAACGTTTGGATGAGATGTCCTCTGCCCGGCGCCTGCCGGCCGTGGAGGGCCAGAGGCGCAGCCCCGGTGGGGCGCGATGGGGCCGGATGAAGCTGGTTTTCCGATTTTTCGGTTGGGCGTTCGGGCTGGGGACGATCGCGTTCCTGCTCGGGGCCGCCGGCGTGGCCGTCTACATCACGCAGGTGACCAAGGAACTGCCCGACTACAACACGCTGCGGAACTATGAGCCGCCGATCATGAGCCGCGTCCATGCCTCGGACGGCCAGCTTATGGCGGAATATGCCCGCGAGCGCCGCCTCTACCTGCCGATCCAGGCCGTGCCGAAGCTGGTGGTCAACGCCTTCCTCTCCGCCGAGGACAAGAACTTCTACAGCCATAACGGCATCGACTTCACCGGCATCGCCCGCGCGGCCCTCACCAACCTGCAGAACCGCGGCTCCAACCGCCGGCCGCAGGGCGCGTCCACCATCACCCAGCAGGTCGCCAAGAACTTCCTGCTCTCGGGCGAGCAGACCGTCGACCGCAAGGTGCGCGAGGCGCTCATCGCCATGCGCATGGAGGCGGCCTTCTCGAAGGACCAGATCCTCGAGCTCTACCTCAACGAGATCTATCTCGGCTTCGTCATTCCCGGCTACGGCGCCTATGGCATCGCCGCCGCCGCGCTCGTCTATTTCGACAAGTCGGTGCACGAGCTGACGATCCCGGAGGCGGCCTATCTCGCCGCCCTGCCGAAGAGCCCGACGCAGCTCCACCCCTTCCGCAACCGCGACCGCGCGGTCGAGCGCCGCAACTACGTCATCTCGCGCATGGTCGAGGACGGTCACATCACCGCCGCCCAGGGCGAGGCTGCCCGCCGCACGCCGCTGACGGTCAATCCGCGCTCGCCCCGCCAGCAGACCTTCGCTGCCGACTTCTTCGCCGAGGAAGTCCGTCGCGAGATGACCGACCGCTTCGGCGACAAGAAGCTGCTCGAGGGCGGCCTCTCCATCCGCACGACGCTCGATCCGAAGCTCCAGCTTGCCGCCCGCGCCGCGCTCACCGCCGGCCTCATCCGCTTCGACGAGCAGCGCGGCTGGCGCGGTCCTGTGACCCGCATCGAGGACATGCGCGGCGACTGGGGCCAGCGCCTCGCCGAGATCCGCGCCTTCGGCGACACGGGCTGGCGCCTCGCCGTCGTCATCGATGCCCAGGGCGAGACGGCCCGCATCGGCCTGCAGCCCGGCCGCGAGGCCTCGGGCCAGGTCTCCTCCGTCCGCGACATCGGCCTCATCACCGCCGAGGGCGCACGCTGGACGCGCCGGCCGATCAACCGCCTGCTGAACGCCGGCGACGTCGTCTATGTCGAGCCGATGGGCGGCCGCGAAGGCCAGTTCCGCCTGCGCCAGATCCCGGAAGTCTCCGGCGGCCTCGTCGCCATGGATCCCTATACGGGCCGCGTGCTCGCCATGGTCGGCGGCTTCTCCTTCGACCAGAGCCAGTTCAACCGCGCCACCCAGGCGCGCCGCCAGCCGGGCTCCTCGTTCAAGCCCTTCGTCTATGCCGCCGCCCTCGACAACGGCTATACGCCGTCCACCGTCGTCATGGACGCGCCCTTCGAGCTCAACACCGGCAATGGCGAGGTCTGGCGTCCGGAAAACTATTCCGGCCAGTTCTACGGCCCGCAGACCCTGCGCTTCGGCATCGAGCGGTCGCGCAACGTCATGACCGTGCGCCTCGCCAACGACGTCGGCATGCCGCTGATCGCCGAATATGCCAAGCGCTTCGGCGTCTATGACGACATGCCGGCCTTCCTGTCCTATTCGCTGGGCGCCGGCGAGACGACGGTCATGCGCATGACCTCGGCCTATTCGATGTTCGCCAATGGCGGCCGCCGCATCCGCCCGACGCTGATCGACCGCATCCAGGATCGCACCGGCGCGACGATCTTCCGCCACGACGATCGCCAGTGCCAGGGCTGCACCGCGCCGCGCTGGCAGAACCAGGACGAGCCGATCCTCATCGACCGGCGCGAGCAGGTTCTCGACCCGATGACGGCCTACCAGATGACCTCGATGATGGAGGGCGTCGTGCTGCGCGGCACCGCCACCTCGCTGCGGGCGCTGGGCAAGCCGATCGCCGGCAAGACCGGCACCACCAACGATGCCAAGGACGCCTGGTTCGTCGGCTTCTCGCCCGATCTCGCGGTGGGCGTCTATGTCGGCTACGACAACCCGCGCAGCCTCGGCGCCAGCGCCACCGGCGGCGCGCTCGCCGTGCCGATCTTCCACGACTTCATGAAGGTGGCGCTGGCCGACCGGCCGGCCGTTCCCTTCCGCGTGCCGACCGGCATCAAGCTGATCCGCATCGACCCGCGCACCGGCCTGCGCGCCGGCGCCGGGTCCACGGGCGCGATCCTCGAGGCCTTCAAGCCCGGCACCGCCCCGCCGGACAGCTACCAGCTGATCAATCCCTTCGACTCGGCCTCGGCCAATGGCCGTCGCGGCCCGTCGAACGAGAGCAACCGCGCCATCGGCACGGGCACGGGTGGGCTGTACTGATCCCCCAGCCCTCCGCTGGCGATGCTTCAAGGGCGGCCTCCGGGCCGCCCTTTGTCGTATGCGGCTGAGGCTTTGGGGCGGACCGGGTGAGCTTTGGGAAAGGGACTTTGGCCCCTCACCCTTCCCTCTCCCCGCAGGCGGGGAGAGGTGGCAACAGCGTTGCGACCGGATGGGCGGCGGTGGTGCCCGGCACCGAGGCATGTGAACAGGGCGGAACGTCAAAGTCCCCCTCTCCCCGCCTGCGGGGAGAGGGAAGGGTGAGGGGCCTTGCATCGTCGCCCCCCCAACGACAACGGGCGGGACGATCGCTCGCCCCGCCCGCCGGATGTCGCCGCGAAGAAGACCCTCACGCCTCCGGCTGGGGATCCCGCAGCAGGTGGTAGAGGATGATCGCCCCGAACGTCGCCGTGCCGATGCCGTCCAGCGTGAAGCCGGCAATGGTCAGCTTGAAATTGCCGGCGCCGAGCACCAGCGCCACCGCCACGGTGATGAGGTTGCGCGGGTTGGAGAAGTCGACCTTGTTCTCCACGAAGATCCGCCCCGCCGTCGCGGCGATGAGGCCGAAGACGACGATGGCGAGGCCGCCGAGCACCGGAACCGGGATGGTCAGGATCAGCGCGCCGAACTTCGGCGAGAAGCCGAGCAGGATGGCGATGAGCGCCGCCGCCACGAACATCAGCGTCGAATAGATGCGGGTCACCGCCATGACGCCCATGTTCTCGGCATAGGTGGTGACGCCCGTGCCGCCGGCCGAGCCCGAGAGCATGGTGGCGATGCCGTCGCCGACGAAGGCGCGGCCGATATAGGGGTCGAGGCTGCGGCCGGTCATGGCCGCGATGCCCTTGAGGTGGCCGAGGTTCTCGGCGACCAGGATGATGGCGACGGGCGCGATCAGCACCATGGCCTTGGCGTCGAAGACCGGCGCGGTGAAACTCGGCAGGCCGAAGAGCGGGGCCGCTCCGACCTTCGAGAAGTCGATGGGCGCGCCGAGGCCGAGGACATTGGCGAGCACGAGATAGAGCACATAGCCGGCGATGGCGCCGAGCAGGATCGGCAGGCGGCGCCACATGCCCGGCGCATAGACGGCGAAGGCGCCGACCGCGACGACGGTGAACAGGGCGATCCAGCGCGAGAAGGCCGAGCCTTCCGCATTGGTCGGGCCGGTCCCCGAGGCCATGCCGATGGCGATGGGCGCGAGAACGAGGCCGATGGCGGCGACGATGGCGCCGGTCACCACCGGCGGCATGACCTTCTCCACCCAGCCATGGCCGATGACCATGACCACGAGGCCGATGGCGGTGTAGAGCGCGCCGGCCGCGATGATGCCTCCGAGCGCGACGCCGATGTTCGGTGCGGCGCCTGCCGCGGAGCCGGCGGCCACCGCCGCGAGAACCGGGCCGATGAAGGCGAAGGACGAGCCGAGATAGCTCGGCACGCGCCCGCCGGTGACCACGAAGAAGATCAGCGTGGCGATGCCGGAGAAGAGGATCGCGACGTTCGGGTCAAAGCCCATGAGGATCGGCGCGAGCACCGTGGCGCCGAACATGGCGACGACGTGCTGCAGGCCGACCACGACGGTCTGGCCGAGCGGCAGGCGCTCGTCGGGCATGACGATGCCGCCGCTCTTCTCGGTCCACTTCGGAAAATAGCCTTCAGCCATGTGGGAGCCCCCGTGATGCGCCGCCCGGTCGGATCGCCGGTTTCGGCCGAAAGCCCGACATTAGGCATGTTGACGCAGCGGCTACAGGCCGCGCCAGCCGTCATCCACCGGAAATACGGGTTTCAGGGGGCGTTTGGCCGCCCCAACGCGCAACACTGTCGCCCTGTCAGCTGACCGGCCGCCACGGACCGCCGGGCTTCAGGAAGGGCTTGAGGTCGGCGGCCGGAATCTCGAGCTCCTCCATGTCCACTCCGAGCCAGGGCAGCATCAGCACCGCCTTGTCCGGATGGTAGAGCCAGAGGTCGGGCTCCAGCATGCGTCGCTCCATGTCCGCGGGGTCGGCGGTGCGGTTCCGCTCCTGCGCATGGGCGGCGATGCGCGCGGCGAGGAAGCTGCGGAACGCCGCGTCGATCCGGAAGATGTCGGCAGGGCCGGCCAGGGACCGGCTCGTCAGGTCATAGGTGACGGCGCGCATCGTCGGCGACACGCGGGTGCCGGTCTCGACCGTGCCCGTCACCAGCAGGCTGACGAGGCGGGCATCGGCCAGTGCGATGGCATAGCTGCGCGTCAGGGCGCCGATGAGATCGGGCATCCGCTGGCGATAGAGCGCCACGTCGAGCGGCCGCCCCGTCGGCACGGCGATGCGGACAGCGCGGTTGAAGGCCTCGGCGCCGGGACCCGACGCGACGGGGAGGACATCGTCCATCAGCAGCGAGCGGATCGCGTCGTCGTCGCTCTCGCGCCGTTCCCAGCGGGTGGTGATGCGGGGCTCGATGGTGAGGCTGCCGGCCCGCTGCACGGCCATGGATGTCAGGAGATCGGCGCGCGCGCCGGTCACCTCGGCAAGGCACCGCGCCGCATCGCGCCGGTCGGTCTCCTCGCGAGGCATGGCACCGCCCGAGCGGCACTGGCGGTCGCGGTAGCCGAGGAAGGTGCGCTGCGCCTCGAGGAGCGCTCCCCGGCCCTCGGCGGAGAGCGAGGGCCTGAGGCGTTCGAAGGCCGCGGCCATCTCCCGGTCGCGGCGCGCGGCTTCGGCATCGTCGCAGATCAACCGTTCCGTCGTGGTGCGGGCGCGGGAACAGGCGAAGCTCGGCGTCGCCGGCGCCACGAAGGCCTCGTCGGTCAGGCTTTCGCCGTCGCCGTCCGGCTGGCGCAAGGTATAGACGACATTGTCGATGGCGATCTTCAGCGAGACGGAATCGGTCGCCCGGTGGAAGTCGAAACTGGCATTGGGACAGGTCACGCGGTGGGTGACGGTCTCGCCGGGACCGACGACGCCGAGCCTCTCGCCCAGCGCCACGGCGCGCTCCGGCGGCAGCGCGCCCTCGAACAGGCCCTCGGCCGGCATCATGATCAGCTTGTAGTCCGCCGGTTGGCAGGCGATCGGGTGAGGGCCCACCAGCCGGCCGTCGCGGAACACGATGCCGGCGCGCAGGAACGGGGTCGGAACGGCGCTGCCGCTCGCCCAGGGCGCGCGTTCCGCCGCGACGATGCGCCAGCGGCCGGCAATGGAGACATCGGGTTGGCCATCCGCAAGGGCCGGGGAGGCGAGGCCTGCGAGGCTGAAGGCGAGGGCGAGAAGGCTGCGGCGCATGGGGCGGGTCCGGATCATGGACAGGCTGATGCCCCTCGCGGATTTCCGCGCCATGTCGCCGCTACGCCCTGAAGGCTTCCGCCCGGTCGTCCATCGCTGGCTGCGTGGCCTGCTGACCGACCCTGTTCCGGCGCAGATGAGCCATGCCTTCCACTTTCGGATGATGTGTATTGGGGCCTCGCGGCCGGGGACATAACGCAGCGTTAAGTCGCAGTCGCCGAGACTCGCGCACGAGGCCGCAGGGGAGCGGCCGACGTCTCCGGAGTCGTCTGACATGCCGCGCTTCTCGCCGGGCAGCAGCCTTGCGCACAGGCTGTACCTGTTGCTTGCCCTCTTCGTCGTCTCGATCACCGCGATCGCCGGCTACAACCTCTATGCCCTGCGCAGCGGCCTCGTGGCGCAGAAGGAGACCGAGCTGCGCCATCTCGCCGAGGCGGCCCTGTCCATCGCCCGTGATGAGCAGGCCGCGGCCGCCCGCGGTGACAAGTCCGAAGAGGCGGCCCGTCGCGCGGCCGCCGAGCGGATCGGCCGCCTGCGCTACGGCCAGGACGACTATTTCTGGATCAACGACACCCAGGCCCGGATGGTGATGCATCCGACCAATCCGCGGCTGAACGGCCAGGATCTCGCGGCCTTCGAGGATCCGACCGGCAAGCGCATCTTCGTCGAGTTTGCGCGCCTCGGCCGCGATGGCGGCGGTGTCCTTGCCTATATGTGGCCGAAGCCCGGCGCCCAAACCCCACAGCCCAAGCTGTCGCACGTCACGGGCTTTGCCCCCTGGGGTTGGGTCATCGGCACGGGCGTCTACATCGACGATCTGGAAGCCGCCCTCTGGGGCGCCGCCCGCACCAGCATTCTCGTCGTTTTGATCATCGCCGCCGTCGCCTGCCTCGTCTTCTGGCGCATGGCGCGGGCGATCTCGTCCTCCATCACCCGCATGACCGGCAAGATGAATGCCGTGGCGGAGGGGGATTTGACGGTCGCGATTCAGGACCTGGACCGCCGCGACGAAATCGGCGCCATGGCGCGAGCCGTCGAGGTGTTCAAGGTCAACGCCGTCGAGCGCGCGCGGCTGGAGGAACAGACGGTCCGCGACGAGGAGGCCAAGCTCGCCTATGCCGCCAAGCTGAGCGACATGCTGGATGCCTTCAAGACATCGGTTGAAGGGGTGCTGCAGACGACCAACCAGACGGTGACCAGTCTCGACGGGGCTTCCACCCACCTCACCGCCATGGCGGAGGAGGCCGCTGGCCGTTCGGGCGAGGCGCAGACGGCGTCTGTGCATACGTCCCAAAGCATCCAGAACGTTGCCGCCGCCTCCGAGGAACTCGCCACCTCCATCGTCGACATCTCGACCAAGGTGGTCAGCGCCACCGACGTGGTCGGCCGCGCCCGCGAGGTGACGGCCGAATCGGTGCGCCAGATCGGCAGCCTTGCCGAGGCGGGCCGCAAGATCGGCGATGTCGTCGGTCTGATCGAGGCCATCGCCGCCCAGACCAACCTGCTCGCCCTCAATGCGACGATCGAGGCGGCACGCGCGGGGGAGGCGGGCCGCGGCTTCGCTGTCGTGGCGCAGGAGGTGAAGCAGCTTGCCGGACAGACCGCCAAGGCGACCGCCCAGATCGCCCATCAGGTCAGTGGCATCCAGGCCTCGACGGAACTTGCTGCCGCCACCATCGGCTCCATCGCCGAGACGATGACCGAGGTCGAGACCATCACCCGCATGGTGGTCTCATCCGTCGATGCGCAGTCGCATGCGACGCAAGAGATCTCGCACAGCGCCCAGCGTGCCGCCACCGGCACCGGCACGCTGACCAGCAGCGTGGAGGCGGTCATCGGCGTCATCGCCCGCACGTCCGACACCGCGGCCTCGGTCAGCACCCGCTCGCGCGAACTCGCCGACCAGGCGCGCCGCCTCTCCGGCGAGGTGACGCAGTTCATCACCGCGCTGCGCAGCGGACCTCTCGACCGCCGCAAGCTCCGCGCGGCGGGCTATGGCGGCCCGGAACGCCGCCGCGCCTGAGGCATCGGCGCCGCCCGAACCGCATTGACATGAGGGCGCGCACGACTAGGGTGCGCGCTCTTTTTCGTCCACCCCGAAGGGAAGTGCCCCATGCGTGCCGACATCGTCGCCACGGCCGAGGCCATCAAGGAGTCTGTCGGGCTCCTGAGGAGGCATCTTTGACTGGGATGTCTCGGTCAAGCGCCTCGCCGAACTGAACGCCCTCGCCGAGTCCAACGATCTCTGGAACGATCCGGACAAGGCGCAGAAGGTCATGCAGGAGCGCAACGCGCTCGATGCCCGCATGACCGCCCTCACCACCATCAGCCGCGACCTCGCCGACAATCTCGAACTCGCCGAACTGGCCGAGGCCGAGGATGACGCCGGCACGCTCGACGAGGCCGCCAAGGCCCTGGTCGAGACCCGCGCCAAGGCCGAGCGCCTGCAGCTCGAGGCCCTGCTCTCGGGCGAGGCCGACGCCAACGACACCTATCTCGAGGTCCATGCCGGCGCCGGCGGCACCGAGAGCCAGGACTGGGCCCTCATGCTCATGCGCATGTACACGCGCTGGGCCGAGCGCCGCGGCTTCAAGGTCGAGGTGGTCGAGGAGAGCGAGGGCGAGGAGGCCGGCATCAAGTCGGCGACCCTGCTCATCAAGGGCCACAACGCCTATGGCTGGCTGAAGACCGAGGCCGGCGTGCACCGCCTGGTGCGCATCTCGCCCTTCGATTCGAACGCACGCCGCCACACCTCCTTCGCCTCGGCGACGGTCTATCCGGTGATCGACGACAAGATCGACATCCAGCTCAACGAGAGCGACGTGCGCATCGACACGATGCGCTCGGGCGGCGCCGGCGGCCAGCACGTCAACAAGACCGAATCGGCCGTGCGTCTCGTCCACAATCCGACGGGCATCATGGTGGTCAGCCAGGGCTCGCGCTCCCAGCATGCCAACCGGGCCGTCGCCTGGCAGATGCTGCGCGCCAAGCTCTACGAGCGCGAGCTGAAGATCCGCGAGGAGGCCGCCGCCGCCGACTTCGCCGCGAAGACGGATATCGGCTGGGGCCACCAGATCCGCTCCTATGTGCTGCAGCCCTATCAGCTCGTGAAGGACCTGCGCACGGGGAAGACCTCCGGCGTGCCTTCGGACGTGCTCGACGGCGATCTCGACGGTTTCATGGAAGCAACGCTCGCCATGCGGGCCTATGGCACCAAGGCCGGCGATACCGACGACGTGGAGTGAAGTGGCGCGCCCTTCCGCGCGACATCCCGAACATGCAGAGGCCGCCCGATCGGGCGGCCTTTGTCGTTGGAGCAGTGAAGATCTACCAGGCGTCAGGCCGCGCTCTCCCGCCGGCGCGTCAGCAGCGGCAGGCGGAACAGCGACGAGAAGGGGGTCGCTGACTTGGTGAGCGTCGGCAGGCTCAGCATTCGCGAGAACGGCGCAGCCGCCTCCGTGAGGAAGGGCATGATCCGTCCGGTGAACAGCACCGGGCGCCGGGTCAGCGACGGGATGCCTGAAACCGTCTCGGCGGGATAGGCCACCTTCTCGGTGAGCAGCGGCAGCTCGAACGTGCTCGAGAAGGGCGTATGGACGCTGTAGACGAAGCGGCTCGGCACGGGCGGCTTCGGAATGGCGTCGGGCAGCGGGTCGAAGCTCTTCAGCGTGGTGATGGCGCGCTGGGCGCTGCCGAACATCGCGTGGACGGTGACGAGGCTCGCGCCCTTCGCGAGGTGCCGGGCATAGACCTCGGCATCGCCCTTGTAGATCTGGGCGGCCATGATGGCCTTGACCGTCTCGGGATCGGCCGTGCCCTCGGCCGCGCCGGGCTCCGCGCCCGGGACGAGGAACACGTAGCGATGGCCATCGGCCTTCAGCGCTTCCGCTGCCGCACTGGCCTGGGCCTGCGTGCCGTAGAGTTTGGTAATGGTCTGTCGCATGTCCCTGTGTCCCGCTTCTATGGGTGTTGCGCGCCCTGGCTTCCCTCGGTCCGCTCGCTCCCGGACCCGAACAGCGACGACATCACTGCAAAGGTGACGAGGAGCAGGAGGATTTCCGTGGTGTAGACTGTCATATAACCGAAGGCCGCGCCGAACTGTTCCGCTGCGCCCGACGACAGTGCGACATCGCGCATCAGGCCGCCGAGCGCGATGCCGACGCCGGCGGCGGTCGCCTGCATCGCGCCCCAGGCGCCGAGCGCCAGGCCTACCTGGCCCTCCGGCGCGGCGTTCATGGCCGCCGTCAGGGTGCCGTGGCCGAACAGGCCGCCCCCCAGGCCGACGAGGATGACGCCGGCAGCGAAGAGCGCGGCGGACCCGAAGGGCGAGGCGAGGATGACGGCGGCGAGGCCGAGGCTGCCGATGAGCGCGCCACGCCCGGCCATGGCATAGGCGTCGGCGCCGCGGCTCAGCAGGTGCGAGGCGACGGCGAAGCCGACCAGCCCGCCGGCCGCAAGGGCGGCCGTAAGCTTGGTCGTATCCGCGACCGTCAGGCCGAGGATCTCGCCGCCATAGGGCTCAAGCAGTACGTCCTGCATGCCGAAGGCCATGGTCCCGAGCCCGACCGCGACGAGCCGGCGCGTCGTCGCCCCGCCGCGCATGTAGTTCGCCATGGAGTCGGTGAAGTGGGGTTGCGGAGCGGCGAGTTCCGCCGCCGTGACGCGCTTCAGGCTCTCCTGCTTCCACAGCGCGATGCCGTTGAGGACGAGGGTCAGGACCGCCGTGCCCTGGATCACCTGGATGAGCCGGCCGGGGGTGAAGTCCTCGAGCAACTGGCCAAAGACGAGGGCGCTCGCGATTGAGCCTGCGAGCAGCGACACATACATCAGCCCGACCACCTTGGGGCGGCGGTCGTCGCTGGTGAGGTCGGTGGCGAGCGCGAGGCCAACGGTCTGGGTGATGTGGATGCCGGCCCCGACCAGCAGGAAGGACAGGGCCGCGGCGGCCTGTCCGACCCATTGCGGATAGGCCTGCGAGGCCCCGCCGCCCGACAGGACCAGCAGCGCGAAGGGCATGATCGACAGCCCACCGAACTGGACCATGGAGCCGTTGAAGAGGAAGGGCACCCGTTTCCAGCCGAGCACCGAGACATGCGTGTCCGAACTCTGGCCGATATAGGCGCGCAGCGGCGCGAACAGCACCGGCAGCGCGATCATGGTGGAGACCAGGGCGGCGGAGATGCCGAGTTCGACGATCATCACGCGGTTCAGCGTGCCGACCATCAGCACCAGCGACATGCCGACCGACACCTGCACGAGCGACAGCCGCAGCAGCCGCGACAGCGGCACATCGGCCGAGGCGGCATCGGCGAAAGGCAGGAAGCGCGGCCCGAGGCCGACCCAGGCCTGCATCGCTCTCTGACTGATGGGGTTCATCGCTCGAAACCCTTCATCGCGCCGGATCCATGGCCGCACAGGACCGGAATCCTGCCGGACTTTGGCGTCTGGGGACGGGGATCGTGCGGCACGACCGTCGGGTCGAGGCAGCCGGCTGCGTCCCCATGGCGACAGCCGCATAACCCAGTCCGGAAGGAAGCTCCAGTCCCGGGGTCATGCGACCGCCATGTTCGTCAAGCCGCTCCGCAGGAGCGGGCCTGGCGTCAGTCCGTCGCGAAGGCGAGCCGTTGGGGACTGTCCACCACGCGGGTCGCATCATCGGCCGAGCCCACCGTCGCAGGGGGAGTGCCCTCTGCCACGCTCGCCGCGCCCTGGGGCGTCACGGTCACCACGATCTGCTTCACCGCATCGCCGGTGCCGGCGGGAGCGACGTTGAGCACGAAGGTGGTGTTGCCGTCAGCGCGCAAGGCGACCGGGGCGATGGGCGCGGTGTCGGCCCGGGCCGCGGTCCGCGACCGGCCCTTCCAGTAGTCCGCGATCCAGCTCGTGTTGTTCAACACGGCGAAGTGCACCGTGAAGGAAATCAGCGCGACGCTGCCAAGGAAGAGCGGCAACCCGACCGTCGGGTTCACCACACACCAGATCCTACCATTGTTCATGGAACCCTCCCGTCACTTCAGCCAGGGGGAGTACATGTAGGCGAGCAGGTGCGCGAACAGCGAAATCGCAAAGAAGATGCGCGCGCCGTCGATGACGTGCTTATGCAACGCCTCCGACTCCTTGATGGTCAGGCCGGTCGGCCAGACCCTGTTTGGATCATCCAAGCTGTCCACTTTCTTTCTCCCTCAGTGAGACAAGACCGCTCCCGTTGCGGAACCCCGCCTTGGCGGAATCCCCCCACGCGCCGCAGTCGAACAGCGCGCAGAGCCTACCGGTGCTGGCGCACCGGAAATCGATCCTTCGAGCGGACGGCCTGCCGGGGGAGGCACAGCTGTCAATCGGCGAAATTGCCACCGTGAAGAGGAGGGCGAACCCTTTGGGAAGGTTCGCGAACGGTCGCAAGACGTCAATAAAAGTGGACGTAGTCGAGTGTAATAGTACCTTTACAAACATGCGTCAAGACGCCGCGACACAAGGGTGCGACCGGCGAGGTGCCGGGTCGGGCGGCGGCGGGGTCGCGAGGGTGTCCGGACGCGGACACGGAAATCACATGCAACCTGTGCGTGTTGCAGTGCGGCAACGGCATTCCGTGTTTGCCGGGGCTTCTGTTGCGTTGCCACATTTCAGAAACATCCAGCGACGATTCCAACGGTATTGAGGTCCGCGAGGGCGGATTGCAGGGGAATCGGAGGCAGACCATGCGGTTTCGGGCTGGGATGATCGTGGCGATGGTTGTGGCGGCGTCGGGCGCTTCGGCAGCCGATCTCGGCTCGCCGCGTCTGCCGGTCGCCGGTGCCGTGACAGCGGCGGCCACGACCTGGACGGGCATCTATGGCGGCGTCCATCTCGGTTACGGTTGGGGCCAGCAGCGTGTCGCCGACGACAATCCGGCGCTCTTCTACACGGTCAATCCGCGCGGCGTCTTCGGCGGCTTCCAGATCGGCTACAACCAGCAGATCAGCCAGTTTGTGGTCGGCATCGAGGGCGACATCAGCTTCGGCAGCATTGCCCAGCGCCGCGCGCCCGGGGCGCTGCTCGACGAGGTGAGCAAGTCCACGAGCCTCTTCGCCTCAGCCCGCCTTCGCGGCGGCGTCGCCTTTGGAGATGCGCTTGTCTACGCGACCGGTGGCCTCGGTTATGCCCGCTCCCGCGACATGAATTACCTCGGTGGCGCCGCCTTCGGCCCGGGTTGGCAGAACGATCGCCTCGGCTGGGTGGCGGGTGCCGGCATCGAATATGCCGTGAACGCCAATCTCTCGGTGAAGGTCGAGTATCTGCGGTACGATTTCGGCTCGTGGCGCCGTCCGCAGGCCCAGTTCTGGGGCATCGGCAACGACTTCTTCCGCGCCAGCATGGACACCGTGAAGGTCGGTCTCAATTACCGATTCGCCACCGGGCCCTCCGCCGTCGTCGCCCGCTACTGAGGGGCGGCGGCGAGGCGCGAGCAGCTGGCGTTCCACAGGAAAGACACGGAGAATCAACCGGTTGCGAGGCGGTTGTGTGGCCTTCCTGCCACTGCCGGCCGCGTTCCCCGGTGGTCCGTCATTCCGCCCATGACGAACGGCTGACGTTGGGGTAGTCCGGACCTGACGTTTCACGGAAAGCAGCCCCCATGCGCAGCCTCCTCGCCTCCACGCTTCTCGCCCTGGCCTGTGGCGCCTCGGCCCAGGCAGCCGATCTCGGCGTGCCGCGCAGCCCCGTGGCTGCGGCCGTCGTGGCCCCCTCGTTCAGCTGGACGGGGTTCTACGTCGGCATCGATGCGGGTTTCTGGCACGGACGGAACGGCTACCGGTTCACCAACGTGGCGTCCACCACCTTCGGCAATGACAGCGAGGCCAAGATCGGCGGCCATGTCGGCTATCGGCACCAGTTCGCCAACAACTTCGTCATCGGCGCCGAGGCTGACCTGTCCTGGCTGATGGGCCGGCGTCGCGATTATCCCGGCGCGGGTGCTCCGTTCTTCCTCAGCAGCCGGTTCCGCTACGACTCATCGGTCCGGGCCATCGGTGGCTACGCCTTCGATCGCGCTCTTGCCTACGTGACCGCGGGCGTCACCTTCGCCAATGACTCGGGCTGCGGATCGGTGGCGGCCGGCGGCGCCTGCTTTCCCAACACCACTTATGGCGGCACCCGCACCGGTCTGACGGTGGGCGCGGGCCTCGCCTATGCGGTCACGCCGAACATCTCGGTCAGGACCGAGTATCTCTACGGCGCCTATGGCGTGCGCGTGCAGCCCGCCATTGGCTTTGCAGGCACCGACATCCGCCATCGCCTCGACACGCACACGGTGCGCCTGGGTGTGAGCTATACGTTCAACACGGCGCCTTCGGCGGTTGTCGCCCGCTATTGATCGTGGTCCGCGCTGACGCCGGTGATGCAAAAGGCCGCCCTCGGGCGGCCTTTTTCGTTTCCGGATCGAGAGGGCGCGGGGCTCAGCACCGGGTCGGATAGGCCCGGGGACCCGTGACCTCGAAGTCCTTCCACAGCGCGTGGACCGAGCGGATCATCTCGCCGGCCATGGAGCGCGGAAAGCGGGCCTGGACGAGGTAAACGACGCCTGGCTCGCCGCGCCGCTGCGCCACGAGGTCGTAGTAGTCGAGATCCGTGCGGAAGCGGTCAGCCTGCAGCACGCCGCGGCCGCGCACCGCGAATCCCCGGAAGCTCGCCTCGCCCTGGGGCAGGGCGGCATCGCCCGTCACCTCGCCGCGGCGGGGCCGCGAGCCCTCGACGATATTGTCCCAGTACCAGGCCTGCGCCGTGCACGCGCCACGCGCCGCATTGGCGCTGACGACCACGACTGCGTCGCGGTTCTGCTCGTGGATGAGGACGGAGTTCACCGGGCCCGGCAGGTCGTTCTCGCTGTCGAGGCGGAAGCCGGGTGGGATGGCGAAGGACCAGCGGTCGCGCCGGTGGCGATAGGGGCCTTCCATGGCCGGGGGCGGGGCAGGGGGCACCGAACCCGTGACCTCGCCATCCGGCCGGGCCGGCGGCAGCGGGGCGGAGGCGGCGGGCGGTGCGGCCTGCGGCTGGGGGGCGGGCGCTGGCTGCGGCTCGGCGGCTCCCGACGCGGGGCGCGGCCGCACCGATCCGGTGGTGACCGCCGCATCGGCCGCGGCCGTCGCGGTCTCGCGCAGCGCCTGAACCTCCTGCTCGAGGCCGGCGACGCGGGTCGCCGCCTCCTGCGCCTTGCGCTCGGCGCTGGCGAGGGCCTGCTGGGCGGCCTGCAACTCGCCCTGCAGGCGGCGGGTCGAGCCCGTCGCCTCGCTCGCCTGCGTCTGGCGCTGGATCAGTTCGGTCTGGCTGTGGGCGAGCTGGGTGCGGGCATTGCGCAGGTTCGCCTCCGCCGTCTCGGCCCGGCGTGCCGCGGTGCGGGCCTGTTCGCGCAGGCGCGCGAGCTCCGCCGAGGCCTGCGCGACCGTCTCGGCGCGCTCCTGCGCCGCCTGGGCGAGGCCGGCAATGCGGGGATGGGCATCGCCCCGGAACGGTCCGGCGAATTCTGTGAGTGTCGCGGCACCCAGCGACCCCACCACGAAGGCGGCGGCCGTCATGCCGATCCAGGCCCAGGGCCGGTTGCCGTTCGCCGCCATCGGCGGGGGCGTGACGCGGGCGCGGTCGAGCGCGGTCTGCAGCCGCTCATTGTCAGCCGCCAGGCGGGCGACGCCGTCGCGCAGCGCGGCTGCACCGTCGGCGATCGCCTCGCGCGGATCGGGCGGCTGGACCGTGGCGTCCTTGCGCACCGCCTGCAGATAGGCGGGAAAGGCCTCGAGCGCGGCCTTGAGCCGGTCCTGCGCCCCCTGGTGGCGCTCCATCAGCACGCCATGGGCCTTGCGGAAGGCGTCGGCAAAGCGCTCGCGCTCCGCCGTCTCGAACCGCTCCCAGATCGTGGCGCTGGCGGCATCCTCGCGATGGCGGCGCGCGAAGGCGATCTGCGCCGGCCCGATCGTCGCGCCATCCGCCTCCAGGGCTAGGGCGAGTTCGCCGAGGGCCGGACGGCCGATGATCCGGCCGATGGCGCCCACGAGCGACTGCCATTCCGGCGCGCCGGCCGGACGGGGATCGCCAGCGAGCCAGTTCGACAGATCAGGCGTCGGCAGGGTGTCGAAGGGGGCTTCGAGCTTGTCCACCGCCAGCGGCGCGAGCCGGGCGGCGACGAGCCGGCCATCGACATGGGCGGTGCGCGCCAGGCCATAGAGACCGGCATGGTTCTGCGTCGGGTCGAGGATCTCCGCCGGCCAGAGCGCCAGAACCACCCGCGCCGAGGCAGCGGCATCGCGGATGGCCTTGGCCGCCCCGCGCCCCTTCGGCTCGATGTCGGCGGCCATGGTGAGCCCGAGGCTTGAGAGCGACTGGCGGATGAGGTCGACGCGCTCCTTGTCAGCGCGCCGATAGGCAATGAACAGGTCGGTCACGGTTGTCTCCCGGATCCGGGATTGAAACAGGCATGCGGTCCGGCACCGTTGCCGGCAGAAAAATCACTCGGTGGCGGCGAGGCGCAGGCCGGCCCGCAGGAAGCGCATCGGATCGACCGCCTCGCCGTTGATGCGGGTTTCGTAATGCAGGTGCGGGCCGGTCGACCGGCCGGTGGAACCGATGCGTCCGACGCGCTGGCCGACGCCCACGAGGTCGCCCTCGCGGACCTCGATGCGCGACAGATGGGCGTAGCGCGAGCTCAGCCCGTTGCCGTGGTCGACCTCGACCAGCAGGCCGTAGCCACCGAGCGGCCCCGCATGGACGATGCGGCCCGAGGCGGCCGCGAAGACCGGCTCGCCGGTGGCGCCGCGAAAGTCGATGCCCGAATGCATCGCCCAGGTGCGCAGAAAGGGGTCGAGCCGGGCGCCGAAGCCGGAGGACAGCTCGAGTTCGCCGCCATGGGGCCGGGCGACCGGGATGCTGTCGACGAGTTGGGTCAGCCGGTCATGGTCGCGGATGACGGTCTGCAGCCGGAACACCTGGCGCTCGAAGGGCGAGGCGTCGGCAGCAGGGGCGGGAAGGGGAATGAGTGGGCCGCCGGTGCCGGCCGTGCCGCGCGACTGCGCCACCGGCGCGATGCGACCTTCGGCGAGGCCGAGTTCGGCAAGCATGGCGCGGATGCGCTTGGCGCGCCGCTCGGCGCGGGTCTCGAGGTTCTGGAGCAGGGCCTGCTGGTTCTGCTCGACCGTGTCGAGCGAGCGCTCGATCTGCTCTATCCGGTCGGTCTGGCCCGGCGCAGGCGCCGAGGCGAGGGCGAAGGTGGCCGGCGCGACGCTGGCGACGGTGATGCGCGATTCGAGCCGCGACTGGCGCTCCGGCGGCGGCGTCAGCCGGACCGTGTCGCCGACGGGCAGAGGACGGGCGGGCACCGTCTCGGGTCGGGCGCCGGGGAGGACGGAGCGGGCGGGGCTGGCGCCCTGGCCGACCGTTTCCTTCAGGGCGGTGACGATGGCCTGGCGCGTTTCTAGCAGCGCCTGCCGGCGGGCGACCTGGTCGACCCGGCGCTCCAGCTCGGTCTGGTCGACCATCTGGCGGCTGGTCACCCGGTCGAGCTGGCCGCGCAACTGCCGGATCCGCTCCTCGTAATCGTGCTGGACGGCGGCATGGCGGCTCATCACGCCGCCGATGATGTCGTCCTTGAAGGCGAGATAGCTGGTGACCGCGACGCCCCAGAGGCAGAGCGCGGCAGCCGGGGCCGCGATCAGCGCGATGAGGGCATAGGACAGGGAGAGCGTGCGGGTGCCGCTGCGGCCGCGCCAGGCGAGCGTCAGGGCGCCGCCTGGCACCTGCGCACGCAGATTGGCATCCTTGGCGAGCTGGGCTCGGTTGTAATGCGGGCCGGGATGCGGCATCGGCGTCCATCCGTACGCGAGACGCCCCATTACCCCCGATTAAGGTTAACGAACCGTGCGTGCCGCAGCGGAAACAGCAGCGGCCGCCGGTGGAATGGAAGCCGCCGCGGCAGGCGCGGCGGCGAGGGCGCTCAGAGCGCCTTGGCGGCGGCCAGGACCTCGGCGGCGTGGTCCTTCACCTTCACCTTCGACCAGATGCGCGCGACCTTGCCGGCGGCGTCGATGAGGAAGGTGGAGCGCTCGATGCCCATGTAGCTCTTGCCGTACATGCTCTTCTCCACCCAGACGCCATAGGCCTCGGTGACCTTGCCGTCCTCGTCCGAGCCGAGCGCGACGCCGAGGTCGTACTTCGCCTGGAACTTGTCCAGGGCCTTCACCGGATCGCGCGAGACACCGATCACCGTGGTGCCGGCCGCCTCGAACTCGCCCTTGAGCGCGGTGAAATCCTTGGCTTCCTGGGTGCAGGCCGAGGTGTCGGCCTTCGGATAGAAATAGATGACGACCTTGCGGCCCTTCAGTCCGGCGAGCGAGACGGACCCACCCTGGTCCGTCGCCACCGTGAAGTTCGGAGCCACATCCCCCACTGCCAAAGTCATCGGTGCCTTCCTTTCGTCAGCATTGCCTGCCACAACCGGAAACATACGGCGAATGGTGCCGTCCGGATCGTCCGTCCCGACCGGGGGAGGGGCTGGCGTTGCGGCGGGGAAAAGGCCATTGGTCCTGTGGAATGTTGCCTAACGCTTGGTTAAGGCAGTCGAGGCAGAGTGGCGCCGGAGCAAGGTCGCCGAACGGAGATCCCGGGCCGAGGGGCCCAGGCGGGGGATGGACGCGGAATGGATTGGCGCCCCGATCAGGGCAGGGCACCGGCGGAGGCGCCGGCGGGCGGACGTCGGTCGCGCGTCGCGTCCTGGTGGGCCAATCGCCGGATGCCGGCCTTCCTCGGCCGGATCTTCGGCGGCGCCCCGTCCTGCTGGTCGACCCGTCGCAAGGTCTGCGTGGGCTTCGCCGTCGGCCTCCTCCTGCTCTTCACCATCCCCATCGGCCTGCTCTCCTGGCAGATCCGCAGCGGCGGCATGGGGCTGGACCTCGTCACCCCCTGGATCGCCCGCTCCCTCTCCGAACAGATCGGCGACGGCCGGACGGTGAGCATCGGCGCGGCTGTCATGGTCCGCGATCCCTCCGGCAAGGTCGAGGTCGAGGCGCGCGACGTCATCATCCATGATGCCGACGGGCGGCGCGTCGTCTCCATGCCGCGGGTCGCCCTCGGCCTCGATTCGATCCCCATCCTCGGCCGCCCCTCCATCCGCCGCATCGATCTCGTCGGCGCCTCGGTGGCGCTGAAGGTCAGCGAGGAGGGCCAGATCGCGCTCGCCGCCGGCCGCTTCCGCACCGCCTTGCCGGAAGACGCGGCCCAGCCCAATGCCGATCCGGCCCGGCCCGCGGCGGAAGTCTCCTCGGCCCTGCCCGAGCCCGAGCTCTCGCCGTTCCGCCGCCTCGGCATCTGGCTCGACCTCATTGAAAAATCGGGTCTCGACGGCCACCGGCTCACCGGCTTCGGCCTGCGCAACGGCACGGTGATCGTCGACGATGTCCGCTCCGGCAAGCGCTTCGTCTTCGCCGGCATCGACTTCGACATGACGGTCCCGGCGGGCGGTGGCCTGTCCATCGACCTCGATGCCTCCGGCTCCGGCGCCCGCTGGACATCGAACGCGACGGTGACGCCGCGCAATGCGCAGGGCCATCGCACCATCGACTTCGCCATGACCGGCATGAGCCCGAAGGACCTCGCGCTCGCCCTCCAGGCCCAGCAGGTGGGCTATGCCGACACGCCCATCTCCGGCACCCTGCGCAGCGTCATCGGCGAGGATGGCGATCCCATCAGCCTGCAGGGCCGCGTCGCCCTCGGCGCCGGCAAGGTCGGCGATCCCAATGACGAGGCCATGCGGCTGGCGATCGACAGCGTCTCGGCCGAGGTGCGCTGGCAGACCGGCGCGCCGGGCCTGGTGGTCGACAAGGTCGAGATCCTCGCCGGCCAGAACCGCGCCACGCTGGACGGCGTCATCATCCCGCCGGCGCGCCACGGTGAGCCGACCGTGGTGCAGCTCAACAGCCTCAAGGCGGTGACCTCGGCTTTGAACCCGCACGAGCCGCCCGTGCCGGTGAACATCGGCTCCACCCGCTTTGTCTTCGACCCGACCGCCAAGACCCTCACCGTCAATGGGCTCAGCGTCGACCAGGGCGCCGAACCGCTCGCCCGCATCTCCGGCAAGCTGACCTTCGCGCCCGGCTCGCCGGCCGTCGATCTCGACCTCGCGGTGGGGCGAATGCCGCTCGCCACCGCCGTCTCCCTCTGGCCGCGCCTGTCCAACCCGCATGTCCGCGACTGGGTGGCGGACAACATGCGCAACGGCATGGTGGAGGAGGTGACCGTCCGGATGTCGGTGCCGGCCGGCGTCCTCGCCCAGAAGCATCCGGTTCTCGAGAAGGACGGGCTCGCCGTGCGGGCCCGCGTGCGCGGCACCTCCATGCGCATGCTGCCCGGCGTCTCGCCGCTCAAGGAGGCCGATGTCGATGTCGTCGTCGACGGCCAGATGGCCCATGTCGAGGTGTCGCGCGGCGTGATCGAGCCGCAGCCCGGCAAGCGCCTGTCGATCGTGCAGGGCAGTTTCGACATTGCCGACCATCGCATCCAGCCGGCCCAGTCGGTCAGCCGGTTCCGCGTCCAGGGGCCGGCTGAGGCCGCCTTCGCGCTGCTCGGCGAGGAGGGCTTCAAGGGCGCCGCCGCGGGGCCGACTCTGCCCTCGGGCAAGGTGGACGGACAGGTGACCGCCACCGTCATCGTCAACGTGCCGATGACCGAGACCTACCAGCCGAACCTCGTCGACTACACGGTCGATGCCGACTTCACCGGTTTCGCCGCCGACAATGCCTTCGGCGAGATGCGGATGGAGCGGGCGAGCTTCAAGGTGCAGACGACGCCGCGCAGTTTCGTGCTGCGCGGGCAGGGCGTCCTTGGCGGCGCCCAGGCCAATTTCGACTATCGCAAGCCGCGCCCCGAGGCGAAGCCCGAGATCCGGCTGACGGCGACGCTCGACGACCGCGGCCGCGCCCGCCTCGGCCTCAATATCGGCACCCGCATCGTCGGGCCGACGCCGGTGCGGGTGATGACAGTCGGCGAGGATTCCGGCCGCTACACGGTCGAGGTTGACTTGGGTCCCGCGACCCTCGCCGACCTCCTGCCCGGCTGGAACAAGCCGCGCGGCCAGGCCGCCAAGGCGCGCTTCGTCGCCGTCGAGGGCGAGGGCGGCTGGAAGCTCGAGGATCTGGTGGTCGAAAGCCGCGGCCTGCTGGTCCGTGGCTCCGTGACCTTCGACGACAAGGGCGGCCTCGTCTCCGGCGTCTTCCCCGCCTACAACCTCTCCGACGGCGACCGCATGTCGATCCGCGTCGAGCGCGCCGGCAACGGCCATCGCGTCATCGGCCGCGGCGAGATGATCGACGCGCGCCACCTCATCAAGTCGCTCTCCGATCCGCCCCAGCCCGGTCCCGCCGGCGCAGGCGCCGCTCCGGCCCAGACCGGCGAGGTCGAGGTCGACGTCAAGGCCAATGCCGTCGTCGGCAGCAATGGCGAGGTCATCCGCCAGTTCGAGATGCGGATGGTCCGCCAGGGCCAGACGATCCGCTCCCTCAGCGCTGGCGGACGGGTCGGCCGCGACGCCACCTTCGCCATGGACCAGCGCGGCCAGGGCGCGGCCCAGCGCATCACCGTCAGCTCGGGTGATGCCGGGGCGCTGTTGCGCTTCCTCGACCTCTACCGCTCGCTCCAGGGCGGCAATCTCGCGCTGATCATGACGCCGCCCCAGCCGAACGGCGTGATCCGCCAGGGCGCGGTCGAGATCACCGAGTTCCGCATCCGCGGCGACCAGGCGATTTCCGGCATGGTCGCCGCTGCCGGCACCGGCCCCAACGCCCCGCGGCAGGCGGCCCAGCAGCCGAACGATGCCTTTGCCTTCTCGCGGCTGCGCGCCAATTTCGCCCGCAATGCCAGCAAGGTCACCGTCTCGGACGGCCTGCTCTGGGGCGCCGCGATCGGCGCGACGGTCGAGGGCGAGTTCGACCCCGGCCGCGACCAGCTCCTGCTGCGCGGCACCTACGTGCCCGCCTATGCGCTGAACAACATCTTCGCCCGCATCCCCGTTCTCGGCTTCTTCCTCGGCGGCGCGCCGGACGAGGGCGTGTTCGGTATCACCTACCAGATCGCCGGCCCGGTCACCGCGCCGCGGCTGACGATCAACCCGCTCTCCGCCGTGACGCCCGGCTTCCTGCGCAAGATGTTCGAGTTCCGCGGCGCCAATGGCGTCCAGCAGCCGCTGCTGCGCGACGAGGCCCTGCGCTAGGGGCCGTCAGCCCCGCTCGAAGCCGTGGCCGGCCATGGCCCAGGCCTTGAGGCCCCCGGCCATGTGGCTGTCATAGGGCAGCCCCGCCGCCTGCGCCGCCTCGCTCGCATGGATCGAGCGCACGCCGGCAGCGCAAAGGAACACCACCATCTTGCCCTGAGGATCCGGGATGGCCGCCGGATCGAACTGCGACAGCGGCAGGTTCACCGCTTCCGGAATGCGCGCCATGGCGACTTCATGCGGCTCCCGCACATCGACGAGCAGGATGCGGTCCTCGGCGAGCGCCTGGGCGACGTCATCGGGCGTGAGGTCATGGACGGGCATGGGCGTCTCCAAAGGGGGGCGACGCCATGCTAACCGTTTTCCGCGCGACGGTCAGGCGGCCACCTCGGTGAGGAAGGCGCCGACCTCCCGATCGAGCTCGCCGGCGACCTCACCGAGACGACGCGTCGCGTCCAGCACCTGACTGGCCGCGACACCGGTCGCGGCCGCCCCTTCGCGCACCACGTCGATGCTGGAGGAGACCGTCCGGGTGCCGGTGGCGGCCTGCTGCACATTGCGCGAGATCTCGCCGGTCGCCGCGTCCTGCTGCTCCATCACCGCGGCAATGCCGGTGGTGATTCCATTCATGTCCTCGATCGTCCGCACGATGCGCCCCAGTGCCTCGACGGCATCGCGCGTCTCCGATTGGATGCGGCCGATCTGGGCATTGATCTCGCCCGTGGCCTTGGAGGTCTGTGCCGCCAGCGTCTTCACCTCCGTTGCCACCACCGCGAAGCCCTTTCCGGCCTCGCCTGCGCGTGCGGCCTCGATGGTAGCGTTGAGGGCGAGGAGATTGGTGCGGTCGGCGATCTCGCTGATGATGTTGACGACGCTGCCGATGCGTTCGGTCCCGGTCTGAAGCGTCTGTACCACCGCCTCGGCATGGCCTGCGGCCTTCACGGCGTCACCCGCCACCTGCGCGGAGCGATCGACCTGGGTCACGATCTCCGAGATGGCGGCCGATAGCTCCTCCGTCGCCGATGCGACGGTCGCGACGTTGGAGGTGGTGGTCGCGGCGGCATCGGCAACGCTGGAGGACTTGTCGCGCGTTTGCACGGCGATGGCGGACATCGACTGCGCCGCGCCGGTGAGCTGGGCCGTTGCCGCCCCGAGATCGGCGACGAGGGCGGAAGCCGAGGAGCGGAAGCGGGCGGCGGCCTCCTCGTGGCGACGGGCCCGGGCAAGCTTGGCCTCCGCCTCGGCGGCAGCGGTCGCCTCCGCCGCGAGACGGGCGACCATGGCCTCGCGGAAGACCTCCATCGAGCGCGCCATGGCCTGAACCTCGACGACACGGCTGGAAGCGTCGACGGTCACGTCGTGGCGGCCGGTGGCAAGCTCGCTCATCGTCTCGGTCATGGCGGAGAGGGGGCGCGCCATAACCCGCTCGAGGCGCCAGGCAATGACAACTCCGAGCATCAGCATGACGACGAGGCTCACCAGCGCGGTGATCATGGCCGACCGCCACATCGCGTCGAGCGCCGTGCGGTCGACGGCAACCACCAGCACGCCGATCGTGTTGCCGGCGAAATCGCGCAGGGGCTGACCCTGCAGCGCCCAGCTGCGGTCGGCGAAGGCAGCGGTGGCGCCGTTCGCCTCGCCTCGGCGGGCCGCCGCCAGCATGGCGGGATCGAGCGTCAGGTCGCCGGGAAGGGTCGACGCGTGGGCGCGCAGCGCCCCATCCGCGTCAAGCAGGATGGCAAGGCGCGAACCAGTTGCCGACGTGAAGGCATCGACAAACGGCTTGCCGAAGGTAAGGCCGACCTCGACGGAGCCGACGTGGCGGCCCGCGAGCCGGACGGGGGTGACGCCGCGGATGCCGATCCCGGCCCGGCCGCCCTCCAGGCCGTGGACTGACTTCTGCTCACGATTGGCGAGCACGATGGTGTGGCGAAACGCCGAAAGGTCGTCGCCGAATTGTTGCGGGCTATGAACCCGTAGGAAAGACGTCGCTGGCGGCAGATGGTACTGGAACTGGTTGACACCCTGCCCCTTCAGGACCTCGAAGGCCGGCATGACGAGTGCCGCGAGGCGGTCGCGCTGGCCGGCCGCGATGGCCTCGGCCACGCCGGGGATTGTCGCCATGGCTTCGGCGACCGTGATGGCGCGCCGCGCCTCGTTCTGCACCTGCTCCACGATCCGGGCGCTATCGCTTTCCAGATGCTGCCTGAGGTTCTGGTCGATCAGCCGGGCCGTGAAGACTCCCCCCGCCACCAGGAAGGTCGCTGCGGTTGCCGCAATGGCCACCATGAGATTGAGGCGCAGGATCGAGCGGAGGCGCATGGGGGTCCCTCGGAGGTCCCCTATCGTTACGGCAGTTTTGGTTAGGTGCGCGTAAACGTCGCGGTCATTCTGTGAAAACCCCACCGGTCACGGGCGCCGGGACGCCCGTGGTGGAGGGATAGGTCAGGGGCAGGCCCTTCATCGACCGCACCGCGAGGAAGGCGAAGGCCTGGGCCTCCAGGAAGTCGGAGGACCAGCCGACGTCCTCGCCCGTCTTCACCGCGGCGCCTGTGGCTTGTCCAAGGAGCCGCAGCAGCGTCGGGTTCTTCGCCCCGCCGCCGCAAACGACCCAGAGGGCAGGCGGCGCCTTCAGGAAATCAGCGCCGCGGGCAATGGAGCGCGCGGTGAAGGCGGCCAGCGTCGCCGCCCCGTCCTCCGTCGCCACATTGCCGACGATGCGATGGGCGAAGGCGTTGCGGTCGAGCGATTTCGGCGGCCGCCGGGCGAAATAGGGGTGGACGAGGAGCCAGGCGAGGATCTGTTCGTCCGGGCGCCCCCGCGCCGCCGTCGCGCCGCCGGCATCGACTGCCGTGCCGGTGCGCTCGGCCATCCAGTCGTCGAGCAGGGCGTTCCCCGGCCCGGTATCGAAGGCGAGGAGGCCGCCGTCTGCGTCGATGAAGGTGACGTTGGCGACGCCGCCGATGTTCACCACCGCCAGGGGACGCGGCAGGCCGGCCGTATCGGCCAACGCCCGGTGGAAGACCGGCACCAGCGGCGCGCCCTGGCCGCCGGCTGCGACATCGGCCTGCCGGAGATCATGGACGACGGGAATGCCGAGACGCTGGCGCAGCGCCACGCCGTCGCCGATCTGGACGGTCAGTTTCAGTTCGGGGCGGTGGAGGACGGTCTGGCCGTGGAAGCCGACCACCGCGATGTCGCCGCGGGACAGGCCGTTGCGTTCGAGGAAGAGCTCGACCGCCTCGGCATGGGCGCGGGTGATGAGGTCCTCGGCCTTCTGGAGCAGCGGCGTGCGCGCGGTGCGATCGGTGAGGAGGGCGCCCTCCCTGAGGGCGGCGCGGAGCAGCGCCCGCTCGTCCTCGCTATAGGCGCGGTAGCCCGTCGGCCCGAAGGCGGAGACGGTCTCGCCGTCGGTGTCGAGGAGGGCGACGTCGACGCCGTCCATCGAGGTTCCCGACATCAGCCCGATCGCGCGCATGGTGTCCTGCCGATTCGACGGATGAAATTGCAGCCCGCCTCTGCTACACCGCGCCTCCGCCGGGCGCGAGTGTCCGGCGCCCCTGTCTCAGCTTGGAAAGACCATGGCCGCCCCTCAGTCCGACTTCCTGCGCATCCTCACCGAGCGCGGGTTCATCCACCAGTGTTCCGATCTGCAGGGCCTCGACGCCCTGGCGGCCAAGGGGGATGTCGTCGCCTATGTGGGCTATGACTGCACCGCGCCCTCGCTGCATGTCGGCCACCTCCTGTCGATCATGATGCTGCACTGGATGCAGAAGACCGGGGCGGGCAAGCCGATCACCCTGATGGGCGGCGGCACGACCCGCGTCGGCGACCCCTCGGGGCGTGATGAGACGCGCAAGATCCTCTCCATCGAGGACATCAACGCCAACAAGGACGCGCTGAAGGGCGTGTTCGCGAAGCTCCTCACCTATGGCGAGGGCAAGACCGATGCGGTCATGCCCGACAATGCGGAGTGGCTGACGAAGCTCAACTACATCGAGATGCTGCGCGACATCGGCCGGCACTTCTCGGTGAACCGCATGCTGACCATGGACTCGGTGCGCCTGCGCCTGGAGCGCGACCAGGAGCTGTCCTTCATCGAGTTCAACTACATGATCCTGCAGGCCTACGACTTCGTCGAACTCGCCCGCCGCTACGGCTCCAACCTGCAGATGGGCGGCTCCGACCAGTGGGGCAACATCGTCACCGGCATCGACCTCGGCCGCCGCATGGGCACGCACCAGCTCTACGCGCTGACCTGCCCGCTGCTGACCACCTCTTCCGGCGCCAAGATGGGCAAGACGGCCGCCGGCGCCGTCTGGCTCAACCCAGACATGCTGTCGAACTACGACTACTGGCAGTTCTGGCGGAACACCGAGGACGGCGACGTCGCCCGCTTCCTGAAGCTCTTCACGCTGCTGCCGCTGGACGAGATCGCCCGCCTTGCCGCCCTGCAGGGCGCCGAGATCAACGAGGCAAAGAAGGTTCTGGCGACCGAGGCGACCGCGCTGGTGCGCGGCCGCGAGGCGGCCGAGGCCGCGGCCGAGACGGCGAAGAAGACCTTCGAGCAGGGCGCGCTCGGCGATGACCTCCCCGTCGTCACCGTGCCCGCCGCCGAGCTTGCCGCCGGCATCGGCGTCCTGTCGCTGTTCGTCCGCGCCGGCCTCGTCGCCTCCAACGGCGAGGCGCGCCGGCAGGTCCAGGGCGGCGGCCTGAAGCTGAACGACGAGACCGTCACCGATCCCCAGGCGACGGTGACCGAGGCCGCGCTGAAGGATGGCGTCGCGAAGCTGTCCTTCGGCCGCAAGAAGCATGTGCTGGTGAAGGCGGGCTGAGGAGCAACGACGATGACCTGGAAGTTCTTCTACGGCCCCAAGACCTGCGCGCTTGCCTCGCGCATCGCGCTGGAAGAGGCGGGTGCGGCCTATGAGCCGGTGCGCGTCGACTTCGCCTCGGGCGAGCAGACCAAGCCGGCCTATCTCGCCATCAATCCGAAGGGCCGCGTGCCGGCCCTCGTGACCGATCGCGGCGTGCTCACCGAGAATGTCGCGATCCTCGCCTTCGTCGCGCAGAGCCATCCCGACAAGAACCTGGCGCCGCTGAGCGATCCCTTTGCTTTCGCCGAGATGCAGGCCTTCAACGCCTATCTCGCCTCGACCGTGCACGTGAACCACGCGCACAAGCATCGCGGCCATCGCTGGGCGACCGAGGAGAGCTCCTTCCTCGACATGCGCCGCAAGGTGCCGGAGACCATGGCGGCGAGCTTCCGCCTCATCGAGAACGACTTCTTCCGCGGTCCCTGGGTCATGGGCGAGGCCTATTCGGTCGCCGACGCCTATCTCTTCACGGTGACCCGCTGGCTGGAGGGCGACGGCGTCGACGTGGCGCAGTTCCCGCGCGTCGCCGAGCACCTCGCGCGGATGGGCGAGCGTCCCTCGGTCAAGGCCGCGCTGGCCTACGAATGAATTCTAGTGAAAAGTTCAAGTCGTCTCGCCGATAACAAGTGTGCTGTTCTGCCAGATCTTCGAGAGCATTTTGATCCAGAACAGAATATTGATAAGCCAAAGAATTGAAAAGAAAATAAATACAACAAAATTCGGATCGAATTCGGCGGTCCGTGTTATTTTTAAATCTGAAATGTCTGCGAATGTTTTTCCGATTTCTCGGCGAACTGCATCTTCATAGTTGTCACTGCAGCTGGACGGCAAGAAATTAACTGTGTGGGCTGACTTAGCACTTAACTCACCGTCGTTCCGTTCAGCACCTTGGAATGAAGCAGAAGTCCGGCACGACAACACTACTGATCCATCCAGTGATTTTAAATTACCGGCGCTCGTCACAAAGCAAACAAGAAAAAGGGATGTCATAAAGGAAATCTGGAAGTATGAAATATTTCGCATATTCTCTTCCTGAATATTACGAAAAATTGTGTAAGATAGAAATACTGCGCAATGAATAAGGCAGGCTAAGTAGGCCACCCCGGTATGCAGCTCAATAGGATCGGAAAGACGAAGTATGACGTATATGCAGACAATACCACTGCTTAGGCTAGCGCTTCTGGAAAGTTTAAGCTGCGCATCTATGTCGTTTGTTTCTTTTGAATCGCTGTCAGGTATTATTGGAGTAAAATAAAAAGAAAGTACGTTTAAGATAATTATTAGAAAGAACGAAGGTATGATGAGCATAAAATGCTTTGTCGGAGGGAATTTTGGGTTCTCTATTGCAAGAAGGAGACATATAACAATAAATAATGACGAAAGCAGATACGGTGACCGATTAGGCTTGAAAAAATCCGTAACCGCGGTTGCCGTGGAAAAAATACTTGAAGCGGTACCAAGTGGCAGCGGCATCGTAGCAACCCATAGCAGCAGAGTTGCACAACCCTACATGGTGTAGAATGGTACCGCAATCGGCTTGTAAGCTTGCAATGGGCGAGATGGTTTAGGTGCTCAACCGCGGCGCGGCGCCGCCCAGGGCCGTTCCGCCGCGTCGCGCGCGGTGTAGGCGGCGATGCTGTCGGCCTCGGCGAGGGTCAGGTCGATGTCGTCCCAGCCATTGAGGAGCTGGGTCCGCCAGACCGGGTCGATGCGAAAGGGCACCACGACATTGCCGCAGGCGATGGTCTGCGCCTCAAGGTCCACCGTCGCCGGCAGGGCTTCGGTGGCGAGCAGCCGCTCGGCATCCTCCTCGCTCACGGTCGCCGGCACCACGCCATTCTTGACGCAGTTGGAGGCGAAGATGTCGCCGAAGCTCGGGGCGATCACCGCCCGGAAGCCGAAATCGGCGAGGGCATAGACGGCGGCCTCGCGCGACGAGCCGCAACCGAAATTGCGCCGCGCGACGAGGATCGTCTGGCCCGGCGCGGGTGCAGGGGCCGTTCCCTCCGCCACGAGGTCGCGCAGCAGGAAGCGGCCATAGCCGTCGGGCTTGCGCGGCTCCTTCATGAATCGGGCAGGGATGAGCTGGTCCGTGTCGACATTGGCGACCGGGAGTCGCATCAGCGCGGCGCTCTCGCGGGTGAAGGGGGTCATGCGAACTGCCTCACATCGGTGAGCTTTCCCGTCACGGCTGCGGCCGCGACCATGGCGGGGGACATGAGGTGCGTCCGCGCGCCCGGCCCCTGACGGCCCTTGAAGTTGCGGTTGGTGGTGGAGGCGCAGCGCTCGCCCGCCGCCACCGTGTCGCCGTTCATGCCGACGCACATGGAGCAGCCCGAGGCGACCCATTCGAGCCCGGCTTCCGTGAAGATCCGGGCAAGGCCCTCCTCCTCGGCCTGCTGCTTCACCAGCGACGAGCCCGGCGAGACCATGCCCGGCACCTTGGCCTTGTGGCCGGCCAGGACCTTGGCCGCAGCCCGCAGGTCTTCGATGCGGGAATTGGTGCAGGAGCCGATGAAGACGCGGTCCACCGGCACGGAGGCCAGCGGCTGGCCGGGCGTCAGGCCCATATAGGCCAGCGCGTCGCGGGCGGCGGCGGCCTTCACCGGATCGGCCATGGCCTCGGGGTCGGGCACCGCGGCGGTGATCGGCAGGGCCTGTTCGGGGCTCACCCCCCAGGTCACGGTCGGGGCGATGGAGGCTGCCTCCAGCGCCACCTCGCGGTCGAAGACGGCGTCGGCATCGCTGGCAAGGCCGGCCCAGTCCTCCACCGCCTGCTCCCAGAGATCCCCCGCGGGCGCGAAAGGCCGGCCCTTGAGATAGGCGACCGTCGTGGCATCGGGTGCGACCATGCCGCAGCGCCCGCCGGCCTCGATCGACATGTTGCAGAGGGTCATGCGCCCCTCCATCGACAGGGCGCGAATGGCCGAGCCCGCATATTCGATCGCATGGCCCGCGGCGCCATCGGCGCCGATGGTCGCGATGATCGTCAGCATGATGTCCTTGGCGGTGATGCCGGGCGCCGTCGCGCCCTCGACGCTGATTCGCATCCGCTTCGGCTTCTTCTGCCAGAGCGTCTGGGTCGCCAGCACATGGGCGACCTCCGAGGCGCCTATCCCGAAGGCATAGGCGCCGAAAGCGCCATGTGTGGAGGTGTGGCTGTCGCCGCAGACCACGGTGAGGCCGGGCAGCGTCAGGCCCTGCTCCGTGCCGGTGACGTGGACGATGCCCTGCCGCGGGTCGTCGAGGCCGAACAGGGTGATTCCGTGGGTCGCCGTATTGGCCGAGAGCTGGTCGACCATGCGGGCGATGGAGGCATCGGGAACCGGGCCGCCGCGACCGCGGGTCGGCACGTAATGGTCGGCGACGCCGAAAGTGAGGTCGGGACGGGCAACCTTGGCGCCCCGTGCGGCGATCTGTCCAAAGGCGTGGTGGGAGCCTTCATGGACGAAATGTCGGTCGATCCACAGCAGGGAGAGGCCGTCTTCGCGGCGTTTCACCACGTGGCGGTCCCACAATCGGTCGAACAGGCTGGCAGGGCTGTTCACAGGGCATGCTCCGAAGATGCTTGACGCAAAAACATTGTATCATAGGATAGACAAGTCTCGCATTTTTGCTATCCCTATTGATCGTACAGGCCAAAAGACAAATGCATGTTGCCACTGCACTCATCACGAGGCCGGCGCCCCCGCGGCGCCGCGTGGCGACGGGCCTGCGAGGGAGCGACGGAATGGCTGAAGCGATCGAGACGTCGAAGACGCGAAGGGTCTATCTCACCCTGCGCGACCGCATATCCTCCGGCGAACTGACACCGGGCACCCGGCTGCCCTCCGAACCCGATCTCGCCGAGCTTCACGACGTCTCGCGCGTCACCATCCGCCGGGCGCTGGCCGAACTCGAGCGCGAAGGCCTGATCTCGCGCCGTCCCGGCGCCGGCACCTTCATCACCGCGCGGATGATCAAGCGCCCGATCGTCGCCGATCTGTCGAACGCGCTCGCCCACCTCGTCGAGATGGGCCGCTCCACCGACGTGCGCCTGCTCCAGTTCGGCTATGTCGATCCCTCCCCGGAAGTGGCCGAGGCCCTGAAGCTCGACGACGGCGAGAAGGTGCAGCGGTCGGTGCGCGTGCGCATCATCGACGGCGAGCCCTTCTCCTATCTGGTGACCCATGTGCCCCAGCGCATCGGCACGACCTATTCGGAGGCCGAGCTCGGGGTCCAGCCGCTGCTGACCCTCATCGAGCGCTCCGGCGTCAAGGTCGACCGCGCCACCCAGACCATCACCGCGACGCTGGCGGGTCCGGACGTGGCCGAGGCCCTCGGCATCGACATCGGCGCGCCGCTGCTGGCCCTGACCCGCGTCGTGTCCGACGTGAAGCGCCGCGGCATCGAGCACCTCGCGGCCTTCTACCGGCCCGACCGCTACTCCTTCCAGATGGACCTCGTCCGCATCGATTCCGGTGGCGACCGCCTGTGGTCGCCGGTGGAGCGCCTGCGCATGGGCGTCGGTCTCAACGGAGCCGCGGCCAACGACTGACATTCCGCCGTCACGGCGGCGGGTGGACCCTGACGACACACGACGAGAGCCGGCGGCACAAGCCGGCCCCTTCCAGAGAGCAACAGACGGAGAAGAGACAATGACGGCCTGGACCGAGCCCACACGACGCAGCCTTCTCGCCACCGGCGCCGCCGGCGCGGCCCTCCTCGCGGCCCCGGGCCTCGTCCGCGCCCAGGCGCCGGCGGTGAAGCTCGGCATCCTCCAGCCGGTCACGGGCGCGCTCGCCCAGGACGGCGAATACGGCCGCATCGGCGCCCAGCTCGCCATCGACGAGATCAACAAGTCCGGCGGCATCAGGTCGCTCGGCGGCGCGATGATCGAGATGGTCTTCGGCGACGCCCGGTCGAGCCCGGAGGCGGGCTCCCAGGAGGTCGAGAAGATGCATGCCGAGGGCGTCTCCGCCATCGTCGGCGGCTTTGCCTCGCCCATTTGCCTCGCCGCCTCGCAGGCCGCCTCGCGCTACGACATCGCCTATGCGGTGGACGTTGGCGTCTCCGACCAGATCGTCTCGCGCGGCCTGAAGAACACCTTCCGCTTCGGTCCGGGCTTCGGCACGGTGACGCGCACCGCCATCGAGAACCTCGTCAAGCTGAACGACGCTGCCGGCAAGCCGGCCAAGACCGTCGTGCTGGTCCATGAGGACGGCCTGTTCGGCTCGGGCCTCGCCAAGCTGATGAACGACCGGCTCTCGGCCCTCGGCTTCCAGATCCTCGAGACCATCGCCCATCCGACCCCGGCCCGCGACATGTCCAACGTCGCGCTGCGCATCCGCGCGCTGAACCCGGATCTGGTGATCCCGTCGAGCTACTACGGCGAGTTCGTGCTGCTCGCCCGCACCCTGCAGCAGCAGCGCATCCGCCCGAAGGGCATCTACGCGGTGCTCAACGGTGCGGCTTCGAACTTCCGCTTCGTGCGCGAGTTCCCGGATGCGGCCAACAACGTCATGGACTGCAACCACTGGGCCGACCCGCGCAAGCCGAAGACCGCCGAGCTGCGCAAGCAGGTCGAGGCCATGGGCCGCTTCTGGCTCTACAATGTGCCGCTGAACTACTCGTCGGTGCGACTCGTCGCCGACGCCATCGACCGGGCCGGTTCGCGCGACCGCGTGAAGATCATCGAGGCCATGTCCTCCTCGACCTTCACCGACCACATCATGCCCTATGGCCCGACCAAGTTCGAGAACGGCCAGAACGTCAATGCCGCGCCGGTCAACACCCAGGTCCAGGGCGGCGACATCAAGGTGATCTTCCCCGACGCCTTCGCCGACGCGAAGCCCGTCTTCCCCGTCACCGGCTGATCGTTCATCCCGGGCCGCGCGCGGCCCGGCGACCCGCTTCCGCCCGTGGCCGCATTCCAGCGGCCACGCGGCACCGCTTTTGCCGAGAGGCCACGACGTGTTCAGATCTTATCCGCCGCAGATCGTGCTGGAGGCCGTGCTCAACGGCCTCCTCACCGGCGCCGTCTATGCGCTGGTGGCGCTCGGACTGACGCTGGTCTACGGCGTTTTGCACATCATCAATTTCGCCCACGGCGCCATGCTGACCCTGGCCATGTTCGCGGTCCTGGTGGCGCATCTGGGCTTCGGCATCGATCCCTATCTGGCGATCCTGCCGCTGACGCCGCTGTTCTTCGGCCTCGGCTATGCCACGCAGCGCTTCGTCATCTCGCCGGCGAGCCGCAATGACGACGGCGCGATCCTGCTGGTGACGCTCGGCCTCTCCATCGTGCTGGAGAACCTGCTCCTCGCCATCTTCCGCTCCGACACGCGCTCGCTGACCCTCGACTATTCCTTCTCGGTCGTGGACCTCGGCTTCGCGCTGCTGTCGCTGCCGCGGGTCATCGGCTTCGGCGTCGCCATCCTTGTCGCAGCCGCGCTCTGGGCGATCCTGGCGCTCACCGACACCGGCAAGGCGATCCGCGCCGTCGCCCGCGAGAAGCTCGGCGCCTCGCTGGTCGGCATCGACGTGAACCACATCTACGCCGTCACCTTCGGTTTGGGCGCCGCGACGCTGGCGGTCGCCGCCTGCCTGCTCATGCCGTCCTTCTATGTGAACCCGCGCGTCGGCAACGCCTTCGTCCTCGTCGCCTTCACCGTCGTCGTGCTCGGCGGCATGGGGTCGATCCCCGGCGCCCTCCTCGGCGGGCTCGTCATCGGCGTGGTGGAGAGCCTCTGCGGCCTCTATCTCGGCGAGAGCCTCGGCCAGATCGGCATCTTCCTCATCTTCATCCTGGTCCTGCTGTTCCGCCCGACCGGCCTGTTCGGAGCCAAGGCATGAAGGCCTACCGCTCCCTCCTCATCGTCATCGTCGCCCTGGCGGCGCTGCCGCTGGCCGTCCCGCTGCTGGTCGGCGCCGGCCTCTTTGCCGGCCCCAACACCTTCTACAACCTGATGATCTTCATCCTGATCATCACCCTTGCCGCCCAGGGCTGGAACATTGCCGGCGGCTATGGCGGCCAGTTCTCCTTCGGCCACGCCGCCTTCTTCGGCACCGGCGCCTATGTCCAGGCGGTCCTTCAGACGCGCTACGGCGTCAATGCCTGGGTGGCGCTGCCGCTGGCTATGATCCTCGGCGGCCTCGTCGGCGCGGTCATCGGCACGCTCGCCTTCCGCGCCCGGCTGCGCGGCTCCTATTTCGCGCTGGTGACGCTCGCCTTCGCCGAGGTCTTCCGCATCCTCGCCAACGCCACCCCGATCACCGGCGGCGCGGCAGGCACGCTGGTGCCGCTGAAGATCGGCTTCGGTCAGATGCAATTCGCAACGCCGACAGCCTTCTTCTATCTCGCCCTCGCCTTCGTCGCGGTCGTGCTCCTGTTCAACCGCGCGCTCGAACGTTCGCGCTTCGGCGCCTGGCTGGTGGCCGTGCGCGAGAACGAGGATGCCGCCCGGGCGCTCGGCGTCGATACGCTCAAGGTGAAGCTCAAGGCGATCACCCTCTCGGCCGCGATCACCGCGGCGGCAGGGGCGCTCTACACCCAGAAGTTCCTCTATATCGACGCCAACATCGCCTATGGCGCCTGGATCTCGGTCGAGGCTCTGCTCGCCCCGATCGTCGGCGGCATTGGCACGGTGCTCGGGCCCCTCATCGGCGCCGTGGCCCTGATCGGCCTCGGCGAGGCCGCCAAGACCGCCATCCATGCCGCCTTCGGTTCGGCCGTGCCCGGCGTCGACCTCGTCGTCTACGGCGTGCTGCTGATCGTCGTCATCGCCTTCGCGCCGCGCGGGCTCCTCGGTCTCGTCACCAAGAGGGGAGGGCGCTGATGCTCGACGTCCGCTCCGTCACCAAGCGCTTCGGCGGCCTCGTCGCCGTCAGCGACGTCACGCTCTCGGTGCCCGAGGGCTCGATCACCGGGCTGATCGGCCCCAACGGCGCCGGCAAGACGACGCTGTTCACGCTGATCTCCGGCTTCCAGCAGCCGAGCGCGGGAACCGTGCATTTCCGCGGCGAGGACATCACGGGCCGGCCGCCCGAGCGCCTCGCGGTCATGGGCATCGCCCGCACCTTCCAGATCGTCCAGCCCTTCGCCGGCCTCTCGGTCGCCGAGAACATCGCGGTGGGCGCCTATCTGCGCCATGCCGGCCGGGCCGAGGCCATGGGCAAGGCCGAAGCGGTGGCGGCGATGGTCGGCCTCGCCGACCTCGAGCGGCCCGCCTCGTCCCTCACGGTTGCCGGCCGCAAGCGGCTGGAGCTCGCCCGCGCGCTCGCCACCGAGCCGCAACTCCTCCTCCTCGACGAGGTGCTGGCAGGCCTCAACCCGTCGGAGATCCGCGACATCATCCCGGTGATCCGCGCCATCCGCGATGCCGGCGTCACCATCCTGATGATCGAGCATGTCATGCAGGCCGTGATGAGCCTGTGCGAACATGTGCACGTGCTGGCGAACGGCCGGTTGATCGCCGCCGGCACGCCGGCTGAGGTGGTCGGCAATCCCGCCGTCGTCGAGGCCTATCTGGGCCATGGCGCCGCCGGCCGCCTGCAGAAGGGGGCCGTGAATGGCTGATCCCATCCTCACCGTCTCGGACCTGCGCGCCGGCTATGGCGCGACCGAGATCCTGCGCGGCCTCTCCATGAGCGTGGCGCCGGGCGAGATCGTCGCCGTCCTCGGCTCCAACGGCGTTGGCAAGACGACGCTGAACATGGTGCTCTCGGGCGTCGTGAAGGCCGCGAGCGGCAGCATTTCCTTCCTCGGCGAGGACGTCACCAACCACGCCCCCGGCGACATCGTCTCGCGCGGCCTCGTCCATGTGCCCGAGGGCCGCAAGATCTTCCCCAACATGACCGTGCGCGACAATCTCGTGCTCGGCTCCTACCGGCGGGGCAAGGCGGCGCGCGCGGCCAATCTCGACAAGGTCTTCGCGACCTTCCCGCGTCTCAGGGAGCGCATCTCGCAGCTCGCCGGCACCCTGTCGGGCGGCGAGCAGCAGATGCTGGCCATCGGCCGCGGCCTGATGGCCGAGCCGAAGCTGCTCATCCTCGACGAGCCCTCGCTCGGCCTCTCGCCGCTGCTGGTCGAGGAGATGTTCACCCTCGTCCGCCGCATCAATGCCGACGGCCTCGCCGTCATGCTCGTCGAGCAGAACGTCGTGCAGTCGCTGGAGGTCGCCTCGCGCGCCTTCATCCTGGAGAACGGCGTCTTCGCCCTCCAGGGCAAGGCCTCCGACCTCGCAGCGAGCGACGAGCTCCGCAAGGCCTATCTGGGGATGTGAGGAACACGCCATGGCCATCGTCACACCCGGCGTGAAGACCGCCACCGAGCTTGCCGCCGAGCCCCGGTCGCCCTGGCTGGGCGACTTCGCAGCCTTCGCCGCGAAGCTCACCTTCGCCGACCTGCCGGCCGAGGTGGTCGAGCGTACCAAGCGCGTCATTGCCGACAGCATCGGCGCGATCGCCGCCGGCATGGCGGAGCCGGAAATGCGGGCGCTGCTCGACCGCCTCGCACGGCTCGAGGGCACCGGCCCGACGCCGGTGATCGGTGCCGCGTTGAGCCTCTCGCCCTCCAACGCCGCCTTCATGGGCGGCATTGCCGGCACCATGCTGGAGCTCGACGAGGGCAACCAGTATGCCCGCGGCCATCCCGGCATCCATGTCGTGCCCGCCGCCCTCGCCACGGCTGCCCGCCTCGGCCGCGACGGTCGCGACCTCATCGTCGCGGTGGCGCTGGGCTACGAGATCGGCGCGCGCATCGGCATCGCCTCGAAGCTCGTCGTCACCATGCATCCGCATGGCACCTGGGGCACGGTCGGCGCAGCCCTGGCGGTTGCCAAGCTCCACAAGGCGGACGCCGCCGACATCGCCGCGACCATCAACATCGCCTCCTCGCTCGGGCTCACCACCAGCCGCAAGACCATGCTGGAAGGGGCAACGATCCGGAACAGCTATGCCGGCTTCTCCAACAAGCTCGGTCTCTGGGCCTGGGAGATGATGTCCTCGGGCCTCACGGGTGAGCGCGACGGCGTCGCCACCGTCTATGACACGGTCGCGGCCACCGACTTCCGCCCCGAGGCGATGACCGAGGACCTCGGCACCCGCTGGGAGATCGCCCGCAACTACTTCAAGCGCCACGCCGCCTGCCGCTACACCCATGCGGCGCTCGATGCGCTGGGCGAGATCCTTGAGGCCAGCGGCCCGGTCGATCCGCGCGACGTGCTGGGCATCGACGTCGAGACCTATGTCTGGGCCGCGCAGCTCGACGATCCCGAGCCGCGCTCTATGCTGGCGGCGAAGTTCTCGCTGCCCTTCGCGCTGGCCACCACCCTCGTCAACGGTGCGGCGACCATCGCCGCCTTCCGCGACGAGGCCCGCGGCGACCGCGTCACCCGGGCGCTCGCCAACCGCGTCACCGTCACAGAGGACCCGGCGCTCACCGCGATGCTCCCCGCCGCCCGTCCGGCGCGCGTCACCCTGCGCCTCGCCGATGGCCGCAGCTTCACCGCCCTCGCCACGACCAATCGCGGCGACACCGAAAATCCCTATTCGGCCTCCGACGTGGAGGCGAAGTTCGTCGAGATCACCGGCCCCGTCTGGGGCGAGGCCCGCGCCGGCTCCCTCTGGGCGGCCGCCATGGCCCTCGACGGCGACATGGGCCCGGCGCGCCTTCTTGCGCTCGCCGTGGTCGACTGAGGAGGCATGCCGATGAGTTCCACCAGTCCCGCCGCGCGGCTCAAGCAGCGCCTCGACCAGCGCCCCGTCCTGCTGGCTCCCGGTGCGGTCGACCCGCTCACGGCGCAGATCGCCGTCCTCGCCGGCTTCGAGGCGCTCTACCTGACCGGTGCCGGCATCGCCTACACCCGGCTCGGCATGCCGGACATCGGCCTCACCACGATGAATGACGTCACCGATGTCATCACGCGCATCGCCGACAAGGTCTCGGTGCCGCTGATCGTCGACGGCGATACCGGCTTCGGCAATGCCCTCAATGTCCAGCGCACCGTGCGCAACTTCGAGCGGGCCGGCGCTGCCGCGATCCAGCTCGAGGACCAGACCTTCCCCAAGCGCTGCGGCCACCTGCGCGGCAAGGCCGTGGTGCCGGCCGAGGAGATGGTCGGCAAGATCAAGGCGGCGGTGGATGCCCGCCAGAACGGCCTGCTGGTCATCGGCCGCACCGATGCCGGCGCCGTCGAGGGCTTCGACCGAGCCTTCGAGCGCGCCGAGCTTTATGCGGAGGCTGGCGCCGATCTCATCTTCGTCGAGGCGCCGCGCACCCGCGAGGAACTCGCCTCCGTGCCGCAGCGGCTCGGCAAGCTGCGCCCGCTCATGGCCAACATGGTCGAGGGCGGCCGCACGCCGATGACCCCGGTCGCCGACCTCGAGGCCATGGGCTTCAGCCTCGTCGTCTTCTCCGCCGGCGTCGTCCGCGCCATGGCCAAGACCGCCCGCCGCTTCTACGACACGCTGCGCGCGGAAGGGACGAGCGACTCGATCCGCGAGGACATGTACGACTTCGATGAACTGGCCGACATCGTCGGCACCAGCGACCTGCTCACCATCGGCAAGCGCTACGACACGACCGGGGGTGAGGCGTGAGCCTCGATCCGGTCACGCTCGCGGTCCTCAAGGGCCGGCTCGAGCAGATTGCCGACGAGATGGACGCGACGCTCTATCGCTCGGCCTTCAACCCGATCATCGCCGAGGCGCGCGACGCCTGCCACGGCCTCTATCACCGGGAGACCGGCGACACGCTCGTGCAGGGCACCAAGGGCCTGCCGATCTTCGTCGGCGCCATGGCCTTCGCGGTGAAGGCGGTGATCGAGAAGGTGAAGGCGCAAGGGGGCCTCAAGCCAGGCGACACCTTCATCTTCAACGACCCCTATGCGGGCGGTACGCACCTGAACGACTTCCGCCTGGTGCGGCCGGTCTTCCGCGACGGGGCGCTGTTCTGCTGGCTCGCCTCCGCCGGCCATTGGCTGGATGTCGGAGGCAATGTGCCCGGCGGCTACAATCCGGTCGCGACGGAAAGCTTCCAGGAGGGCGTGCTCATCCCCGTGGTGAAGCTCATCGCCGGTGGTGAGACGCGCCAGGACGTGCTCGACATCCTCGCGGCCAATTCGCGCCTGCCCAACTCCAACTGGGGTGACCTCAATGGCCAGCTCAACGCCCTCGACCTCGGCGAGAAGCGGCTGCAGGCGCTGCTTGGCGACTATGGCCAGGCGGTCATCGAGGAGGCCTTCGACGCCTTCTCGGCCCGCGCCGAGGCGCTGATGCGCGAGGCCATCGCGGCGCTGCCCGATGGCACCTATGCCTTCGAGGACTATCTCGACAATGACGGCATCGTCGACGAGCGGCTCACCGTCGCCCTCGACCTGACCATCTCCGGCGAGACGATGGTGCTGGACTTCTCGCGCTCATCGCCGCCCTGCGCCGGGCCGATCAACATCTCGACGCCAACCACGATCGCCGCCTGCTACGTGGCGCTGAAGCACGTCTTCACCGACGTGCCGGCCAATGCCGGCTGCCTCAAGCCCATCACCTTCGTGGTCCCTGACACTACCCTCTTGGGCGCCAAGGCCCCCAAGCCCATGGCCGGCTATACCGAGACCATCCTGCGCCTCATCGGCGTGGTCTTCGGCGCGCTTGCCAAGGCGGTGCCTGAGCGGGCGACGGCCGGACCCTTCGGCACGATCAACGCGCTCTCCATGGCCGGCCACCGCGCCAATGGCAGCCGCTGGGTCATGTTCAACTTCTTCGGCGGCGGTCTCGGCGGCAATCCCGAGAGCGACGGCCTCAACCACGCCAACAATCCGATCTCGACGGCCACCATGCCGCCGGTCGAGATCCTCGAGGCAGCATATCCCGTCATGTTCACGCAGTGGGCGCTTCGCCCGGATTCCGGCGGCGAGGGGGCCCATCGCGGCGGCCTCGGCGCCATCTACGAGATCGAGGTGCTCGATGACCGCGGGGCCGAGGTCTTCCTCCTTGGCGAGCGCGGCCGCTATGCGCCCTTCGGCGTCAATGGCGGCGGGGCAGGGGCCCTCAACCGCTTCTCCTGGACCGATGGCAAGACCACCGGAACCCCGCCCATGGCCTCCAAGGTCACCGGCGTGAAGCTGCCCCAGGGCGGCCGCGTCCGCCTGGAAACGCCCGGCGGCGGCGGCTTCGGCGATCCCGCCTCCCGTGACCCGGCCGCGCGCGAGCGCGACCTGCGCCTCGGCTATGTCACGGGAGCCAAGGCATGACCACGCTCGTTGGCGTCGATGTCGGCGGCACCTTCACCGACCTGTTCTTTCTCGACGAGGCGGCGGGCACGTTCCGCACCGCCAAGGTCCCCTCGAACCGTGGCGACGAGGCTGTCGGCTTCCTCGAGGGCCTGAAGACCTTCGGGGCGCTCTCCGCGCTCGGCTCCATCGTCCATGGCACGACGGTCGGCACCAATGCGCTGCTGGAGCGCAAGGGCGCGCGTATCGGTGTCATCACCACGGCGGGCTTCCGCGACGTGCTGGAGATGCGCCGCCGCGACCGCGCCAACACCTGGGGCCTGTGGGGCGACTTCACCCCCGTCGCCGACCGTGACCTGCGCGTCGAGGTGACCGAGCGCACGCTGGCCGATGGCACGGTGCGAGAGGCCGTCGATCCGGCCGAGGTGGCTACTGCCGCCAAGCGTCTGGTCGAGGCCGGCGCCACCGCGCTCGCCATCATCTTCATCAACGCCTATGCCAATCCCGCCAACGAGCGTGCGGCGGCGGCTGCGGCCCGCGCCGTCTGGCCAAACGACCATGTCTCGGTCTCCTCGGAGATCCTGCCTGAGATCCGCGAGTTCGAGCGGGCCTCGACCACGGCGCTCAACGCCTATCTCCAGCCCGTCGTCGGCTCCTACCTCGCCAAGCTCGAGGCAGCGCTCGCCAGCGAGGCCTTCACCGGCGCCTTCCACATCGTCCAGTCGAATGGCGGCGTCATGTCGACGGCGACCGCGCGGCGCCTTCCCGTTCGCACGGCGCTGTCGGGACCGGCTGCCGGCGTCATTGCTGCTGCGGCCATCTCCACCGCGGCCGGCTATCCCGACATCATCACCGGTGATCTTGGCGGCACCTCCTTCGACGTCTCGCTGATCGCGGGCGGCGAGGCGGCGCTGGCGGCGCAGACCACCATCGATTTCGGCCTGGTCATCCGCTCGCCGATGATCGAGATCACCACGATCGGCGCCGGCGGCGGGTCCATCGCCCGCGTCGACCGCGGCGGCTTCCTCGAGGTCGGTCCTGAAAGCGCGGGATCGCGCCCCGGTCCCGTCGCCTATGGCCAGGGCAATGACCGCCCGACCCTCACCGACGCGAACATCGTCCTCGGCCGCATCAATGCCGACCGTCCCATCGGCGGCAAGCTGAAGCGGCTCGATGTCGAGGCGGCGCGGCAGGCGCTGGCCAGGCATGTCGGCGATCGCCTCGGCCTGTCGCCGGAAGAGGCTGCGGAAGCCGTTGTGCGCGTCGCCGATGCCCGCATGGCCGGCGCCATCCGCCTCGTCTCGGTGGAGCGCGGCCATGATCCCGCGCGCTTCGCCTTCGTGCCCTTCGGCGGCGGCGGCGCGCTCCATGCCGGCGCGATGATCGCCGATATCGGTCTGAAGGCGGCCCTCGTGCCGCGCTTCCCCGGCGTGACATCGGCCATGGGCTGCGTCATGGCGGACATCCGCCACGACCAGGTGCAGACGCTGAACCTGATCCTCGACGGCCTCGACGCGACCGCCCTGGACCGCCGCATGGCGGAGGAGGGGGCTGCCGCCCATGCGGTGGTTGCCGGCGCCGGGCTCACCGTCGGGCGGATCGACGTCACCTACGAACTCGACATGCACTATCTCGGCCAGACGCACACGGTCGCCGTGCCGCTTCCCGTCACGCTGGCGAACGGCACGACGGGTGTGACCGAGGCCATCGTCCGCGCCGCCTTCGAGGCCGCCTATTCGCGCGCCTTCTCGCGGCTGTTGCCGGGTCTCGGCATCCGCATCGTCAACCTGCGCACGACGGCCATCGGCCGCCGACCGCCCATCGACCTGACGACGCTCGCGCCTGCGGCCACCGCCACGCTCGAGGGCGCCCGCACCGGCGCCCGCAAGGTCTGGTTCGGCGGCTGGCAGGAGGCTGCCGTCTTCGCCCGCCTCGACTTGCCGGTCGGCGCGGTGGTCGAGGGCCCGGCCGTGCTGGAACAGCCGGACGCGACCATCCTCGTGCCGCCCGGCCAGCGCGGCCGTGTCGATGCCTTCGGCAACATCGTCCTGGAGCGCGTCTGATGGACCTGTCCCGTACCGCCCTGCTGATCTGCGACCTGCAGAACGACTTCCTCCATCCCGACGGCGCCTATGGCCGGGCCGGCCAGTCAGCGCCCGAGATCGCGGCGCTGCCCGCCCGGCTGAAGCCACTGGCCGACAGGATCCGCACCGGTGGCGGCTGGATCGTCTCGACGCATTTCACCCTGGTGCCGGGCAAGGGCGGCGAGCCCTTCATCTCGGACCACCTGAAGAAGCTGCGGCCGTTCCTCCGGAAGGGCGACTTCGTGCCGGGCTCCTGGGGGCACGACACGGTGGATGTGCTCCAGCCGATGGACATCAAGGTGGAGAAGGTCGCCTATTCCGCCTTCTACATGTCGCGGCTCGAATGGGTGCTGAAGAAGGCCGGCATCGACCATCTGCTGGCCTGCGGCATCGTCACCAATGGCGGCGTCGCCTCGACGGTGCGAGACGCCCATGTCCGCGATTTCCACGTGACCGTGATCGAGGACGGCTGCGCCGCCTTCTCGCCGAAGGTGCATGAAGAGGCCATTGCGGGCCTGCGGCCAGTGGCGCGGATCGCGACGGTGGCGGAGCTGCTGGCGGAGATCGGCGGGTGAGGTCTCGCCGGTCCGCGGCAAGGCGCAACTGCGTCCTTCGAGGCTCGGCCATCGTGACTGCCAGACGCAACATTCCTCATCCTGAGGTGCGAGGGCTTTGCCCGAGCCTCGAAGGACGCCCTTCATCGGTGCCATCGCCATGTCCCGCATCCTGATCGACGACCTGCCCTTCGACCTGACCGTCCCGGTCGCCATCGTCGGCGGCGGGGCGGCGGGCCTCTGCGCCGCCCTCGCCGCGAAGGAAGCCGGCGTCGCGCCCATCGTCTTCGAGCGCGATGCGCTGCCCCAGGGCTCCACGGCGCTCTCGGCCGGCCTCATTCCCGCGCCCTGCACAGCCGCCCAGCGCGCCGCCGGCATCGCCGACAGCGTGGCGGCCTTCGCGGCCGACATCCAGAAGAAGGCGCACGGCGACGCCGACCCCACCGTCCTCGCGGCGGTGACCGAGGGCGCAGCCCCCGCCATCGACTGGCTGACCGAGCGCCACGGCCTCGCCTTCACGGTCATCGCCGACTTCTCCTATCCCGGCCATTCCGCCCGCCGGATGCATGGCCTCGCCTCGCGCTCGGGCGCCGAGCTGATCGACCGGCTGCGCGCGGCGGCCGAGGCGGCGGAGATCGACATCGTCACCGAGGCGCGCGTCACCGCCCTCGTCGCGGCGCCCGACGGCCGCGTCCGCGGCCTCGTCGTCACCCGCCCCGACGGCAGCGAGGACCGCATCGGCTGCGACGCGCTGGTGCTGGCCTGCAACGGCTATGGCGGCAACAAGGACCTCGTCGCAGAGCACATCCCGGCGCTGAAGGACGCGCTCTATTTCGGCCATCCCGGCAACCAGGGCGACGCGGTGCTGTGGGGCCGGGCGCTCGGCGCCGAGCTCCGGCACATGAGCGGCCACCAGGGCCACGGCTCCGTCGCCCATCCCCACGGCATCCTCGTCTCCTGGGCGGTCATCATGGAGGGCGGCTTCCAGGTGAACGTGGCCGGCGAGCGCTTCTGGAACGAGGCCTCCGGCTATTCGGAAGCCGCGCTGGCCGTGCTCGGCCAGCCCGGCGGCATCGCCTACGACATCTTCGATGCCCGCATCGCCGGCATCGCCCGCCAGTTCGAGGACTTCCGCCGCGCCGAGGCCGGCGGGGCCGTCCTTCAAGCTGAATCATCAGATGAACTGGCAGCCCGCCTCAGCATTCCGCCCCAAGTGATTCGCGCGACTCTCGAATCCGTCGCCGACCTCAAGCGGCGTGGAGGCCGCGATGGCTTTGGCCGCGACTGGACCGGCGCCGTCGATCTTGAGGCGCCCTATTGCGCGGTGAAGGTCACCGGCGCGCTGTTCCACACCCAGGGCGGCCTTGCCGTCGATGCCACCGCCCGCGTGCGCCGTCCCGATGGCTCGCTTCTGCCCAATCTCTTCGCGGCAGGGGGCGCCGCGGTGGGGGTGTCAGGGCCCGATGCATCCGGCTATCTTTCCGGCAACGGACTGCTGACCGCCGTGGTGCTCGGACGCATCGCCGGCGGGGAGGCAGCCCGGCTCGCCCGCGCCTGACCCGAGTTTGCCATGCCCGTCGACCTCAAGGCCCTGAAGCCCGTTCTCGCTCGCGTGCGCGCCACGCCGGCCGCCAAGGACCCGGGTGACTGGATGACCGCGGCTTGCCCGTCAGCGACGGCTGCCGAGCGCGCCGCCATCGCCGAGGCCCTCGCCAAGGTGCCGGAACCCTCCTTCGCCCGCGATGCCTCCCGCATCCCGGCACTGCAGAAGCGGCTGAAGGCGCTGAAGCTCGCCGCCTTCCTCGTGCCGCGCGCCGATGAGCACCAGGGCGAATACATCGTCGCCCGCGCCGAGCGGCTGAAATGGCTCACCGGCTTCACCGGCTCGGCCGGTTTCGTCATCGTGCTGCAGAAGGAAGCGGCGCTCTTCGTCGACGGCCGCTACACGCTGCAGGCGCCCGCCGAGACAGACGCCTCCGTCATCACCTGTCGCCACTTCAAGAAGCCGCCGGCGATCGAGTGGCTGGCCGAGAAGGTCGGCAAGGGTGACCGGGTCGGCTTCGACCCCCGCGTCACGCCGATGCGCGAGGCGGAGCGCTGGCGCACGGCGCTGGCCAAGGTCGGTGCGGAGCTGGTGGCCCTCGACGAGAACCCGATCGATGCCATCTGGAAGGACCAGCCGGGCGACCCCTTCGCGGCGATCCATGCCTATCCCGTGAAGCTGGCCGGCGAGTCCAGTGCCGACAAGCGTGCCCGGATCGGCGCCGACATCGCCGCGCGGGGAGCCGCAGCCGCGGTCCTCAACCAGCTCGATTCCATCGCCTGGCTTCTCAACGTGCGCGGCGGCGATACGCCGGCGACGCCGCTGGTCCAGAGCTTCGTGATCCTCGCCGCCGACGGTCATGCGACCTGGTTCGTGGACGAGGCGAAGTTCACCGGTGGCCTCACCGCCCATCTTGGCAACGGCGTCACCGTGCAGCCCATCGGGGCCTTCGCGGACGGGCTGAAGGACCTCGCCGGCAAGGCCGTCACCATCGAGCCGGAGACGGCCACAGCCTGGATCGCCGAGACGCTGAAAAGCGCCGGCGCCACGCTCGTCGAGGGTCAGGACCCCTCCGTCCTGCCCAAGGCCCGCAAGAACGCCGTCGAGCTCGCCGGCACCCGCAAGGCGCATCTGCGCGACGGCGCGGCGATGGCGAAGTTCCTGCGCTGGGTCGACACCAGGGCGGTGGGGCAGGGCGAGCTTGCGGTCATGGCGAAGCTCGAGGAGATCCGCGGCGCCGACCCCCTGCATCGCGGCGCGAGCTTCACCACCATTGCCGGCGCAGGCTCCAACGGCGCCATCGTGCATTATCGCTCGTCGCCGGACACCGAGAAGGTTGTCGAGAAGGGCACCTTCCTGCTCATCGATTCCGGCGCGCAATATCTCGACGGCACGACCGACATCACCCGCACCATCGCCGTGGGCTCCGTGCCGAAGCGGCTCAAGGAACACTATACCCGCGTCCTCAAAGGCCATATCGCGGTCGCCACCGCCCGCTTTCCCAAGGGCACCGGTGGCATCGCCATCGACGGCTTCGCCCGGCGGGCGCTATGGCAGGCGGGCCTCGATTTCGACCACGGCACGGGCCATGGCGTCGGCGTCTATCTCGGCGTCCACGAGGGGCCCGGCCGCATCTCGCCCCTGTCGCAGGTGCCGCTGGAGCCCGGCATGATCCTGTCCAACGAGCCCGGCTATTACGAGACCGGGTCGCATGGCATCCGGCTCGAAAACCTCGTCGTGGTCACCGAGAGCGCCATGCCCGGCTTCCTCGAATTCGAGACCATCACCTTCTGCCCCTTCGACCGGCGGGCGATCGCGGTAGGCCTCCTGACGACGGAGGAACGAGCCTGGCTCAACGGCTACCACGCCGATGTGCGACGCAAGCTCGGACCGCGCCTGGCGGGTGCCGACAAGGCCTGGCTGGAGCGGATGACGGCGCCGCTCTGACAGCTTGGGGTTGCATGCCCTTGCGGAATAGATCTGCCGTAGGGCGCAATTTCACACGAAGTGGTCGCCCCGTACCGTTTTGTTAACCGCATTCCGCTGATGGTTTTCGCGAAAAGTCGAACCATCGGGGCTGGCATGCAGTTTCTCTCCCGCCTCCCTCTCGCCGCCAAGGTCGCCGCGCTGGCTGCGCTGGTGATCTCCGTCGTCGCACTCGGGGCTGGCTTCTACGCCGTCACGCAGATCAACGCCCGCATGGCCGAGATCGTCGAAGGCCAGGTCCGTGACCGCAGCATCCATATGAGCCGGGCGGCCGAACTCGCCCTTCCCGGCGGCAAGATGGAGCGCGCCGGCAACAATTCAGGTCCGGTCCTGCGCATCCGCGCCACGGCCCTGCCGGCCCAGGGCGACCACAGCATCGTCGACCACGCGGCCGACGGCTCCTCGCTCTTCCAGCGTGACGCCGCCACCGGCGACCTGATCCGCTACTCCTCCTCGGTGCGCGACCAGCAGGGCAACCGCGTCATGGGCTCGCGCATCCCCGCGACCTCGCCGATCGCCCAGGCCATCGGCCGCGGCGAGGTGCTCACCGACTACATCACCGTCGGGGGCATCGCCCGCATCGCCCGCTACGTGCCCATCGTCACCCCCGACAACCGCGTCCTCGGCGCCCTCGGTGCCGGCGTCAGCCAGGCCGATGCCGATGCCTCCGCCGCCAACATGCGCGAGGGCGTCATCATCGCCATGGGCCTGCTCGCCGTCGTCGCGGCGCTGGGCGTGTTCCTCCTCCTCACCCACTTCCTGAAGCCGGTCCGCGAGGCGGCCGCCGCCATCGACGGCCTCGCCGAGGATCGTCAGGTCGACATGTCGCGCCATGCGGCTCGCCAGGACGAGATCGGCCTCATCGCCCGCGCCGTGGGCGGCCTCGCCCAGAGCCTTGCCGAGCGCGCCCAGATGCGCGCCGCCGAGGATCAGCGCACCGCTGCCGAGATGACGCGCCGCGCCAGCATGGAGCAGGCCGTCTCCCAGTTCGACAAGGCCATCGGGTCGGTCCTCGACCGCGTCGCCTCCCGCGCCGTCTCGGTCACGGGGGCCAGCGGCACGGTCGGCCAGGCCGGCGAGGCTGCCGAGGCCGGCGTCCGCGACACGGTCCAGGCCACCGAGGAGACGCTGCAGCGTGTCACCGGTATTGCCGGCGCCACCGAGGAGCTCAATGCCGCCATCGTCGAGATCCGCCGCCAGACCGAGGAGGCCCTGAAAGTGTCCTCCGAGGCGACCCAGGCGGTCGACTCGGCGGCCACCGACGTGTCGGGCCTTGCCGCCATGGGCGAGAAGATCGGCGCCGTGGTCGAGCTCATCCGCGCCATTGCCGAGCAGACCAACCTGCTGGCGCTGAACGCCACCATCGAGGCGGCGCGCGCCGGCGAGGCCGGCAAGGGCTTCGCGGTCGTCGCGCAGGAGGTGAAGCAGCTCGCTTCGCAGACCGCTCGCGCCACCGAGGACATTGCCGGCCAGGTTGCGGCCATCCAGCAGGCGACCGGCCGCTCGGTTGCCTCCATGGGCGGCATCACCGAGACCGTCGAGCGGATGCGCCGCGCCAGCGAGGCGATCTCCACCGCCATCGACCAGCAGGCCATGGCGACCCGCGAGATCGGCATCAGCGTCGAGAGCACGGCGGCCGTCGCCCAGCAGGCCGGCCAGTCCATCGGCACCGTCTCGGAGCGCCTGCGCGCCACCGGCTCGGCCATGGGCGCCCTCAACGACGTGGCCAAGGGCCTGGAGACCGACATTGCCGGCCTGCGCCAGGCGGTCGGCGCCTTCCTGTCCGACGTCAAGGCCGCCTGACGCGCCGCGACATTCCCTGAAATGAGAAACGCCCGGGCCTCGGCCCGGGCGTTCGTTTTTGGGCTCAGCCGCGGAACAGGGCCTCGACCGCCGCGGCCATGCGCAGCAGCCGGTGATCCTCGCCGCCGAGCGCCGTCATCATGAAGCCCACCGGCAGGCCCTTCACATCGGGGCAGGGCAGGGAGATGCCGGTGAAGGTGAAGATGTTGCCCACCGTGGTGTTGCGCAGCATCAGCCCGTTGGCCGTCCAGAACTTCTCGTCCGAGGCGGTGAGCTCGGAGATCTTCGGCGCGCGGATGGGCGTCGTCGGCAGGATCAGCGCGTCGAGGTCGGCGAGACGGTCGCGCATCCGGGCGATCAGCGCGGTGCGCTTGTTGACGAGGCGGATGTAGTCGGGCGCAACGGCCTGGGCGCCGACGCGGATGCGGGCGAGCACGCGCGGATCGAAGTCACGGGCGCGCTCCTCCATCCACTCCGCATGGACCGCGGCCGCTTCCATGGCGACGAAGGGCGCCCGCGCCATGGCATCGGCGAGCTCCTGCAGCAGGTCCTCGATGGAGACCTCGGTGATGCGGGCGCCGGCCTTGGTGAGCCGCTTCACGGCGGCCTCGAAGGCATGCTCCACCTCCGGTTCGATCTGGCCGAAGAGCCGCCCGCGCGGAATGGCGAGACGCAGCCCGGCGAGCGGGGCAGGGGTGAGGGTCCAGGGCGCTTCGCCTGCGAGCACGGCGTCGGTCGCGGCGCAATCGGCCACCGTCTCGGCGAGCGGCCCGACCGAGTCGAGCGCATAGGAGAGCGGGAAGGCGCCGGTCGTCGGCACGCGGCCGGCCGTCGGCTTGAAGCCGACGCAGCCGTTCAGCGCCGCGGGGATGCGGATCGAGCCGCCCGTGTCGGTGCCAAGGCCCATGCGCGCCGTCCCCTCGGCCACCGAGACGCCGGCGCCCGAGGACGAGCCGCCGGGCACGCGGCTCTTGTCAGCGGCGTTCCCCGGCGTGCCGTAATGCGGGTTGATGCCGATGCCTGAAAAGGCAAACTCGCTCATGTTGGTCTTGCCGACGATGACGCAGCCGGCCTGGCGCAGGCGGGCGATGGTCGGGGCGTCGACCTTGGCCGCCGGTTGCGACCGCAGGATCGAGGAGCCGGCGGTCGTCACCTCGCCGGCGACATCGAAGAGGTCCTTGATGGAGATGACCCAGCCATCGAGCGGCGACAGCTTCACCCCGGACTTCGCCCGCGCATCCGCCGCATCGGCCTCGGCCCGCGCCCGCTCGGGATAGAGCTTGGTATAGGTCACCCTCCCGTCGGACTGCGGATCGTCGATGCGGGCGAGCGAGGCTTCGAGCGCATCGCGGACGGTGGTGGCCATGGTTGGAACTCCGGAAAGGGCGGCGGGACTGTCGGCAATGGCGCAGGGGCGGTCAAGGTCGGAGGGCACGTACCAGCCGCGACGTTTTCCTTGGCGTCAGAACGCGTTGAGTGCGTCGAGCGACTGGATGCGATGAACGGTTGCACCCGCCGTCGCGCAGCGGGAGGTCTCGTCGCGGATCACTGGCATCCACTCCCGGTCCACCTCGTCGATGGTCCGGAAGAGGGATTCGGTCGGCGGCATGTCGCCGAGGCCGCCCGGCGGATGGGGGAGTTTGCCCATCGCCCAGGCGATCTGGCGCTCGGCAGCCAATTGAAAGTGGCGCCAGAGCGGGAGGTCGATCAGCACGATGTCCGTGGCCCGTCTGAGCCGCCGGGGCACGGATTCCCTGCGGCCGAGGCCCTCGATGATCCACCGGTCTCCGGCGATCAGCCGGTCGTGCTCGGCCTCATAGGCCTCCACGGGCGTCGGAACCCAGCCTGGCCCCCAGAGGATGGCATCGATCTCGTGGCAGGGCAGGGCGAGGCGGGCCGCGAGCCGGCGTGCCAGTGTCGACTTCCCCCCGCCGCTGTTTCCAATGACGACCACGCGCTCCATACGCGAGGTGTATCAGACCGGCTCCACCCCGCACCACTCCGCCACGAAGAGCGCCATGGACTTGGTGGTCTTGCGCAGCGACTCGATGGAGAAGCGCTCGTCGAAGCCGTGCACGCGCTCGGCGGTCGGCCCGTAATTGAGCGTCGGGATCTCGTCGAACAGCGCATAGACGCGCCCGTCGAGATAGGCCGGCGTCACCGCCTCTTCGAGCGGCTCGCCCCATGCCTTCTGATGCGCGCGGCCGAGCACGGCTTCCGCCTCCGAGCCCGGCGCGAGGATATAGCCCTCCGTCGTGAAGCCGTTGAAGACCACCTGCGGCGGGTTGTTGGCGAGGAACCGGTCCTCGCGCGCGGCCCTGGCGATCGTGTCCTCGATGGCGCGCATCATCGTCTCCGGCTTCTCGCCGGGGAAGATCGAGATGCGGCAGTCGACCGTGCACCAGGCCGGCACCGAGGAGGCCCAGTCGCCGCCCTTGATCAGGCCGAAATTGAGATTGATCGGGTGCGGCTCGTCCTTGAACAGCGGATAGTCGGGCGTCTTGGTGTTCCAGAAAGCCTCGAGTTCCCGCAGCTTGCGCATCACGCCATAGGCCGCCTCGATGGCGTTCTGGCCAGAGCCTGCCTCGCGGACATGGACCGGGTGGCCCTGTACGGTGAACTGGAACCAGACGACGCCGACATTGCCGCGGGTAATGCGGCCGCGGCTCGGCTCGGGGATGAGGGCGGCCTCGGCCTTGTAGCCGCGCAGATGGCACTGCAGGGCGCCGTTGCCGGTGGATTCCTCCTCCACCACCGATTGGACATAGACGGTCGCCGCCGGCTGGACGCCCGCGCGCTTCAGGGCGTCGAAGACGGCGACCATGGCGCCGTGGCCGGCCTTCATGTCGCCCGCGCCGCGGCCATAGAACCAGTCGCCGTCGATATGCGGCTCGTAGGGGGGATGGGTCCACATCTCCAGCGGCCCCACCGGCACGATATCGATATGGCCCTGCATGATGAGGCTGCGGCCGGTCTCCGCCTTCGGGCGATGGATGCCGACCACAATGGGCGCGGTGGAATGTGTCGGCGAGAAGGGCGAGCCGCCCGGATGGCGCTTGATCGCTTCCTCGTCCATGGCGAAGCGCTCCATGGCGAAGCCGCGCTTCCTCAACTCCTGGAAGACGAAATCCTGCGCCGCATGCTCGTCGCCGCGCTGCGAGGGGAAGCGCACCAAAGTCTTGAGATAGTCGAGCTGGGCGTCGAAGCCGTCGTCGACAGCCTTGACGATGCGGTCGGCGAGGGTGGGATCGAGGGCCATGGGTCTGTCCAGAGGCTGGAGGGTCAGGCGGAAAGGGGTTCGGTGCCGCACCATTCGGCGACGAAGAGCGCCATGGCGCGGGTGATGCGGCGCATGCTGGTGATGGAGAAGCGCTCGTCGAAGCCGTGGATGTTCTCGGAGATCGGCCCGTAGCAGAGCGCCGGGATCCGGTCGTAGAGCGCATAGACGCGGGTATCGAGATAGCCGGGGGTGACGAGGTCGCGGAGCTTTTCGCCCGTCGCCGTCTCGTGGGCGCGGGCCAGGACCGCCTCCGCCTCGGAGCCGGGCTCCAGCACATAGCCCTCGGTGGTGAAACCGGTGAAGCTGACGCGCGGCGGGTTGTTGGCGAGGAAACGGTCGCCCCGGGCGGCGGCGCTGACCGCGTCCTCGATGGCGCGCATCATCGTCTCGGGCCGCTCGCCCGGATAGATGGCGATGCGGCAGTCGATGGCGCACCAGGCCGGAACCGAGGAGGCCCAGTCGCCGCCCTCGATCATGCCGATATTGAGGTTGATCGGGTGGTCGACATCCTCGAAGTGGCGGAACTCGCCCTTCTTCGCGTTCCAGCGTGCCTCGAGCTCGCGCAAGGCGCGGATCACCCCGTGCGTGGCCTCGATGGCGTTCTGCCCGTTGCCCGCCTCGCTGACATGGACAGGAAGGCCCGCCACCTCGACGCGGAACCAGACGACGCCCGTATTGGCGCGGATGATCTTCTCGTCCTCGGGCTCCGGGATCAGCACCGCATCGGCCTTGTAGCCGCGCAGGTGGCACTGGAGCGCGCCGTTGCCGGTCGACTCCTCCTCGACCACCGACTGCACGGTGACCGTCGCCGCCGGCTGGAGCCCACAGGCCGCTAGCGCGTCGAAGACCGCGAACATCGCGGCATGGCCGGCCTTCATGTCGGCGCCGCCGCGGCCATAGAACCAGTCGCCCTCGACATGCGGCGCGAAGGGGTCGCGCGACCAGAGCTCGCGCGGGCCGGCCGGCACCACGTCGACATGGCTCTGCAGGATGAGGGTGCGGCCGGTCTCGTCGCGGGGGCGATGGATGCCGACGACGATCGGCGCGTCGGAGTGCTCGGCAGTGACTGGCGAGCCGCCGGGATGGTGCGCCAGGGCCTCGGGCTCCATGGCGAAGCGCTCGGTCGCCCAGCCGCGGCGCGTCATCTCGGCGAGGACGAAATCCTGGCAGGCGTGTTCGCGGCCGCGGGTCGAGGCGAAGCGCACGAGGTCGGCGGTGAAGGCGAGCTGCCGGTCGAATCCGGCATCCACGGCGGCGACGATCCGGGCGGCAAGGACGGGGTCGAGCGGCATGGCGGGTTCCTTCGGGAGGTCAGCCTAGCGGGCAGGGGCGCGGGAACAACTGCCGGGGGCGCAGCGGTGATCCCCGGCGCACGGCGTATCGCGGAGCGGGAGGGGCAGGTTGATCGGAATGCCCCACCTTTACCCTCCCCTCTGCCGAGGGGAGGGGGACTTCGACGGCACTCCTAACCTGGATAGGGCTGGGCCTGGCCCAACCGTTCCGGCCGTGTCGCGACATCATGGTCTCCCTCCCCTCGCCAGAGAGGAGGGTGAGGGTGGGGCCTTCCTCGATCGCGACCGGTCCGTTCATGCCCCACGCAACCCTCCCCGGCCCGCGCCCGCCTTGCCTTCGCGCCTCCCGTCCCGATCATGGCGGCACACGAATCCGGGGCCTCACCGATGAAAGCCGTCTTCACTGATCTCCACCGCGGCCATGACCCCAAGCGGTTCATCCTGCGCGGCCAGTTCGCGCAAGGGGAGGAGCGGCCCGAGCGCGCCGACCGGCTCACCGCGGGCCTCAAGGCCGGCCGGCACGAGCTTGTCCCGGCCGAGAGCTTCGGCCAGGGGCCGCGCCTCGGCGTCCATTCCGTCGACTATCTGCGCTTCCTCGAGGAGGCGGCCGTCGAATGGACAACGCTCGCCAACGCCTCCGACGAGGTGCTCGGCAATGTCCATCCGGTGCGCCGCGGTGGCACCATGCCGGCCTCCATCGTTGGCCGCGCCGGCTGGTACATGCAGGACATGGCCTGCGGCATCGGCCCGGACACCTGGGCCGCTGCCTCCTCCGCCACCGATGTCGCCATCACCGCCGCCGAACTCGTCATCGAGGGCGAGCGCGCCGCCTATGCGCTCTGCCGCCCGCCCGGCCACCATGCCTATCGCGATGCCGCCGGCGGCCATTGCTTCCTCAACAATACCGCCATCGCCGCGCAATACCTGCGCTCGGTCCACGACCGCGTCGCGATCCTCGATATCGACATCCACCACGGCAACGGCACGCAGGACATCTTCTACGACCGTGGCGACGTGCTCACCGTCTCGGTCCATGCCGATCCCTCGCGCTTCTACCCCTTCTTCTGGGGCTATGCGCATGAGCGCGGCCTCGGCGCCGGCGAGGGCGCGAACCTCAACCTGCCGATCCCCGTCGGATCCGGCGACGACGCCTATGTCGCAGCGGTGGAAGCCTCGGCGAAAACCATCGCCGCCTTCACGCCGGGCACGCTGGTGGTGGCGCTCGGCCTCGACGCCTCGGCGGACGATCCTTTCGGCGGCGCCAAGGTGACCGCGGACGGCTTCCGCCGCGCCGGCGCGGCCATCGCGCGGATGGGCCTGCCGACGCTCTTCGTGCAGGAGGGCGGCTACCTTTCCGATCAGCTCGGACCGAACCTCACCGCCGTCCTCGGCGGTTTCGAGAGCGCGGCGTGAGCCTTTCAGCCGCTTGACTCCGGTCGCCCCAGCCGGTCCCCTGACGGCAGGGCCGGGATGACATCGGCGGGAGGCAACGCACGTGAGACCCGAGGGCAGGGGGCCACTCGACTCCCTCTATTTCACCTATCCGCATTTCGCCGCCGAACGGGCGCCGGAGCTTGATGGCGAGCGCGAGACGCACCCGGTGGTCATCGTCGGGGCAGGCCCCGTTGGCCTCACCGCCGCGCTGACGCTGGCGCGCTATGGTGTCCGCAGCCTCGTCCTCGACGCCAAGCCGACCTTCAACGATGGCAGCCGTGCCACCTGCATCGCGCGGTCGAGCTTCCATATCTTTGAACGGGTCGGGGCGGTGGACGCCTTCCTCGCGAAATCGCTCGGCTGGACCACCGGCCGCAGCTATTTCCGCGGCCATGAGATCTACCGGCTGGAAATGCCGGATTCGGCCGACGAGAAGTTCCGGCCCATGTACAATCTCCAGCAGCAGTACACCGAACAGTTCCTGTACGATGCCTGCCTCGGCACCGGCCTCATCGCCTTCCGCTGGCAGAGCGAGGTGGTGGCCAGCGCCCCCGGCGCGGATGGCGTCACGCTCACCGTCACCTCCCCGCACGGCACCTATCCCCTCGCGGCAGCTTACGTCCTCGCCGCCGACGGCGCCCGCAGCCCGATCCGCGGCCATCTCGGCCTTCGCCTGCGCGGCGACAATTACGAAGGCCGCTATGTCATCGCCGACGTGAAGATGGCCCATGACTATCCGACCGAGCGGCGCGCCTTCTTCGACCCCGCCTCCAATCCCGGCGGCACCATCCTCATGCACAAGCAGCCGGACGACATCTGGCGCATCGACTACCAGCTGCGCGACGGCGAGAGCCCGGAGGAGGCGGTGCGCGAGGCGACCATCCGCTCCCGCGTCGGCGCGATCCTCGCCGATATCGGGCATCGCGGGCCCTGGGAGCTGGAATGGTGGTCGATCTACACGGCCAACACCCTGGCGCTCCATGAATACCGGCATGGCCGCGTCATCTTCATCGGCGACAGCGCCCATATCGTGCCGATCTTCGGCGTGCGCGGCCTCAACAATGGCCTTGCCGACGCCCACAATGCCGGCTGGAAGCTGGCCTACGTCCTGAAGGGCTGGGCCGGGGAGGGGCTCCTCGACAGCTACACGCCGGAGCGGCGCGGCGCGACGCTCGACGTCTTCGCCAATGCCACCAAGAGCACGCGCTTCATGACGCCGCCGACGCGCGGCCACCGATTGCTGCGCGAGGCTGCCCTGTCGCTTGCCGTCGACCACGACTTTGCGAGGCCTTTCGCCAATCCGCGGCAGATGCAGCCCTACACCTATGCGGACAGTCCGCTGACCCACCACGGGAGTGCCGGCGGCTTCGCGACCGGCCCCGGCGCCGGCGCCGTCATCGTCAACCGCCGCACCGGCAACGGCTTCCTGTCCGACGCCATGGGCGATGGTTTCACCGCGCTCGCCTTCGGAGCCCCCCAGGCTTTCGGCGACCTCTTCGATGGTCTTGCCGCGCGCGATCCGCTGTTCCGCGCCGTGACGGTCGGTGCGCCGGCCGCGCGGCCGCAGGACACGTCGCTGGACGATGCCGACGGGAGTCTTGCCGCCGCCTATGGCGCAGCGCCCGGGACGCTGTATCTCGTCCGGCCGGACCTGCATGTCGCCGGTCGCTGGAAGCAGGCCGTGCCGGCGGAGGTGGTCGCGACCCTCGAGGCCGGGCTCGGGAGGGCGGCATGAGCGAGGTGATGTCGCCGCCGCCGCTCGCCTTCGAGGCCATGGAGCGGCTCTATGAGAACCTGGCTGACGCGCTGGACCGCGCCGGTCCCGACAATGAGACCTTGTTCCTGACCAAGCTCGTCCTGGTCATGGCCCACCGCGCCGGGACGAGTCTCGACATGGACGAGGCCATCGCCACGGCTCTTGCCCGCCTCGGCGAAGCGGCCAAGCCGCCCTACGGCTTATCGTCGGGCGGGGGGCCGGCAACCGCCTCACGGCCCCTGAACCCCATGGCGAGCACATAGAGCTCCTTGGAATCGGCCCGGCTCGCCTGCGGCTTGATGTGCTTCACCACGGCGAAGTCACGCTTGAGGTCGGAGAGGAGGTCGCCCTCCGTGCCGCCCTGCAGCACCTTGCAGAGGAAATGCCCGCCGGGCGCCAGCACCTCGCGGGCGAACTGGATGGCAAGTTCGGCGAGGTAGATGATCTTGATCTGGTCGGTCTTGCGGTGGCCGGTGGCGTTCGCGGCCATGTCCGAGAGCACCACGTCGGCCTCGCCGCCCAGCATCTCCTTCAGCCGGTCCGGTGCGTCGTCGGTGGTGAAGTCGCCCTTCATGAAGGCGACGCCGGGAACGGGGTCGATGTCGAGCAGGTCGATGCCGACGATCTTGCCGCGGCCCTGTTCGAGGCCGATGCGCTTGGCCGCCACCTGCAGCCAGCCGCCGGGCGCGGCGCCGAGGTCGACGATGCGCTGGCCGGATTTCAGGAGCTTCGCCTTGTCGTCGATCTCGATCAGCTTGAAGGCCGCGCGCGAGCGCCAGCCCTCGCGCTTGGCGCGGGCGACATAGGGATCGTTGAGCTGCCGCTCCAGCCACTTCTGCTGGCTGGTGGTCCGCTTCTTCGCGGTCTTCAGCCGCACGGCGAGCTGGCGGCCGCCGCCGCCTCCGGATTTGCCCGTCATCGCGGCCCTCCCTGGCCCTGGGGCCGCTGGTCGTGGTGGCGGTTGTGGAAGGGGCGGCGCCAGACGCCGTCCTGCCGCATGAGGCTGACGAGGATGCCCTCGCGCAGGCCCCGGTCGGCAACCCGCAGGCGCCGGCAGGGGAAGTGCCGCCGCATGCCCTCGAGGATCGCGCAGCCGGCGAGCACGAGATCGGCCCGCTCGGCGCCGATGCAGGGGTGCGCGATGCGGTCCTGGTAGGTCATGGCGAGGAGCTGGTCGAGGATCACATCCACCTCGCCGGCGCCGAGCCAGGCGCCATCGACCCGCCGCCGGTCATATTTCGGCAGGCCGAGATGGACGCCGGCCAGCGTCGTCACCGTGCCGGAGGTGCCGAGCATATGGAGGTGCTCGATCTGGCCCCCCACCGCGATCTCCTTGGCGAAGGGCTCCACCATGCCGGCGACCTCGTCGACCATGCGGGCGAAGCTCTCCGCCGTGACGTGCTTGCCGTCATGGCGCTCGGCCAGAGTCACCACGCCGACGGGCAGCGACGTCCAGCCGAGGATCTCCGCCGTCGGCGGGCCGCCATTGCGCCCCGGGCCCCGCGGCAGCAGCCAGACGATCTCGGAGGAACCACCGCCGATATCGAAGAGGATGACGCCGCGCGAGCGCGGATCGGCCAGCGGCACGCAGCCCTGGGCCGCCAGCTGCGCCTCGGTCTTGCGATCGACGATTTCGAGCGCGAGGCCGGTTTCCTCGCGCACGCGGGCAATGAAGGCCTCGCCGTTCTCCGCCTGCCGGCAGGCCTCCGTCGCGATCAGCCGGGCGCGCGCCACCTGCCGGTCGCGCAGCTTGGTGCGGCACACCTTGAGGGCCTCGACCGCGCGGTCCATGGCGGCATCGCTGAGGCGGCCGGTCTGGGCAAGACCCTCGCCGAGCCGGACGATGCGCGAGAAGGCGTCGACGACGCGGAAGCTCGCACCCTCGGGCCTGGCCACGAGGAGACGGCAATTGTTCGTGCCGAGATCGAGCGCAGCATAGAGTCGCCGCGGCCGGGGCTGGTGGGCATCGCGGCCATCGGCCGCGCCACCCGGTCCGCCGGACCGCGGTCCCAATGCTCCCGGCGAACCGCCCGGCGGTTCGTGGGTCATGGCAACCTTTCCCACCGGCGCCGGAACACGAGAGGCGTTCGACGGCAAGCCGGTTGATCTGTTCAGTTACCCTGAATGTGGCAAAGGCGGCCCTTCGCCGCAAGCGATTTGCCGTTTCACGACATGACGACGGCAGGGGGCTTGAACCCTCCGCGCCAATCGACTATGTCGGCGCCTCGCACCGGCGACGCGCCCTTCCGAGGGCGCTGCTGGGGGATAGTTTAATGGTAGAACAGCGGACTCTGACTCCGTTAGTCTTGGTTCGAATCCAGGTCCCCCAGCCAGCCGTGCGTGCGCTTCCCACCCTGCCGCCATGTCCGGAACGCGTGACGCAACATGGCGCGCACCGGATCGGCGCGCGCCACATCAGATGTGAAGCGGGAGTTTGGTCGGCGCCTTGCGCCAGGCGCTACTGCGCCTGCATCCCGGCCTTGGCTGCGACGTCCTTCCACAGCGTGATCTGCTCGGCCACCCGCCGGGTCATCTCCTCCGGCGTGCTGGTGCTGGGATAGCCGCCGAGGCTGGCGAGGCGAGCGCGCACGTCCGGCGTGTCGACGGCCTGGCGGATGGCCGTGTTGAGGCGATCCACCACCGGCCGCGGCGTGTCCTTGGGGGCGGCGAAGCCGATCCAGGCCATCATCTGCAGGCCCGGCGAGACGCTTTCCGAGAGGGTCGGCACCGCGGGCGTCGCCGGCCAGCGCTGGGGGCCGGTGACCGCGAGGGCGCGCAGCTTGCCGCCTTCGATGGAAGAGAGCACCGCTGCTCCCGGCGCGATGATGAAGTCGACGCTGTTCCCGAGGACGCCGGTGATGGCGCCGGAATCGCCGCGATAGGGCACGTGGACAAACTTCACGTCGAGGGCGCTCGACATGAGCTCGAGGCCCATATGGTGGCCCGTGCCGACGCCCGCCGTGCCGGCGGTGACCGTGCCGGGCTTGGCCTTCGCCTCGGCGACGAGGTCCTGGATGGTGCGGAAGCGCGAGGCCTCGTTGACGACGATGAAGAAGGGGAAATCCGTCACCATCGACAGGAACTGGAAGTCCGCGACCGGGTCGAAGTTCAGCGACTTCACCAGGGCCGGCGAGATGGCATGGGCCGTGGTCAGCAGAACGATCGTGTAGCCGTCCGCGTCAGAGCGGGCGGTGGCCTGCGAGGCGATGTTGCCGCCGGCGCCGGGGCGGGGCTCGACGATGAGGCTCTGCCCCAGCGTCTTGCGCATCTCCTCGGCCATGATGCGGGCGACGATGTCGGCATTGCCGCCGGCGGCGAAGCCGTGAAGCACGCGAATCGGGCGATTCGGGAAGTCCTGGGCGGCAGCCGGCGCCGCAAGGGCGGCGAGGGCAGCGAGCAGGGTTGCGATCAGGCGCATCGGTGGTTCCTCCGGTGGTCTGTTCTTGTGTTTGGGGACCGCACGCGGGTGACCGTCACCGCACGCGGCATCAGCAGTCAGGCGAGGTCGGGCGGGATCGGCACCCCATGCTTGGTGGCCAGCGCCGCAAGGCGGGAGAGCGTGCCGGCCGCGACCGGGATGCCATGCGCGAGGCGCCGCGCGCGCTCGGCGGCGCCCCGTTCGCCGGGCAGCAGCACGGCCTCGGCGCCTGCCGCAACCGGCAGGGCCTTGATGACAGCGGCAAGGTCGGAGACGCCGGCGGTGAACCCGGGCTCGGCGCCGAAGGCTTGCGGATCGAGCGCCACGGCGATGCCGTTGCCGCCGGGCTCCGATCCGTCGCGCAGCGCCACCGTGAGAAGCGGGTTGCCAACGAGAACGCTCGCCAGCACCTCGATCATCAGCGACAGGCCGGTGCCCTTTGGGCCGGCCATGGGCAGCACCGCCTTGACGGCGGCCGGATCGGTGGTCTCGCGGCCCTCGGCATCGACCGCCCATCCCAGCGGAATGGCGCGGCCGGCATCCCTGGCCGCGGTGATCTTGCCGGCGGCGACCGAGGCCGTGGACATGTCGAAGAGCAGGGGCCGCGCGGGGTCGCTGCTCGGCGCGGCAATGGCGATGGGATTGGTCGACACGCCCTCGGCCCGGGCGCCGTGATAGATCATCAGCGGCTTCGAGGCGGTCATCACGAGGCCGACCAGCCCAGCCGCCGCGATGGCCTCGGCATAGATGCCGACGGCCCCCGCATGGGTGATGCGGCGCACGACGCACCAGCCGACGCCGTGCACCCGCGCATCGGCGATGGCGCGCGTCGTCGCCGCGTTCATCGCCACCGCGCCTGGCGCCTTGTCGCCATCGAGCACCGCAACCGCGCCCTTGCCGGCAACCTGGCGGATGGCGGCGGCCGGATTGATCAGGCCCTGCTCGACCATCTCGACATAGCGGGGGATGCGCAGGACCCCGTGGGATTCGACGCCCCGCAGGTTCGCCCAGACCAGCATCCGCGCGGTCGCCTCCGCATGGTCTGGCGCAAAGCCCCCCGCCGCGAGCAGGTCGCGCGCATAGGCCTCGAGGGTTGCCGCCGCGACGCGGCGCGGTCCTGCGGGCGCCGCCATGCTCACTGCCCCAGCGGGCTGGGGATGAACTTGTCGAGCCATCCCTTGAGGATGGTCTTGGTGCGTGGCGCATCCGCCGGCGACAGCGGGAAATGCGATGTGCCGGTCACCAGCAAGAGCTCGGCGGGCTGGCCGGCCTTCTCGTACATGCGGATCGACTGCTCGGTCGGGGTGATCGAGTCATTCGCCGTGTGGAAGAACAGGATCGGCCGCGGCGCGATGTCGGCGACCACGTCCTCGGCGCGGAAATTGTACATGCTCCAGGCGGTCTCGACCGGGATCTCCATGATCGCCTTGGGCGACAGGTTCTTGCGCAGGTGCTCGGGGATCGGCACGGCGTCGAAGCGCGAGATCCACATGCTCTTGCCGGTTTCCTGCTTGTGCTTGCGGCCCTGCTCGAGGAGCCCGGTGAACTTCGCCCAGGCCTCAGGCGTCGGGTGCTGGCCGCGGAACTTGCGCTCGCCATGGCCCCAGCCGCAGGAGGAGATGACGCAGGCGAAGCGCTCGTCGACGCCGGCGGCATAGACCGCGACCGCCGCGCCGAAGCTATGGCCGAGCACGCCGATCTGCTTGGGATCGACCTCCTCGCGAGCCTGCAGGAAGGTCAGCGCGTTCTTGGCGTCTGCCACCTGGTCGAAGCAGCGCACCTGGGCGCGCTCGCCCTCGCTCTCGCCGCAGCAGCGGAAGTCGAAGCGCAGCGCCACATAGCCCATGGCCTCCAGCATGCGTGCCTGGATCTCGGCGTGGGATTCGTCCTTCGAGCCGACGAAACCGTGCAGCACGATGAAGGCCGGCAGCTTCTGGCCTGGCTTGCGGCCCTCCGGCACGTGCAGGACCGCGGACAGCCTGAGGCCGTCCGACATGAAGGTGAGCTTCTCTTCCATGGCGGGATGTCCTTGAGCGAAAGGGTCGGCGTCAGGCGACGGCGGTGAAGGGGAAGTGGAACTCGCGCCATTCGAGCGGCGCCGGCGTGCCCCAGACGTTCATCGCCCGCACATTGCCGGGCCGTTCGAGATTGGTGATGACGTTGGGCTCGAAGGTCGCGTCGTCGGCGATGATCGACATACCGCTGGAGCACTCGATCATCGCTCCCGCCGGGTCGATGTAATAGGAATAGACGTTGTCGCCGGGCCGGTGGCGGCCGGGGCCCCAGAGCATCTGCTTGTCGAAGCGGTCGAGCGTGTCACCGAGCCGGATGAACTGGCTGGCGTCGAGGAACTCGAACGAGATGTGGTGCACGCCCGGCCCCTTGCCCTTCACGAGGCCAAGGATGTGGTGCTGGCGGTTGCCGCCATACATCCAGCTCAGGCTGTCGTTCACCAGGCGCTCTGACAGCCGCATCCCCCCGATGATCTCGAGCTGGCGGCGGGTCGCCGCCGGGTCGGGGGTGAGCAGGTTGATGTGGTCCATCCGGTTGGCGCTGACCCCGTAGGTCGGGAACCGGCGCCCGGCGAGATCATCGCGGATGGGCGTATGGATCTCGAAGCGCAGGCCCTCGGGCGTCAAGAAGGTGAAGCCCGCCGCCATGCAATCGAGGCTCGGCGTGCGGCTGACCACGGTGCAGCCCGCCTCCGCCACCTTCGCTTCCGCCGCGCGCACGGCGTCCACCGTCAGCGCCTCGAGGCCGATCGTATGGGCGGAGTTCTCGCCCGCATGGACCAGCACGAGTTCGACGGCGCGGCCATTGGAGCTGAGCCAGGTCTGTCCGTTGCCGTTCCGCGTGACGCGCAGTCCGAGGATCTCGGTCGCCTCCCGCACCACCGCATCGGCGACGCTGGTGTTGATCTTCATGTGCCCGATGGCATGCACCAGGTGCGTCATCGCCACTCCTCCCGTCTTCTCGTTGGGCCGAGTCCTAGCGCAGGGCAGGGGAGGCGATCAACCGAATTTCGATGTCATGAAGAAATTTCGAAAATCATCAAGTTGGTCTATCGTGGCACATGAGAGGCGGGTTTGATCGTCATCCCATGCCTTTGGGCAGTCAGGTGATGGATCGCTGGCAGCTCCATGCCGGCTATTTCGACAAACGGCAGAATTTGCGTCGCAGGGGCGAAGCTGCGATACAGGACGGGATGCGGGCCGCGCTGACCGGCCGCACGGACGAGGGCGAGGTCATGGCGGGACGGGCGGAGCCCAGAGGTGCCGAGGAGACGCGGGCGGCCGATGTGCTGCAGCGGATGCGCCACGACATCATCAGCTGCACCCTCAAGCCCGGGACGCGCCTGCGCTTCGAACCGCTGAAGGAGCTTTATGCGGTCAGCTTTTCGACGCTGCGGGAGGCTCTCTCACGGCTCGTCGCCGAGGGGCTGGTGGTCAGCGAGGGCCAGCGCGGCTTCATGGTGGCGCCGCTCTACCTGTCGGACCTGCAGGACCTGACCGACGTGCGCGTGCTGGTCGACCAGGAATGCATCGGCCGGTCGATCATCCATGGCACCGATGACTGGGAGGCCGAGATCATCGCCGCCTTCCACCGCATGGACCGGCTGAAGGCCCGCCTCGGCGAGCTCTACTATCTCTCGGACGAGTGGTCGCAGCTCCATGGCGGCTTCCACTATTCCCTCGTCGCGGCCTGCCGGTCGCCGACCCTGCTGGACTTCCGCGACAAGCTCTTCCAGCGCGCCAATCGCTACCAGCGCATGTCCTGCCAGTTCCGTGCGAAGTGGCGGCCGAAGGACGTCGAGCACCGCACGCTGATGGATACCGTCATCGCGCGGGACGCCAATGCCGCGCGGCAGCTGATCGAGCGCCATATCCGCGAGACGACCGAGAACGTCATCGCCAATGCCAGCCAGTTCCTGAGCCCGGAACCCGGCGGCTTCGCCACTGTCGCGCGCCCCGTCGCGGCGGAATGAGGCGGATCGCCGGGGATCACATCGTGTCGGGCGTCTGGATCGGGTCTTCCGGCACGGGCGGCATGGGACCGGGATCCGGCTGCTCCGGCTGCGGCGGGATCGGCTGCGGGCCGGGCGAAGGGAAGGGCTCCGGCATCGGCGGCTGCGGCGTGCCGAAGACGACCGGCGCGTTCTGCATGATCATGGAAGCCTCCTCGGCGCGTTGATGTCCGGACAACCGCCGGCCGCCGTCATCGTTCCGCCACCGCGGCCGCCTACCTCGCGGATCGAGGCAACGGCACGGCTCACCCGCTTGCGATTCCGCGCACCGGCTCTAGGCTCGCCCGCCTCGACCAAGTCCGCCTCGACCCTCGCCCCGAAAGGTCACCGCCATGCGTCTTGCCGCCATCGCCGCCGCCGCCGCCCTCTCGCTCGCCGTTGCCGGCGAAGCCCGGGCCGTTCTCATCCTTGGCCATGGCACGGACACCTGCTCGACCTGGCTGCAGGTGCGCACGACGCCGCGCGCCGCCGAATACCGCCAGTGGATGCTCGGCTATCTCTCCGCCTCCGCCTTCCACAAGAACCGCGACATCCTCCGCAACATGAATGCCGAGCAGGTCTTCACCCGCGTGACCTCCGACTGCCAGCGCACCCCGACCCGCCGCATCGACGACGTGCTCGACGGCTTCCTGCGCTGAGGCGACGGCAAAAAGACGCGGCCAACGCGACCTTTCCCCTTCTGTCGCCATGGGTTAGACAGAGCCGATGTGGCTGAACCAACGCACCGTCGACGCGATCCGGCTGATGGCCGAGCTTTCGGCCCGCTGGCCGAAGGCGGTGAAGGCCGCCGAGCTCGCCGCCATTACCGGCATCACCTTCCTCAACGTGCAGAAGACCGCCCATGCCCTGGCGCGGGCCGGCCTCATTGAGGCCGAGCGCGGCCGTTACGGCGGCCTGCGCCTGGTGCGCGCCGCCGACGAGATGAAGGTCGCCGAGATCGTCCGCGCCTTCGAGCCGGCGGACTGCCCGGTCAATTTCCTCGCCGCCGACCAGAGCCGCGACCCCGTCTCGCGTCTCATCTTCCGCGCCCATCGCGGCTTCTTCCAGCCGCTTGAGGAAACGACCCTGGCCGATATCGAGCCGCGCGCCCTGGCCGTGCAGCCCGCCGCCCGCAGCACCAAGGTGGCGTGAGCCCGGGCGGGCGGGTCTTGTCCGACCCCCACCTCGCATTTCCACGACATTCCATGGCGTGATCGCCGCCGCTAGGCTTTGCCCCAACGACAAACGGGCAGGGGGCGCGCATGAGGCGGATGGTCTGGGGATGTCTCGTCCTCGCAATGGCGGCGATGGTCGGCGCGAGCGCGACCTTGGCCGCCGAGATCCGCGTCATGACCTCGGGCGGCTTTGCCGAGGCCTTCCGCCAGATCGTCCCGGCCTATGAGGCCGAGACCGGCCACCGCATCGTCATCGTCGGCGGCGCCTCGATGGGGGGCGCGCCCGATTCGATTCCCTCGCGTCTCGCCCGCGGCGAGCCGGCCGATGTCGTGATGCTGGCGGGCGACGCGCTCGACGCCCTCGTTCGCGATGGTCGCGTCGCGCCGGGATCGCGGGTCGACCTCGCCCGCTCGATCATCGGCATGGTGGTACGCGCCGGCGCGCCGAAGCCTGACATCTCGACCGTGGAGGCGCTGACCCGCACGGTGAGGGAGGCGCGGTCCTTCGCCTGGTCGGCGAGCGCGTCGGGCGTCTATCTCTCGAACGAGCTGTTCCCGCGCCTCGGCCTTGCCGACGCCATGCGCGAGCGTGGCCGCCGCATCGAGAGCGAGCGGGTCGCCACCGTCGTTGCCCGGGGCGATGCGGAGATCGGCTTCCAGCAGGTCAGCGAACTCCTGCCGATCCCCGGCGTCGATTATGTCGGCCCGCTGCCGGAGGCGGTCCAGCGGGTGACGATCTTCTCCGCTGGCGTCGCGCAGGGCTCGCAGCAGCCGGACCTCGCCCGCAGCCTCATCGCCTATGCCGCCCGCGCCGAACACCAGCCGGTCCTCGTCCGCCTCGGCCTCGAGCGGCCGCGCTGAACGATCGCCGGCTCACGCCGGCGGCGCGCTCGTCGCCGGCAGGTCGTACCAGTCGGGCTTCGACGGCTCCCACAGGTTCTTGATGATCCGCTTGCCCGTCGGCCCGTCGACGAGCCCGGCCGAGATAAGCCAGCGGCCGGCGGCGGTGACCTCCTTCAGCACGCGCCCGCCGCAGGTCGCACAGAAGGCGCGCCGCGCCGCCTCCGACGACTGGTACCAGGTCAGGGAATCCGCGCCCTCCATGGTCACGTCGCCGACGGGTGCGGCGATGAAGGCGTTGAAGTTGCCGTGCATCTTCTGGCAGTCGCCGCAATGGCAGGCGAGAACGCCAGCGGACGCCGCCGGCAGGGAGATGCGGATTTTGCCGCAATGGCAGGAGGCATGGAGCATGTCGGCCATGTCGTGTCCTTTCGGGGGGGAGGGGGAGCGGGTGCGTCAGGCCCCTGTAACGGCCGCAAAGGCCCAGTCCGGTCCCTTGCCCCGCGCCAGGGCCTGGTTGATCCAGACCATGGCGAAGGGTTCCAGGATCCGCGCCTTGGCGATGCCGCCGGCATCCAGCGCCTCGAAGCCGAGATCGGCGAGGAGCCCCATGGCGACGGCCTTGGCGCCGCTATCGTCACCGGCAACGAACTGGACGGGACGGTGGGTGAGATGGGCATTGCGCGCCATGATGGCCGCGCCGACCTGGTTGAGCGTCTTTACCACCCGGGCCTGCGGCAGCCATCCGGCGACGATCTCCCCGCCGCTTGTCGTGTGGCCAAGGGTCAAGCCCAGCGCGCCATCGACCATGCCGAGCGGGTTCATGCAGTCGATGACGACCTTGCCGGAAAGGCCGCCCAGTGCGCGGATCGCACCTTCCGCGGCCTCCCATGGCAGGGCCAGGATGATGACCTCCGCACCAGCCGCGGCATCCACCGGGCTTGCCACCGTCGCGCCCACCGTTGCCGCGAAGGCTTTCGTCTCTTCCGAGGCCGTGTCGCGCGTGCCGAGGGTGACCGCGTGACCCTTGCCGCCGAGGCCCTGCGCCAGGGCGCGTCCGACCCGTCCAATGCCGATGATGGCGATGCGCATGGCCTGCCCTCGTTGATCCGGTGAGGCCACGATAGGCGGATCGGCCATTTCACGTTATCGAAATGGTATCATGGCAGACTTCAGCAACACTGAACTCAGACGGCTCGACCTCACGCTCCTGCTGGTCTTTCTCGGCCTTCTCCGGCTGCGCAAGGCGGCCGGCGTCGCGGCCGAACTCGGGCTGACGCAGTCCGCCGTCAGCCAGGCGCTGCGCCGCCTGCGGGCCATTTTCGGCGACGATCTCTTTCTGCGACGGCCCCACGGCATGGAGCCGACGGCGGTTGCCCTGGCGCTGGAACCTGCCGTGCGCGGCGCCGTGGAGGCCTTGCGTGGCGCCCTCGGATCGGCCCGCGCCTTCGATCCGGCGGCCGCGACCGGCATCGTTCGCATCGCGGCCCTCGACGCGGCGCAATCCGTCGTGGTGCCGCCGCTGGCCCGCCGGATGGCGCTCGATGCGCCGGGCCTGCGCCTCTCCGTCCTGCCGCTCGCCCGCGGCGAGGCGGTGGCCGCGCTCGCGGAGGGGCGGGCCGACCTGTCGATCGGCTTCATCTGGGACCGGCCGGACATGGTGTCCGCCGAACTGCTCTACGAGGAGGGCTACCGCGTCGCCGGCCGGCCGGAGGCCCTGCCGGACGCCCCGCATGTCTCGCTCGACGCATATTGCGCCGCCGACCATGTGCTCATCTCACCCGGTGGCGACATGCGCGGCGTCATCGATGACCATCTGGAGGCGCTGGGGCGGAGCCGGCGCGTCATGCTGGCCCTGCCGGCTTTCCTGCCGGCCCTGGCCGCGGTCGCCGCGTCCGGCGCGCTGGTGACGCTCCCCGCGCGCGTGGCGGAGGCCTTCGCCGGCGGTTTCGGGCTCGTCACCGCCGCGCCGCCGGTGGAGGTGCGACGGTTCCCGGTCTCCGTCTTCTGGCATCGCCGCAACGATGCCGATGCCCGGACGCTGTGGCTGCGCCGTCAGCTCGCCGCGGCTGTCGCGGGGGCATAGCGGGGCGCCGCGTCCCGGTGCTGCGGCAGCACCACGGGCAGGCCGCCGGCGGCGGCGTCGCGGCACAGGTCGACCCCGAACACGTCCCGCACCGTCGCGCGGGTGACCACATCCGCCGGTCGTCCGAAGGCGTGGCAGCGCCCCGCGCTCATCACCAGGATCCGGTCGGCGAAGGTCGCGGCGAGATTGAGGTCGTGCAGGACGGCGATGACGCCGATGCCCTCGCGCGCGAGGCGCTGGGCGCAGTCCATCAGCGCGATCTGGTGGGCGAGGTCGAGGCTCGCCACCGGCTCGTCGAGGAAGAGCACCTGCCGCTCGGCCGCGACCCGGCCGGCGCGCAGTTGCGCATAGGTGCGGGCGAACTGCACGCGCTGCTGCTCGCCCCCCGAAAGCATCTGGTAGCCGCGGGCGACGAGATGGCCGATATCGGCCGCCGCGAGCGCCTCGGCGATGATCGCCTCGCGGCCCGTCCGCGTCAGCGCCCGGCCGACGCCGTCGATGCCGATCCGCACCACTTCGGCGACGGTGAAGGGGAAGGCGAGGCGGTTCGCCTGCGCCATCACCGCCCGCCGCGCCGCAAGCTGCCAGGGCGGCACGGCCGACAGCCTCTCGCCACCGATCAGGACCTCGCCCGAATCGGGCGCGAGCTCGCCGGTCAGCAGCTTGGTCAGTGTCGTCTTGCCCGCGCCGTTTGGCCCCACCACGACGATCATCTCGCCCTCGCCGAGGGTGAGGGAGACGCCGTCCACCACCTTGCGGCCGCCGAACGAGGCGGTGAGGTCGCGCGCTTCGATGAGGGGGCTCATGAGTCGAGGCTCCGGTCGCGCCTCAGCAGCAGCCACAGGAAGAAGGGGGCGCCGATGGCGGCGGTCAGGATGCCGATGGGCAGCTCCGCCGGGGCGACGAGGGTGCGGGCCGCCAGATCCGCGCCGGTGAGGAGGCCCGCGCCGAGCAGCGCCGCGAAGGGCAGCAACGTGCGATGGTCGGGGCCGAAGACCAGCCTCAGCAGGTGCGGCACGACAATGCCGACGAAGCCGATGACGCCGGCCGAGGCGACGCTCGCGCCCACCGCCACCGCGACCATGAGGATGACGGCGCGCTTCAGCGCCTGGACGGGTATGCCGAGATGGAAGGCCTCGGCCTCGCCCAGCAGCAGGGCATTGAGCCCGCGGGCGAGAAGCGGCACGGCGAGCAGGACGGGAAGGACCAGAGGCACCACGGTCCAGACCTTCGTCCAGCTGGCGCCGGAGAGCGAACCGAGCGACCAGAAGGTGAGGTCGCGCAGCTGCCGGTCGTCGCTGACAAAGGCGAGGACGCCGGTCAGCGCCCCCGCGAAGGCGCCGAGCGCGACGCCCGCGAGCAGCATGACCGCCACCGAGGTGCGTCCGTGGCGCGTGGCGATGGCGTAGAGGATCAGCGTCGAGGCGAGGCCGCCGACAAAGGCGCCGACTGGCAGCAGGATGAAGGGCAGCTGCGCCGAGACCGTGCCGAGGATGCGGTCGCCCAGCACGATGGTGAAACCGGCGGCGAGCGCCGCCCCCGACGACACGCCGACAAGGCCGGGATCGGCGAGGGGATTGCGGAACAGGCCCTGCATCAGCGCCCCCGACACGGCGAGCGCCGCACCGATCAGCGCGCCGAGGATGAGGCGCGGCACGCGGATGGACAGGATGATTAGCGCCTCGCGGCTGGCGAGCACCTCCCGGTCGCCGGATATCCAGGCGGAGAGGACGGCCACCACGCGCTCCGGCGGGATGCGCACTGCGCCGCTGCCGAGCGACAGGACGGCAAGCAGGGCGAGGCCGACGGCGATCACGCCGCCAGCGACGGCGATTCGCCGCCGCTGCGAGGCGAAGAGCGCGGCGACCGCCGGGGAGGGCAGGGCGAGCGTCACCGTCAGCCCGCCTTGCCGTAGAGAGCCGTCATCAGGTCGGCTGCCGCATCCGGCGTGCGCGGGCCGAAGCCGAGCAGGTAGAGCCCGTCCATGGCGATGAGGCTGCGGGTCTTCGCGGCCGGCGTGGCGCTGAGCGCGGGGATGCCGAAGACCTGGTCGGGCGAGGCCGCATGGTCGTTGTGGCTCATCATCAGGATCGCGTCCGGTGCCGCCGCGATGAGGCCCTCGTCGGTCAGCGGCTTGAAGCCCTCGACGCTGTCCGCCGCATTGACCGCCCCGGCATAGCGGATGATGGCGTCGGCGCTGCTTTTCGCCCCGCCGACCATGACGCGGCCGTTCTGCAGCGACAGCACGAACAGCACGCGCTTGCGGGCGGCGACGGCGTCGCGGCGACGCTTCAGCCCGGCAAATCCCTCCTCGACGCGCGCAGCGAGGGTGTTCGCCTCGCCCTCGGCGCCGACGAAGCGGCCGATGGCGCGGATACGCCCGGCGACGCCCGCCTCCGACGTGTCCTCACTGACGCGTTCGACGCGCACCCCAGCCTCGGCGATGAGCTTCAGCGCATCCGGCGGCCCCGCGCCTTCGACGGCAAGGAGATCGGTGGGCCTCAGCGACAGGACGCCTTCCGGTGACAGGGCGCGGACATAGCCCACCTGCGCCTTGTCCTTCAGCGCGGCGGCGGGGAAGAGGCTCGTGGTATCGACGCCGACCAGCAGGTCCTGGCGGCCAAGGGCATAGACGATCTCGGTGATGACGCCGCCGGCGGCAACGATGCGCCGCTCGGCCGCGCGGGGGGCCCCGGGCGCCAGCGGGAGGGCCGCGGTGGCCGCGAGGAGGCTGCGGCGCGACAGCAGCCGCGACGGGATAGGTGCGCGGGTCATTTGGTCAGGATCAGCTTGTCGTTGGCGGTGACGCGCAGGCGATAGCGCTCGCCCTTGTGCAGGATGACCGCCTCGCGGCCGGCGCCGAGGATGGCGGTGACCTCCACGGTGGGAACCGTCGCCGGGGTTTCAACGCCGGCCTCGCGGCTGGAGCGCACAGGAGAGGGCGCCGGCTCGGGGGATGCGATCATGGGAAAAGCCTAGTTTGGAATGATAACAATCAGGCCGAAGTGTCTGGAAACATTAAAAACTGCTTCCACACCGACTATTGTTGACATTGATAGTCAGGTTAATTAGGCATCGTCAACAGCGCCGCGACCGGTCAACCCGGCCGGACCAGACCGCCAGCCAGCCCGGTGCCCGCGCATCGATGCCAGCCAGCCGACAACAACACGTCATTCAGGCTTGCAGGTTCGATCATGCTCACCCGTCGCGGCTGCGCGGCGCTTCTCGCGTCCGTTTCCACTCTCGTCCTCGCCGCCACGCCGGCCCTCGCTCAGGCTCCGTCCCAGCCGGCTGAGCAGCGCACGCAATCCGCCCAGGACGAGATCACCGTCTCGGCTGAACGCACGCCGTCGACGGTCTACAACGCGCCCGGCACGGTCACCGTCGTCAACGAGCAGCAGCTCCAGAACAACCTCATCCAGGGTCCGCGCGACCTCGTGCGCAACGAGCCCGGCCTTGCCGTCAGCAATGCCCCGACACGCGTCGGCGCCGGCAATTTCTTCATCCGCGGCATCGGCGACAACCGCGTCCGCCTGGAGATCGACGGCACGCGCATCCCGGACTATCCCGGCTCCAATGTCGGCCCGGGTCTCTACACCCGCGACATCGTCGACTACGAGGACCTGAAGCGCGTCGAGGTCATCCGCGGCCCGGCCTCGGCCCTCTACGGCTCGGATGCCATCGGCGGCGTCGTCTCCTTCACCACCAAGGACCCCGGCGACTATCTGCGCGAGGTCGGCCGCGACTGGTATGCGGGCACGCGGTTCTCGTTCAACAGCGTCAACCGCTCCTTCTCGGAGACGCTAACCGGCGCGGCGCGCAAGGGGCCCTTCGAGTTCCTCCTCCAGTACACCCGCCGCGACGGCACCGAGACGCAGATCAACTCGGCCACCCGCCGCGCCAATCCGCAGAATTTCCAGTCCAACAACATCCTGGCGAAGCTGGTCTATGAGACCCCGGATTCCGGCCGCTGGCGCCTGACCGCCGAGGCGCTGTGGCGCGGCGTTGGCACCAACCTGATCTCGGCCCGCACCACCTCGATCGCCGACCAGATCACCCACGATACCAACAAGCGCTTCCGCCTCAGCCTCGACTGGACGCAGCAGCTGTCTTGGTCGATCGCCGACGAGATCAAGGTCATGGTCTATGCCACCGACTTCGATCGCCAGGAGCACACCGACGAGTTCCGCCGCGTGCCGGCCGGCAATGGCGCGGCCAACCGCCTGCGCGTGTCGGATTTCGACTTCCGCCAGCAGATCTTCGGCATCGATACCCAGTTCGGCGCCCGCCGCCAGTTCGGCGGTCTCGATCACCACTTCGTCTACGGATTTACCGCCGATTTCACCCGGTCGTCCCGCCCGCGCATGCGCACCGAGACGGACCTGACCACCGGCCAGCAGCTGACCGGCCCGATCGGCGGTGAGACCTACCCGAACAAGAACTTCCCCGACACCGAGACGATCCAGGGCGCCTTCTACATCCAGGACACGATCTCCTGGGGTCGGCTGCGGATCACGCCGGCCGTGCGCTTCGACTACTACCACCTGTCGCCGAAGCCGGATGCCGCCTTCTACAACTCCAATCCCGGCTTCCCGATCGGCAATGTCTCGGCCTTCGCCGTCTCGCCGAAGCTCGGCGCCACCTACGACCTGACCGAGAACTTCCGCCTCTTCGGCCAGTATGCCCGCGGCTTCCGCGCGCCGCCCTATGACAACGCCAACTTCGCGTTCTCCAATGCCGCCCAGTTCTACGAGATCCTGCCGAATTTCGGCCTGCGTCCGGAGACCGTGAACAGCTTCGAGGCCGGCCTGCGTGGTCGCTTCGCCGACGGCTCGAGCTTCCAGGTCAGCGGTTTCTATAATCTCTACAACGACTTCATCAACACGGTGACGGTTGGCATCTCGCCGGCGGGCCTGACCCAGTTCCAGTACCAGAACCTCCAGTCCGTGCGGATCTGGGGCTTCGAGGCCAAGGGCGAGTACCGCATCAACCCCGAATGGACCGCCTATGGCTCGGTCGCCTACGCCAACGGCACCGACCAGACGACGGGCCTGCCGATCGACAGCATCGATCCGGTCACCGGCGTCGCCGGCCTGCGCTACAACAGCCCGCAGAACTGGATGCTGGAGGGTCGCATCCGCGCCGCCGCCGCCAAGACGCGGGTGAGCGCCGCCAACATCTTCCAGCCCGGCGCCTATGCCACGATGGACGTGCTCGGCGCCTATGAGATCAGCCGCAATGTCACCGTGCGTGCCGGCGTCTTCAACGTCTTCAACGCGCGCTACTTCAACGCCATCGACGTGGCAGGCCTGACCAAGACCAATGCCAACCTCGAGCTCTTCCGGGCTCCTGGCCGGTCGGTCTCGCTCAGCGTCTCCGCGAAGTTCTGAGGCCGACATGGCGGGCGCGGCGACGGCACGGCGGATGGAGGGCGGGCGTCCCATGGCGTCCCGGTCCCGCGGCCGTGCGCGCGTCGAGCCCGTCCTCGTCGGTAGCGATGGGCAGACCCGGACGGGCCTGTCCGGCTCGGCATCCCCGGGTGCCGCCGCGCAGCGGGGGGAGGGCGCACCTCCCGTCATCCTCCCGTTGCCGGAGCCGGCCGCCGCCGTCCCGGCGCCGGCCGTCATCATCTCTGCGGCCGCGATGGACGATCACGCCGCGGGTGCGGCCGTCGCCATCGCGCCGGAGCGGGCAGTCTCGACCTGTCCCATGCCGGCGCGGCGCCTGTCGCTGTCGGTCATCGCCTCGATCGCCCTGCATGGGGCTGCAGCCGCCGCTTTCGTCTGGCTGGGCCTCAAGGCACCGGCACCGATCTCGGCCGGCGAGGAGGGCATCGCCGTTGAGATGGTGGTGGCCGCCGATACCGGCTCCGCATCGCAGCAGGATTCTGCGAGCGGCAGGCAAGAGGCGGTCAATCCGGCCATCGCCAGCGAGGTGCGCCAGGCGGTCGAGGCACCGCCCGCCGAGACGCCGCCCGAGATGGCGGCTCTCGATCCGTCGCCCGTGCCCACCGACGAGCCGCCCGTCGCGCAGCCCGATCCCCTGACGATGGCCGAGCGCCTCGTCGACCAGCTGCCACCGCCGCCCCTGCCGGAGAGCCTGGCGGCCGCCGAGCGCTCGGTGGAACCGCCGCCGGTCGAGACCCCGGCTCCGCCCGTGCCGGAACAGGCCGCGACGCCGCCCCAGCCGGCCGCTCTCGCCCAGGCGGAGGCGCCCGCCGAGGCGAACCAGCTTGCCGAACTCCAGACAGCGCCGCCGCAGCCGGTCCTGCCGCCGCCGCCGGCGCCCGCCCTGCGCCCTGCGACGCCGCCGTCGGCCGTCCGCCGCGAGGCCGTGCGCCAGCCGCCGACCCGCCGCGAGGCGCCGGTGACGCGCGACCAGACCCGTCCGACCCGCCAGGCCGCGGCAACGCCGCAGCCGGACCGTCCGGCCCGCGCCGCCCGGCAGGCCGCCTCCGCCGCCGCCCAGGCCGAGCGGGGTGATGGCGCCGGCCAGCGCAACCGCCAGCAATCCGACGCCAACGGCACGACCGGGGCCGCGACGACGGCGGCCGTCGCCGCCTGGCGCCAGCGCGTCCTCGCCCATCTCGCGCGGTTCAAGGTCTATCCCGACCACGCGCGCGATGCCGGCATCCGCGGCCGCGCCGCCGTTTCCTTCACGCTGACCGCCAATGGCGCGGTGTCGTCCGTGTCCATCGCCACCTCGTCCGGGGCGGCCGTTCTCGATCAGGCGACGCTCGCCATGGTGCGTCGTGCCCAGCCCTTCCCGCCGAACCCGGCCGGAAGTCCCGCCAGCTTTACGACGGGCATCAACTACTCTCTTTATTGACGTCAGCCAGTCCAAGCGACCAGCCAGGAGGACCCGCCATGTACATCGCCATGAACCGCTTCAAGGTCATCAAGGGCGCCGAAGCCGATTTCGAGACCATTTGGCGGACGCGTCAGTCCTATCTGAGCGAACTCGAAGGCTTCGTGGAATTCGCCCTGCTCAAGGGCCCGGAGCGCGAGGATCACACGCTCTATTCCTCCCACACGGTCTGGCAGTCCAAGGCCAATTTCGAGGCCTGGACCAAGTCCGAGCAGTTCCGCAAGTCGCATGCCCGCGCCGGCCAGCAGAACAAGCCGACCTCGCTGGGCCATCCGGAGTTCGAGGGCTTCGAGGCCATCATCGTCGAGCGCAACGACGGCGCGCCGTCCGTCGCCGCGGAGTAAGGCGATGACGGTCCATCAGGTCCTCTCTCGCGAGGACAGGCTGTCGGCGGCGCGCGCAGCGCTCGCCGCCAAGCCGGACGGCGTCATCGAGAATGTCGCGCGCGAGCACGGTGTTGCCGCCCGCGACGTCCTCGCCATGCTCCCCGCCGGCGAGGCCGTGGCCGCACCGGCCGAGGCCTTCGAGGCGATCTGGACCGAGGTGACGGGCTGGGGCGAGATCCTCTTCATCGTCAACACGCCGGACATCGTGCTCGAATGCCATGGCGCGCTGGTGCCCGGCACAGCCGGCCACGGCTGGTTCAACGTCCATGGCGACAGCCCCATCGGCGGTCACATCAAGGCGTCGAACTGCCGCGAGATCTGCTTCGTCGACCGGGTGTTCCACGGTCGCCGGTCGCTCTCGATCCAGTTCTTCAACGAGGCCGGCGAGGCGATGTTCAAGATCTTCGTCCGCCGCGACAAGGAGCGGGCGCTGATCGCCGATCAGGTCCCGCGCTTCGAGGCGCTGCGGGCCCGCTACGCCTGAGCCATGGCTCGCCGCCGCTTCACAGGCGGCGGCGAACATGCGAGGCAGCGGCGTGACCAGCATCGCCCATGTCTCCGACCTTCATCTCGCGCCGGTGCCGTTCCCGTTCGGGGAGGGGCTGAAGCCGGCGCTGGGCTGGATCAACTGGCGGCGCAAGCCTGGCGCCCATGATCCCGCCCTGGGCCTGCGGGTCGCCGCGGCCGTGCGGGCCGCATCCCCCGACCATGTGGCCCTGACCGGCGACCTCATCGAGCTCGGCCTTGCCAGCGAATATGGCGCCGCAGCCGAGGCGCTTGCCGCCTTCGGCCCGCCCTGCCGGCTCTCCTGGGCCCCCGGCAATCACGACGTCTACACGGCCCGCGCCGTGCCGCGGCTGCGCGATGGCCTCGGTGGCTGGCTCGCGCCCGAGGCCGCGCCGCAGAATGACGCCGATATCCGCGGGCATTTCCCACGGCTGGTGGTGACGGGCCGCGTGGCCCTCGTCACCCTTTGCTCGGGGCTCCCGACCTGGCTCTTCTCGGCCGAAGGGGAGCTTGGCGCTGCCCAGCTGTCCCGGCTCGACGCGATGCTGTCGGCCATCGACCGCACCGCGCATCTTCCCGTCATCGCCGTCCATCATCCGCCCCATGCGCCGGGCCTATCGCCGCTGAAGCGCCTGCGCGACGGGCAGGCGCTGATGGCGCTTCTTGCCCGCCATCGCTGCCCCCTCGTGCTTCACGGCCACCTGCACAGGGCCTGCGAGGCGACCACCACCATCGACGGCTTCGCCATCACGCTCGCCGGCGCGCCCTCGGCCTCCTCCGCCGGGCATCACGGCGACGACCCCGCCGGCTATTCGCTTGTTCAGGTGGACGAGGCCCTTCGCTGGCGCATCGAACGCCACGCCGTCTGACCAAGGCGCAGGGGCGCCCTGCAGCTTTCCGATTGGCAGCGCCGCCGCTTGGTGTCTTGATGACGGCCCCGTCCCAATCGGCCGATTTCCATGAACGCTCCCTTCGCGGCTCCCGCCATCGACCCGGCTCTCGTCGAGGCCCTGCGCGCCCTGCTTGGCTCCCGCCTGTCGCTTTCCGAATCGGACCGCGCCCAGCACGGCCGTGACGAATCCCGCCACGCTCCGCGCCTGCCGGACGCCGTCTGCCGCCCGCACAGCACGGAAGAGGTCTCGGCCATCGTGAAGCTCTGCGCCGCGCATGGCACGCCGGTCATCGCCTACGGCGTCGGCTCGTCGCTGGAGGGCGCGCTCATCCCGGTGAAAGGCGGCGTCTCCATCGACATGAACGAGATGAACGCCATCCTCGAGGTCCGGTCGCAGGACCTCGATGTCACCGTCCAGGCCGGCGTCACCCGCAAGCAGCTCAACGCCCATCTGCGCGACACCGGGCTGTTCTTCCCCATCGATCCCGGCGCCGATGCCTCGATCGGCGGCATGGCCGCGACCCGCGCCTCCGGCACCAATGCCGTGCGCTACGGCACCATGCGCGAGAACGTGCTGAGCCTCACCGTCGTGCTGGCGGACGGGCGGATCATCCGCACCCGTTCGCGGGCGCGCAAATCCGCCGCGGGCTACGACCTCACCGGCCTCTTCGTGGGCTCGGAGGGCACGCTCGGCATCATCACCGAGGTGACGGTCAGGCTCTACGGCATCCCCGAGGTGATGGCGGCGGCGATCTGCGCCTTCCCGAGCGTCGAGGCGGCGGTCGACACGGTCATCCAGACCATCCAGATGGGCATTCCCGTCTCGCGCGTCGAACTGCTCGACGACAATGCCATCTCGGCCGTCAACGCCTATTCCAAGCTCTCCCTGCCGGTGACGCCGACCCTCTTCTTCGAGTTCGCTGGCAGCCAGGCCGGTGTCGAGGAACAGGCGGCCATCGTGGAGGAGATCGCCAAGGGCGAGGGCGCCACCAACTGGCGCTGGTCGGCTGATGCCGACGAGCGCAATCGCCTCTGGCAGGCGCGCCACGACATCCACTGGGCCATCCGCGCCGCCAATCCCGGCAAGCAGGGCTTCGGCACCGATGTCTGCGTGCCCATCTCGTCGCTCGCCGAGGTCATCCGCGGCGTGCGCGAGGACACCCGGCAGCAGCCCTTCAACACCACGCTCGTCGGCCATGTCGGCGACGGCAATTTCCATTTCGGCTTCCAGATCGACCCGGACAGCCCCGAGGAAGTCCGCGCGGCCGAGGAGGCCTATGACAAGATGGTCGCCCATGCGGTGCGCGTCGGCGGCACCTGCACCGGCGAGCACGGCGTGGGCTTGGGCAAGCGGAAGTACATGCGGATGGAATACGGCGAGGCCGTCGACGTCATGCACCTCGTCAAGAACGCCCTCGACCCGCAGGGCATCCTCAATCCCGGAAAGGTCCTGCCAGACTGAGGCTACTCCGCCGCCGCCGGCACCTGTCGTACCCACCAGGCATCGAGTGCGGCGCGGCTGCAGGGGAGGCGATCATCGAGCCCGCCGGCGAAGGCCGCCCAGGCCTCGGTGAAGCGCTTCGGCACCCCGACGACCAGCGGCAGGCCCTGTTCCACGGCTGCGCCGATCTCGGCGACGAGGCCACCGCCCTCGGCTTCCGCCCGGCCGAACTTGTTGACGATGGCGAGGCTCGCCGGCTGCTCCAGCGCTGCTCGCAGGGCCCCCGCAGCCGCCGCGAGGCCGGCAGGATCGAGCCGGCAGGCGTTGACGCTGCCCGAGCCTAAATCCTGGCAGATATTGAAGCGGCGGCCGCTGCCGACCAGCTCCAGCTCCATGTCGATCTCGGCGCAGCTCGCGCCCGCATTGACCTGGACGAGGCCTGCCACGGCGACGCCCGCCCGCGCCAGGTCATGGGCGAAGTCGGTGAGCAGGACGTCGCAGTCCTCGTCGGGGCCGTAGATCACGGCGGCAATGGCGGTCATCGGGTCGTCTCGCTTTCCCGCGCAAGATGGGGCGCGGCGCCCGGTGCGTAAAGTCCTGGTGGGCTCGGAGCCCGAACGAGGGCTCGGCAGCGGAGCCTTTTCGGTGTCTCATGCGTTGGCGTCGCGGACCTTCTCCGCAGGCCCATCCGATCAGGGAACGAACCCATGAAAGCCATCGCAGTGACCGCCGCAGGCCTCGCCCTATTCCTCGCCATGCCTGGCGCCGCCGAGGCCTCCCATCGCCGCGGCCACACCATGGCCGGCTGGTGCCGTGCCGACGCCGCCCAGATGATGGGCGTGAGCCGTCGCGCCGTCGTGCTGGAGAACCGGGTGCTGCGGACGGAGGCCGGACGCTACCAGATCCGCGGACTTGCGGCGCATGGCGCTCTGGGATCGCGGGCCTTCACCTGCCACTTCAATGCCCGCGGCGTGCTGCAGGGCGCCGTCTGACGGTTCAACCCGTCTTGCGAATGGTGAAGGTCAGGGTCTCCGCGACCTTGGCCTGGGCCTCGAGCACATGCCCCGTCTCGTTCACGAGATGGGGGATGTCGATGGCCGCCATCGGATCGGTGCAGACCACGTGCAGACGATCGCCAACCTCGGCGCGGGCGAGGGCCCGGCGTGTCCTGAGGGCGGGAAGGGGGCATTTCAGCCCCTTCAGGTCCACCAGCGTCGCGCCGTCCGGAGCGCCGCCGGAACCGTCCCCGCTCATGATGCGGACATCAGTGCTTGGCGCCATCCGGACGGGCCATGCCGTCCCAGGTCTTGCCGACGAGGTTGTAGCCAGCCTCGTTGCCGCGCAGCTGCGCGCCGGTCGTGGCGAAGCGGGCGTCGGCGGTCATCTGGTAGTTCGAGTTGAGGACGAAGCCGGCGCCGGCAGCGATGGCCACAGCGGCAACGAAAGCAAGGATCATGGCCTTCATGGTGGTCCCCCGTTCTTGTCTTCGCACTTGGCGAAACTGTTGTTTCGGCAGGATATCTAGCACGCGGCTGGAATCGATCAAGCGTCGCTGCGTCGCAGCCCGTCACTCGATGATGATGCGCGGCGGCGGCTTGATGGTGACGTCGCCCGTGCCGGTGAGGCTCGCCCAGACCTGCCGCGCGATGTCGCGATAGACGAGGGCGTGGGGACTGTCGGGCACGGTCGCGACCAGCGGCCGGCCGGAATCGGAGCGAGCGCGCAGGTCCATGTCCAGCGGCACCTCGCCAAGGAAGGGAACGCCGAGCCGCTCGGCCTCCGCCCGCGCACCGCCGTGGCCGAAGATGTCGTAGCGCCGGCCGGTGTCGGGAGCGATGAAATAGCTCATGTTCTCGACGATGCCGAGGATCGGCACCTCGGTCTTCTTGAACATGGCGACGCCGCGCCGCGCATCGATCAGTGCGAGGTCCTGCGGCGTCGAGACGATGACCGCGCCGGCCAGCGGCGTCGCCTGCGCCATGGTGAGCTGCGCATCGCCCGTGCCCGGCGGCATGTCGACCACCAGCACGTCGAGCTCGCCCCAGGCGACCTCGCGCAGCATCTGGGTGATGGCGCTCATCACCATCGGCCCGCGCCAGATCATCGGGGTCTCTTCCTCGACCATGAAGCCGATGGACATGACCTTCACGCCGAAATTCTCGAGCGGGGCGAGGGTGCGGCCGGAGACGACGCGCGGCTTGCCGGACAGGCCGAACAGCTTCGGCAGCGACGGGCCGTAGATGTCGGCGTCGAGGATGCCGACCTTGCGGCCATTGGCGGCCAGCGCCAGGGCGAGGTTGCAGGCGGTGGTGGACTTGCCGACGCCGCCCTTGCCGGAGGCCACGGCGATGACGTGCTTCACGCCGGGAATGGTCGCAGCCTTCGGAGATGGCGCGTTGGTCGGGCGGCCGGGCGCCACATGCGGCTGGGTGGACGGTGCGGGGCGGGCGGCGGTCGCAGCTGCACCTGGGGGCCGGTCGGCCGTGAGCGAGACAAGGGCCTGGGCGACGCCGGGAATCCCGCCGATCGCGGATTGGGCGGCGGCGCGCACCGGCTCCATGGCGGGGGCTTCCGTGGGATCGATGGCGATGGCGACCATGACCTTGTCGCCCGCCACGACGATGTCCGAGAGCCGGCCCGAGGCCGTCAGCGACTGGCCGCTCGCCGGCAGGAGCACCTTCTCCAGCGCACGTGCGACTTCTTCCCGTGTGACCATGATGCCCTCGCCTGACCGGCGGTCACATAGGGCATGGCGAGGCCCGGCGAAAGGGCAGCGCGCCGATAGCGACGAAAGGTCAGGGGGTCACGGTCAGCTTCAGCACATAGGCGTCCAGCGGCACGGGGCGGCCGCCGGTGGTGAGCTCGCGCGGCGGAGCGGAGAGTTCGCCGAAGGAGACGAAGCGCCCCATGACCGGCACGAAGGGGGCGCCGAGATGGGCGGCGGGCGACAGGCGGAAGGACGGCGTGGTGGCGCCGATGGCCTGAACCTCGACCACCGGGGCGCCGGCACGCTCGCAGCGCGCCGTGGCGCAGCGGCCGTCGGCGATGACCCGGGTGAACTTCAGCTTCAGCATGCGGCCGCCGGGACCGGGAACCTCGACCGTCTCGCCGCCACGGATCTCGATATGCCGCGGGCCCGCGTCCTGCGCCTTGCTCGGTCCGGTGACCAGCACCAGCGCGGCGCTGGCGGCCAGGAACATCAGGGTGGGGGCGGCGATCATGGTGAGCGTAGCCAGGGTTCGGGTGTCGAAATGCATGTGCGGCTCCGGATGTTGCATCCGTATGTCGCGGTCACGCTCCAAATGGTTCGACGCGCAGATGGGCGCCGCTGCTCCTAAATGCACGCCCGCGTCGTTCACGTTCGCGATAGGCCGGCGCCGCTGCATGGCTGGCCGGTAAAAATCGTGCGGTTGGCAGCGGATCGCGTGTTGGAGCCGTCACCGAGTCGTGGTAGCAGGCTTCGCCAACCCTTCAAGGAGCCGCCCCATTTCCTTTCGCTGAATCGAAAGGCCGGGACCGGCTTTTTCCGCAGCGGAGTTGGCAATGGCCGTCATCAAGTCCATCGAGGAAGCCCTCACCTTCGACGACGTGCTGCTGCGGCCGGGCCTGTCCGACGTGATGCCCGGCGATGTCGACGTCAGGACGCGCATCACCCGCACCATCAATCTCAACATCCCGCTGATGTCCTCGGCCATGGACACGGTGACCGAGTATCGCATGGCCATCGCCATGGCCCAGGCCGGCGGCATCGGCGTCATCCACCGTAATCTCGACCCCGACGTGCAGGCGGATCACGTGCGGCAGGTGAAGCGCTTCGAGAGCGGCATGGTGCTGAACCCCATCACCATCCACCCCGACGAGACGCTGGCCGATGCTCTCGCCCTGATGAAGAAGCACGGCTTTTCCGGCTTCCCGGTCGTCGAGCGTGGCCCGAATGGCAAGGGCGGCAAGCTCGTCGGCATCCTCACCAATCGCGACGTGCGCTTCGCCACCCGTCCCGACCAGCCGGTCTCCGAGCTGATGACCAAGGACCGGCTCATCACGGTGGGCGAGGGCGTCAGCCAGGAAGAGGCCAAGCGGCTCCTGCACCAGTTCCGCATCGAGAAGCTGATCGTGGTCGACGAGCACTACCGCTGCACCGGCCTCGTCACCGTGAAGGACATCGAGAAGCAGGTGGCCAATCCCAACGCCTGCAAGGACGAGCAGGGACGGCTGCGCGTCGCCGCCGCCACCACCGTGGGCGAGCAGGGCTACGAGCGCACCGAGATGCTGATCGATGCCGGCGTCGACCTCGTCGTCGTCGACACCGCCCATGGCCACTCGCAGAAGGTCCTCGACCAGGTCGCCCGCATCAAGCGGCTGTCGAACAAGGTCCAGGTCGTCGCCGGCAATGTCGCGACGGGCGCCGCCACCAAGGCGCTGATCGACGCCGGCGCTGACGCCATCAAGGTCGGCATCGGCCCCGGTTCGATCTGCACCACCCGCATCGTCGCGGGCGTCGGCGTCCCGCAGCTGACCGCCATCATGGAGAGCGTCGAGGCGGCCCAGGCCACCGGCACGCCGGTCATTGCCGACGGCGGCATCAAGTTCTCCGGCGATCTCGCCAAGGCGCTGGCGGCTGGCGCCGAGGTTGCCATGATCGGCGGGCTTCTGGCCGGCACGGACGAGGCGCCAGGCGAGGTCTATCTGTGGCAGGGACGCTCCTACAAGAGCTACCGCGGCATGGGCTCGGTAGGCGCCATGGCCCGCGGCTCGGCCGACCGCTACTTCCAGGCCGAGGTGAAGGACGCGCTGAAGCTCGTCCCCGAGGGCATCGAGGGCCAGGTGCCCTACAAGGGCCCCGTCTCGACCGTGGTGCACCAGCTCGTCGGCGGCCTGCGCGCCGCCATGGGCTATACCGGCGCCCGCACGCTCTCCGATTTCCGCACCCAGACCGAGTTCGTGCGGATCTCGGGCGCCGGCCTGCGCGAGAGCCACGTCCACGACGTGACCATCACCCGCGAGAGCCCGAACTATCCCAATGGCGGTCGCGTCTGAGGCCCGGACATGAAAAAGGCGGCCGGGTGGCCGCCTTCTTCGAAAGGTTGGCGTGTCGCGTCAGTTGCAGACGCGGACGCGGCGCAGCTCCGGGCCGTAATAGGTGTCGACCCAGCGGCGCTCGATCCAGCACTCGCGATAATAGGGGCCATTGGCGGCAGCCGCAGCCGCGGCGCCACCGATGATCAGGGCCGCCGCACCGGCGCCGACCCACGGACCCGGACCGCGCCAGCCGCGGCCACGATAGGGACCCGGACCCGGACGGAAGCCAGGACGCGGCCCGGCGAAGCGCGGACCGCCGCGGAAGCCGCCGCCGCGACGCTGCATCTCGACGGGCTGGCTGGTATCGATGGTGGAGCCGATGGCGGCCCGCTCGGCCGAAGCGGCAGAGGCGGTCGAGGGCATCAGCGTGGTGAAGCCGAGGGCCATCAGGCCGGCGGCGGTGGACAGGGCAAGGCCCCTGACGGACATGGAACGCATGACTGTTCTCCCCGAGTTCGGCGGGTTCCACCCCGCCCGATCGCGATCAGTAAGGTCGCGACGTGTGCCGAAGGTATGGGCCAGGGGTGGCCTTTCCTTGACCAACGTATGATCAGCATGGTCGGTTCCGCGACCTAACGGAAGCGGAATCACACGGATGTCTTTCCAAGAAGGATGAATTCCATGGGTTTGATGAATGCCGGCATGAATTCGCTGGTCTGGCCGGTGCTGGCGCAGATCCTTCTGACGCTCGTCGTGCTCGTGGTGATGGGCATCTTCCGGCGCAAGGCCATGATGGCCCGCGAGGTCAAGATCAGCGAAATCGCACTGAAGAAGGATGCCTGGCCCTCCAAGCCGCAGCAGGCCGCCAACAACTTCACCAACCAGTTCGAGACGCCCGTCCTCTTCTACGTCCTGGCGATCCTCGCCATTCATGTCGGGGCGACGGGCTGGGTCATGGTCTCGCTCGCCTGGCTGTTCGTGGCGAGCCGCATCGTCCATGCCATGATCCATATCGGCTCGAACAACATGATGATCCGGCCGCTGGCCTTCCTCGTCGGCTGCATCGCCATCCTCGGCATGCTCGTCGGCGTCTTCATCGCGTCGGTCTGACGGCAAGGGCCGCCCCGGTCCTGCGACCGGGACGGCCCCTCTGCCGGACGCCTCAGTAGACGCAGACGTTCACGAGCCGGCGCTCGAGGCCGTAGGGCGTGTCGATCCAGCGGTAGCGGTAGCAGCTGGCGCCCACCGTCGCGATGCCGAGCCCGCCGACCCAGACGCCATGGCGCCAGAAGCCGTGGCGATGCCCGTGGCGAGGGCCATGGAAGCCGAGACGCGGGCCACCGATGTGACGGACGCCGCCGAAATGGCGGGCGCCGCCGAGATGGACACCGCCGGAGCGGAAGCCACCGCCACCGCCGCGGAAGCCGCGGGCTTCCGCATCGGTGGAGGCGTAGAGCGAGAGACCGGCAACGGCGATACCGGCGAGGGCAAGGGCCTTGAGGGAGGTCATGGCTGCGTTCCTTGAGCGTTGGAGGAGTGAGGAATTCGCCCCTTCGCTCATGGGTCGCCCGGCCGATGGAAAAGGTTCAACGCGCCTGCTGCGGCCTGTCGTCGCCTCCGACCCGTCTTCGCGGTGAGGCAGTCGCCATAGCGCAAATCGATCCGGTTGAATTAAGCGGACCTTTAGCCTCGTTCCCTAAAGTCCTTCCTATTGCAGCAGACCGGGACCGATGAGGCAGCAACCGGCCATCACCCTGGACGATGTCAACCGGGCCATGACAGCCCGGCGCTGGAACTTGACCTTTCCGGAGCCGGTCGAGACGCACTTTACCGCCGAAATGGACGAGCGCCGGGCCCGCGCGATGCGCCGGATCCTGCCGCGCACCCTGCTCATCTACAACGCCTTCCTGGTCGGCGATTATCTGCTGACGCCCGACGCCATGGCGGTGTCCTTGATCGTCCATTTCGCGATGGTCACGCCCTGGATCATCGCAGCCATCGTGATGCTGCCGCGCATGACCTCGCGCTTCTGGCGCGACCTGCTTGTCGCCAGCCTCCCGCTCTCCATCATCGTCGGCGTCCTCGCGGTGTTCTCCGCCTCCCGATCGCCGCTGGCCGAGCACTACCAGTACTTCGTCATTGTCGCGCTGCTCTATGGCAACGCGGTTTTGCGCCCGAGCATCACGCTCGCCCTGATCATTTCCGCGGTGACGGTGGTCGCGCACGGCGTCGCCCTGGCCCTGCATCCGGTCATCCCACCGGTCGTCGCGGTCTCGGCGAGCGCCTGCCTCGTGGTCGCAAGCTACGTCTCGCTTTCCACGAACGCGGCCATGGAGCGCGACCTGCGCCGGCTCTACCTCAGGCGCCTGTCGGAGAGCCTCGTCGCCAGCGACCTTGAGCAAGCCGCCGCCGATCTCCACCGGATTACGCTGGTCGATCCGCTGACCGGCCTCGCCAATCGCCGGGGCATCGACGCCCGCGCCGCGGCCTTCACCGGCGGCGCCGATGGCGGTCCCTTCGCCGTGCTGATGATCGACGTCGACCGGTTCAAGCCCTTCAACGACCATTACGGGCATCCCGAGGGCGACAAATGCCTTGCCGCCGTCGCCCGGGCCATTCGCGACTCGGTCCGCGGCGGCGTCGATGTCGCCGGGCGCTATGGCGGCGAGGAGTTCCTCGTCCTCTTGCCCGGCGCAACGCTGGCCGAAGCCGTGCCGGCGGCGGAGCGCATCCGCCGCGCCGTGGAGGCCCTGGCCCTGCCGCATGCGGCCGCCGAGACCGGCATGGTCACGGTGAGCATTGGCCTGGCCGCCGCCGACGGCCTGTCTGCTGACATGTTCTCGCCCCTGGTGGCCGCGGCCGATGCGGCGCTCTATGTCGCCAAACAGGCCGGACGCAACCGGGTCCATGCCGCCGGGGACGTGCCCTCGACGGACACCGCGGGGCGGCGCTCCCGCCCCGCATCGGACGCCGCCTGATCGCAGCGCGCTTGCTTGATGGGCGCCTGCCGGTCTAACAGCACGGGCCTTGGCGGGCCCGGTCCCGTCCTGGAGACGCCGTGACCCCCTCCGCTCGCCTGTCCGCCGCCATCGAGGTTCTCGCCGACATCGAGGCCCGCCGCCGCCCGGCTCCCGATGCGCTGAAGGACTGGGGCCTCGCCCATCGCTTCGCCGGGTCGAAGGACCGCGCCGCCATTGCCAGCCTCGTCTATGATGCGCTGCGCCGCCGGGCCTCGGCCGCCTACATCATGGGCGAGGGAAGCCCGCGCGCCGTCCTGCTCGGCAGCCTCGTCCTCGCCCGCGGGCTTGATGCCGCCGCCATCGCTGCCCTGTGCACCGGCGAGCGTTTCGCACCGGAACCCCTGTCGGCCGAGGAGGCGCGCCGCCTCGCCGATCCCGACCTCTCGGATGCGCCGGCCGCGATTGCCGGCGATTTCCCGGACTGGCTCGCCGAGGACCTGTCGGCCGCCTTCGGCGATCGGCTCGTGGAGGAGATGCAGGCGCTCGCCGCGCGCGCGCCCATCGACATCCGCACCAATACCCTGAAGACCGAGCGCGCCCGCCTGCAGCCGCTGCTCGCCCATCTCAACCCCGAGCCGACGCACCATGCGCCGACGGGCCTGCGCTTCTCCGCCGGCGAGGACGGCCGTGGACCGACGCTCCAGGTGACGCCGGAATTCCTCAAGGGCCTGTTCGAGATCCAGGACGAGGGTTCGCAGGTCGTCGCCGCGCTGGTCGGTGTCGCGCCGGGCATGCAGGTCGTCGACCTTTGCGCCGGGGGCGGCGGCAAGACGCTCGAGCTCGCCGCGCTCATGGACAATTCCGGCCAGGTCTTCGCCACCGACGCCGATGTGCGGCGTCTCGCTCCCATCCATGACCGGCTGACGCGCGCGGGCGTCCGCAACGTGCAGGTCCGCACCCCAAAGGGCAGGGGGGACGAGCCGCTGGCCGATCTCACCGGCAAGATCGACCTCGTCCTCGTCGATGCGCCCTGCACCGGCATCGGCACCTGGCGGCGCAATCCCGACACCAAGTGGCGGGTTCGGCCCGGCGCGCTGGACGAGCGCATGAAGGAACAGGACCTCGTGCTCGACCGCGCGGCGAAGCTGGTGAAGAAGGGCGGCCGCATCGGCTACATCACCTGCTCGGTCCTGCCGCGCGAGAACGATGCGCGCGTCGCCGCCTTCCTCGAGCGCCATCCCGGCTTTGTAAGCGTCGACCCCGGAGAGCTTCTGGCGCTCGCCCCGGACACGCTGTCCGAGCGCGACGATCTCATCTCGCCCGCTGGCCTCGGCCTGCAGCTCTCGCCGCTGAGGACCGGCACGGACGGCTTCTATTGCGCCGTGCTGGAACGCTCCCGATGAGCCGCCCTCAGGTCTCTCGCCGCATGATCCTGGCGGCGGCGCTCGGCCTCGCGCCCGCCATCGCTGAGGCCCAGCCCGCCGCGCGGGTATCGACCCGCGAGGCCGCCACCGCGGCCCGCCTCATCAACGCCTACCGCGCCAGCCGCGGCCTCGCCGCGCTGCGGGTCGATGCCCGCCTCAATGCGGTCGCCGCCGAGCATGCCCGCGCCATGGCGGGGGTCAACCTGCTCTCCCACGATATCGGAGGAGGCTACGCGGCGCGGATGCGGCGCCATGGCCTTCCGACCGCCTCGGAAAACATCGGCTGGGGCTATGAGACGGTTGCCGAGACCGTTGCGGCCTGGCGCGCCTCGCCGGCCCACGACGCCAATCTCGTGAAGCCGCATGGCCGCATGGGCCTCGCCCGCGCGGTGGCGCCGGGCATGCGCCCCTACTGGGCTCTCGTCCTCGCCCCCTGACGTCCTGCTGCCATTCCCGTGTTGACGGCTGAAATCCCGGACTTGCGCCGTTTGCGGCATGGTCGTAACGCAAGGCGATGACCCAGCACGACTCCATCCTGATCATCGACTTCGGCTCGCAGGTGACCCAGCTCATCGCGCGGCGCGTCCGCGAGGCGGGCGTCTATTGCGAGATCCACCCCTTCCAGTCGGCGGAGGCCGCCTATCGCAAGATGAAGCCGAAGGGCGTCATCCTCTCCGGCGGCCCGGCCTCCGTCACCGAGGATTTCTCGCCCCGCGCGCCGCAGCTCATCTTCGACGAGAAGCTGCCGATCTTCGGCATCTGCTATGGCGAGCAGACCATGGCCGAGCAGCTCGGCGGCAAGGTCGAGGCGGGCCATCACCGCGAGTTCGGCCGCGCCTTCCTCGAGGTGCAGAAGCCCACCAAGCTCTTCGACGGCGTCTGGGAGCCCGGCACCCGCCATCAGGTCTGGATGAGCCATGGCGACCGCGTCACGCGGCTGCCCGAGGGCTTCGAGGTGGTGGCGACCTCCGACAATGCGCCTTATGCCGCCATCGCCGACGAGAGCCGCAACTACTACGCCGTCCAGTTCCACCCCGAGGTCGTCCATACGCCGGACGGGGCGAAGCTGATCCAGAACTTCGTCCACAAGATCGCCGGCGCTAAGTCCGACTGGACCATGTCGGCCTATCGCCAGGAAATGATCGCCAAGATCCGCGCCCAGGTCGGCCGGGGCAAGGTGATCTGCGGCCTGTCCGGCGGCGTCGATTCCTCCGTCGCGGCGGTGCTCATCCACGAGGCCATCGGCGACCAGCTCACCTGCGTCTTCGTCGACCATGGCCTGATGCGCCAGAACGAGGCGACCGAGGTCGTCGACCTCTTCCGCGGCCACTACAACATCCCGCTCGTCCACGTGGACGCGTCCGACCTGTTCCTCGGCCAGCTCGCCGGCGTCACCGACCCCGAGACCAAGCGCAAGACCATCGGCCGCCTCTTCATCGAGGTCTTCGAGAAGGAGGCCAAGGCCATCGGCGGAGCGGAGTTCCTCGCCCAGGGCACGCTCTATCCCGACGTCATCGAGAGCGTCTCCTTCACCGGCGGCCCCTCCGTCACCATCAAGAGCCACCACAATGTCGGCGGCCTGCCCGAGCGGATGAACATGAAGCTCGTCGAGCCGCTGCGCGAGCTGTTCAAGGACGAGGTCCGGGCGCTCGGCCGCGAACTCGGCCTTCCCGACAGCTTCGTCGGCCGCCATCCCTTCCCGGGGCCTGGCCTTGCCATCCGCATCCCCGGCGAGATCACCCGCGAGAAGCTGGACATCCTGAGGAAGGCCGACGCCATCTACCTCGACGAGATCCGCAAGGCCGGCCTCTACGACATCATCTGGCAGGCCTTTGCCGTGCTGCTGCCGGTCCGCACCGTCGGCGTCATGGGCGACGGGCGCACCTACGACCATGTCTGCGCGCTCCGCGCCGTCACCTCGGTCGACGGCATGACGGCGGACTTCTATCCCTTCGACATGAACTTCCTCGGCCGCGCCGCCACCCGCATCATCAACGAGGTGCGCGGCATCAACCGTGTCGTCTACGACGTCACGTCGAAGCCGCCGGGCACGATCGAGTGGGAGTGACGGAGCGGTTGGGCGCGCCTCGATGAGCCAGAAGGGATCGGTCCCCTCGCGCGAGCGCCGCATCAAGCGCATCTGCGTCCGCTACGGCCTGCATCTGATGACGGCGCAGAAGTCGTCGAAACAGGTGCTCGCCCATGGCGGCTACATGCTCCGCGATGCCGAGACCATGGCCATCGTGCTCGGCGACAAGGGCTATCTCTTCTCGGCCGATCTCGACGAGGTCGAGGCCTATCTCGACGCCTTGGAGTGAGACGAGCACGATGACGGTCACGATCTACGGCATCACCACCTGCGACACCGTCCGCAAGGCCCGCGCCTGGCTCGATGGGAAGGGCGTCGCCTATCGCTTCCACGACTTCCGCAAGGACGGGCTCGACGCGAAGACGCTCGGCCAGTGGCTCGATGTGGTGGGCTGGGAGGCTGTGCTGAACAAGGCCGGGACCTCGTTCCGCGCCCTGCCGGACGCCGACAAGGCGGGCCTCGACCGCGCCAAGGCGGCAGCGCTGATCCTCGCCAACCCGACGCTGGTCAAGCGCCCGGTCCTGGAGACCGGGGCCGAGGTGCTGGTGGGGTTCAAGCCCGAGATCTACGCCAAGGCGCTCAGTCCCGGCTGATCCCGTCCGATCCCGGCGCGCCGCGGCGCATCGCGACCCAGATGCCGAGGCCGCCGCCTGCGATCGCCGCGATGAACGGTGTCCAGGCCGCGGCGTAGGCCCAGGCATAGCTCGAGAAATAGGGCGACCCGCGCAGGGCGTAGAACAGGGCGAGCAGGGCGACCGCCAGCACGTAGCCGCCGACCGCTCCCAGGATGGCGCCGAAGACGGCGCGGGGGCCGCGCCCCCAGGGCTGCGCCGGCGGGAGCTGTCCTTCGGCCCGCGCCCGATCGCGCCGTGACACCATGATGGCGGCCACCGTCGCCGCGACCAGCGCGATGAGGCACGCCACGAAGGGGCCTATGACGAAGGCGAGGCCCATGGCGGCAGCGCCTTCGCGCTGCGAGACCCGGAAGATGTCGAAGAGCACGAGGCCGATGGCGACCGTCGCGACATAGCCGCCGACGAGGCCGATCAGTCCCCAGATCACCGCCCATGTGAAGGCGCGCATGCCGATGCTCCCTGTAACTGGGAGGCATCGTTAGGGGCGGGGCGTTGCAGGGTGGCTGCGCCGCGGAGGGCGCGATGTTTCCGGCCGTCAGGGCGCGCGGGACGGGCGCGGCGGCGGCAGCGGCGCAAAGCCGAGCGCGCCGGCAGGCGGCGCAGTCTCTTCGACACGGGCCTGTTCGACCGGCGCGGCCGGCGACAGCGGGATCATCCGCGCCGTGGCGGGCGGAGCCTGCATCTGGATCGGTGCGGCGGCGGGTTCGGGGTCGGCCGGAACGACGATGCGGGCCTGGACCTTGTTCGGATCGGCCGTGTCGCCCGGGAGCGTCACGGGGCGCGAGGTGCTCGAGGCGAGTGAGGGAGCGGTCGGGGCCGGAGCGGGGGAGGCGACGGGGGCCGGCGGGGCCGGGGGCGGCACCAGGGCCGCGACCGTGTCGCGATGGGCGTGGGTGAAGGCAGCGGCGGCGGCAGCAGCAACGGCTATCGCGGAGACGAAGAAGGCCAGGCGTCGCCATCGTGCCCCGCGCAGGCGGCGCGCCACGGCGCGCTCGGTCGCGGGATCATAGGACATGCCGAGCATCGCATCGCCGGCTGAAGCGGCGGTCTCGGCGGCGGGTTGGGCTGCTTGAACCTGATTCATTCGACCAATGGCACGCGATGCGAATGGGGCCACCCGATCCGGCACGTGTCCGGGCAAGCGGCTATGGCGATGAAGTCCCTTGATCCTATGCGCGCCAAATGTGGCGCAGATGCGGAGCCGAGGCAAATTGTCCCGCAGCCTGTGGATGGACCCGGCGGCCGACGGCTCGCCGCGCCGGAGACCTTCGCCTCACCCCCGCCGCGTTTGCGTCGGACAGGGGGAGTTGATAGGTTCCGCCGCTTCTGACGGGGGCTCGCGCGATCCCTTGGGCGCGGAGCTGGATTGAGACCATGGCCGATATTTTCGACGAAGTTGAAGAGGACCTGCGCCGGGCGCGGTTCGAGGCCTTTTGGCAAAAGTACTGGACCGTGATCGTCGGCAGCGCCGCGGCCGTCGTGCTCGTCGTCGGCGGCTGGCGCTACTACGACCATCTCCAGGCCGAGCGTTCGGCTGCGGCCGGTGCGCGGTTCGAGGCCGCCTTGCGCCTGTCGCGCGAGAACAGCGCCGATGCGACTGCCCAGTTCTCCAGCCTCGCCGCCGAGGCGCCGGGCGGCTATCGCATCCTCGCCCGATTCCGCCAGGCGACCGAACTTGCGACCCGCGACAAGGCCGCAGCCGTCGCCGCCTATGACGCGCTCGCTGCCGATGCCGGCATCGGCCCGCTGATGCAGGACCTTGCGCGCCTGCGCGCCGCCTATCTCCTCGTCGACACCGCGCCTGCGGCCGATCTCGTCCGCCGCGCCGAGCCGCTGGCCGCCGCCGACGGCGCCTTCCGTCATTCGGCGCGCGAAATCCTCGCGCTGGCCGCCCTCAAGGCCGGCGACCGGGCCGGGGCCGAGCGCTGGATCAAGGCGATCCAGGATGACCGCGAGACGCCGCAGGGCGTGCGCGGCCGCGCCGACCTCATGTCCACCGTCTTCCCTGCCAGTGGCAGCTGAGCGATCAACGGAACCTTGCGATGACCCTCCGCCCCGACCGCCGCCTCGTCCTGCGCACCGCCGCCCTCGGCGGGCTCGGCCTCATGCTGGCCGGCTGCGAGTCCCTGCAGGACATTCCCTCGATGTTCGAGCGCCGCCAGCCGCCGCTGCCGGGCGAGCGCCGCCCGGTCTTCCCGGAAGGCGTGCCCGGCATCGATCGCGGCATCCAGCAGCCCGCGAATTCGCCCAGCTCCGCGCCGGCCGAGCCCCCGCCGGCCCAGCCGCCGGCTCGCGGTCGCTGATCGCCATCCCATGTCCTTCACGCTCGCTATCGTCGGCCGGCCCAATGTCGGCAAGTCGACGCTGTTCAACCGTCTCGTGGGCCAGCGCATCGCCCTGGTCGACGACCGGCCGGGCGTGACTCGCGACCGTCGCGAGGGCGATGCCAGCCTCGGCGACCTTGCCTTCACGATCATCGACACGGCAGGCCTCGAGGACAGCCGCGAGGGCAGCCTCGAGAGCCGCATGCGCGCGCAGACGGAGGAGGCCATCCGCCTCGCCGACGCGATCCTGTTCATGGTCGATGCCCGTATCGGCCTGACCCCGGACGACCAGACCTTCGCCGAGATGGTGCGCAAGTCCGGCAAGCCGGTGATCCTCGCCGCCAACAAGAGCGAGGGGAAGGTCGGCATGGCCGGCGCCTATGAGGCCTTCTCCCTCGGCCTCGGCGATCCCGTACCGCTCTCGGCCGAGCATGGCGAAGGCCTGAACGAGCTCTACGAGGCGCTGGCCGCCCTCATGCCCCCGCCCGTCCATGACGACGAGCCGGAGGACGACGAGGATGACAGCATCCCCGCCGGCGACCAGGAGGCGCCGCCGGAGGACCTCTCGAAGCCCATTCCCGTCGCCATCGTCGGGCGGCCGAACGCCGGCAAGTCGACGCTGGTCAACGCCCTGATCGGCGAGGACCGCCTGCTCACCGGCCCCGAGGCGGGCATCACCCGCGATGCCATCGCCGTGGACTGGGAATGGGGCGGCCGCAAGTTTCGCCTCGTCGACACGGCGGGCCTGCGCAAGCGCGCCCGCATCGAGGACAAGCTTGAGAAGCTGTCGGTGGCCGACGCGCTGCGCGCCATCCGCTTCGCCGAAGTGGTCGTCGTCTGCATGGACGCCGAGAAGCCCTTCGAGGACCAGGACCTGCGCATTGCCGATCTCGCGGCCAAGGAGGGCAGGGCCGTCGTCCTCGCCTTCACCAAATGGGACCTCGTGCCCCACAAGGGCGGCAAGGCGGCGAAGCTCCGCGAGGAGGCGGACCACTGGCTGCCGCAGATCAAGGGCTGCCCCGTCGTCGCCAATTCGGCCGCCACCGGCCAGGGCCTCGACCGGGTGATGCAGGCGATCATCGACGCCCGCGTGCCGTGGCAGAAGCGCATCTCCACCAACACGCTGGTGCGCTGGCTGCAGGAGACGGTGGACCACCATCCGCCGCCGGCCGTGTCCGGCCGCCGCATCAAGCTGCGCTATATGACCCAGGCCAAGGTCCGCCCGCCGACCTTCGTCACCTTCTGCTCGCGTCCCGAGGCGCTGCCGGAAAGCTACCTGCGCTATCTCGTCAACGGGCTGCGCGAGAGCTTCGACCTGCAGGGGACGCCGATCCGCTTCCACCTGAAGAAGACGGACAACCCCTACGCCGAGACGGGCCGCAAGATCCGCTGACGGGGGCGCCGCAGCGCCCCCACCGCGGTCAATAGGCGACCGAGAAGCGCTTGCGGCTGTGCTTCGGGGTTTCGAGCTCGTCCACCAGCGCGATGGCATAGTCCTCCGCCGAGATGGCGCTGTTGCCCGCCGCATCGACGAAGAATTGGTCGCCGCCAAGACGGAACCGGCCGGTGCGCTCGCCCGGCTGGATAAGGGCCGCTGGCGACAGGAAGGTCCAGTTGAGCGTCGGCTCGGCCTTCAGCTTGTCCAGGAAGGCGCCGCCGGCCTTGGCCTCGCCGAGATAGATCGCCGGGAACTGCGGCGTGTCGAAGAGCCTCACGCCAGGGGCCACCTCCAGCGAACCTGCGCCACCCACCACCAGATAGCGCGGAACGCCCGAGGCCTTGGCGGCACCGATCAGCGTGTCGGCGTCGGAGGCGAGGTAATGCACCGACGAGATCGCGGCGTCATGGCCGGCATAGGCTGCGGCCAGCGCCTTGCCGTCGAAGGCATCGACGGCCTTGGCCGTGACGCCGGGAAGGGGGGCGATCTTGGCGGTGTCGCGGGCGAGGGCGGTGACCTGATGGCCACGGGAGGACAGTTCGGCGAGGATGCGCGATCCGATCATGCCGGAGGCGCCGAGCAGGGCGACTTTCATGGGTGGTCTCCTTGTGGTAGTAACCAATGGTGACCAGATAGCTTTTGGTGATCACGGGCGAAAGAAGGCACTTTTCGGTCACGTGGTCACGCGGAGGGAACCATGGGCGAGCCCCGCATCATCGAACTGCCGCCGCGGCCCTTGCCGAAGGACCTGACACCCAATGTCTTCGCGGCCGAGTGTCCGACGCGCCGCGTCCTCGATCGCGTCGCGGACAAATGGGCGGTGCTCATCCTGATCCTGCTGGCGGATGGCACCAAGCGGTTCAACGCGCTGAAGCGGATGATCGGCGGCGTCTCGCAGAAGATGCTGTCGCAGACGCTGAAGAGCCTCGAGCGGGACGGGCTGGTGTCGCGCAAGGTGATCCCGACCGTGCCGGTGACGGTCGAGTATTCGATCACGCCGCTGGGGCGGACGCTGCACGCCGCCGTCGATCCGCTGCGGATTTGGGCGGAGACGCATATCGCCGCGGTCGAGGCGGCACAGGCACGCTACGACGCGGAAGCCGGGCAGCGCGGATAGGGCGCGGGTTCGCGCCCGCGCTCACTCACGCCGGGTCGCGGAAGCTCTTCCAGGCGCGCGCCGGATAATCAAAGAGCTGGCCGTTCTCGGTCACGTCGGCCCGGCACATCGCCACGATGGCGGCGGCGGGCGCCTCCGGCGGCTCCAGCGTCTGCGGATCCTCGCCCGGCATGGCCTGCGCCCGCATGGTCGTGCGGATGGGACCGGGATTGAACAGGTTCACCCGGACCTTCGTCGTCTCGTTCTCGGCCGCATAGGTGCGGGCGAGGGCATCGAGCGCCGCCTTGGTGGTGGAGTAGGGTCCCCAGTACGGCCGGCACTTGGTCGCAGCGCCCGACGTCACGAAGACGGCGCGGCCGGCATCCGACACCTGCAGCAGCGGATCGAAGGAGCGGATGAGCCGCCACTGCGCCGTGAGGTTCACCGCGACGATCTGGTCCCATTCCTTCGGCGCGACATGGCCGAGCGGCGAGATGGGGCCAAGAATGGCGCCGTTCGCCACCAGCACGTCGAGCTTGCCCCAGCGCTCGTGGATGGCATGGCCGAGCCGGTCGATCCCGTCGCCGTCACGTATGTCGAGCGGGACCAGCGTCGCGGGCAGTCCGCCGGCCTGGCGGATGGCATCGTCGAGCGACTCCAGGCCGCCCTGCGTGCGCGCCACGGCCACCACCTGTGCTCCGCCGGCGGCGAGCGCCAGAGCAGTGGCGCGGCCGATGCCGCGCGAGGCACCGGTGACGCAGGCGATGCGCCCGGCGAAAGGCTTGTCGGTCATGGGTGTCGGTCCGTTCGCGTCAGCTGGCTTCCGCCAGCAGCGAGAGCTGCTTGGCGCCTTCGCCGACCAGGTCGGTGATGGCCGTCGGATAGTCGCCGGTGAAGTAATGGTCGGTGTATTGCGGCTGTGCCGCATCGCGGCCGGGCTCACCGAGGGCCCGGTAGAGGCCGTCGATGGAGATGAAGGCGAGGGAATCGACGCCGAGATAGGCGCGCATCTCCTCGATGCTCATCCGCGCCGCGAGCAGCTTGTCCTGGTCGGGCATGTCGATGCCGTAATAATCCGGGAACTTGATCGGCGGCGAGGCGATGCGGAAATGTACCTCGCGGGCGCCGGCATCCCGCATCATCTGCACGATCTTGCGCGAGGTGGTGCCGCGCACGATGGAATCATCGACGAGCACGAGGCGCTTGCCCTCGATCACCGCGCGGTTGGCGGAGTGCTTCAGCCGCACGCCGAGCTCGCGCACCGACTGGGTCGGCTGGATGAAGGTGCGGCCGACATAGTGGTTGCGGATGATGCCGAGCTCGTAGGGGATGCCGGAGGCCTGGGCATAGCCGATGGCGGCCGGCACGCCGGAATCCGGCACCGGCACGATGACGTCGGCATCGACATGGCTCTCCTCGGCGAGGATCGAGCCGATCTTCTTGCGCAGGCCATAGACGTTCTGCCCGTCGACGATGGAGTCGGGCCGGGCGAAATAGACATACTCGAAGATGCACGGCCGCTTGCGGCGCGGCGGGAAGGGCTTGATCGATTCCAGGCCCTTGTCGTCGATGACGACGATCTCGCCGTTCTCCACCTCGCGCACGAAGCGGGCGCCGATGATGTCGAGCGCCACCGTCTCGGAGGTGAGGATGAACTTGCCGTTGAGCTCGCCGATGACCAGCGGGCGGATGCCGAGCGGGTCGCGGGCGCCGATCATCTTCTTGTTGGTCATGCCGACGAAGGCATAGCCGCCCTCGATCTGGCCCAGCGCGTCGATGAAACGGTCGACGAAGCGGTTGCGGCGGGAGCGGGCGACGAGGTGCAGGATCACCTCGGTGTCCGACGTCGCCTGGTAGATGGCGCCATCGGCGATGAGGCGGCGGCGCAGCGTCAGGCCGTTGGTCAGGTTGCCGTTGTGGCAGACGGCGAAGCCGCCGGTCTCCAGCTCGGCGAAGAGCGGCTGGACGTTGCGCAGGATCGTCTCGCCGGTAGTCGAATAGCGGGTATGGCCGATGGCCGAGTTGCCGGGCAGGCGCTCGATCACCTCGCGGCGGGAGAAATTGTCGCCGACGAGGCCCATGCGCCGCTCGGAATGGAAGCGCGCACTGTCGAAAGAGACGATGCCCGCGGCTTCCTGGCCACGATGCTGCAGGGCGTGGAGGCCGAGCGCGGTGAGGGCGGCGGCGTCCGGGTGGTCGAAGACACCGAACACGCCGCATTCCTCGTGCAGCCGGTCGCTGTCGAGATCGAGCCCGAAATCGTCGTCGAACTGGCCGTCCGCATCGTGGTGGCGGATCTCGAGTGAACGCGTCATCGCATCCTCATCGTTGGCAGGCCCAGGTCGTCAGCCCGTCGCTCATATGCGGGCCGATGCGCCGGAACGATAGATCCACCCCATGCACGGCGACCATGCGCGGATACAAGATCCGCTGGTCGAAGAAAGCTCGGCCTCAGGGCCGCGCGGGCGCCGCTCCCGGTGCCGGCGCGGCCGGCGGCGTGGCCGGTGCGGCCCCTGGCGCCGGCGGCGTGCCCGACGACGGACGATTGAGTCGCCTCAGGATGTCGGAGCCCTCGATGTCCTGCGGCAGCTGGGCAATCAGCGCGTCCTTGATCTGCTCGAGTAGCGCATAGGACTTGGCGCGGATCACCCAGTCCGGGCGACCGTTGGTCGGAACCAGCCAGGTGAAGAAGGCGAAGGCCACAACGACGATCACGAGGCCTCGGGCGAGGCCGAAGAGGAAGCCGAGGGTGCGGTCGAGCACGCCGATCTTCGAGTCGAGGATGGCGTCGGAAATCTTGATGGTGATGAGCGAGACCACGACCAGCACGGTGAGGAAGACACCGGCGATGACGATGGCCTTGGCGATGAGCTCGTTCGACACCTGGGTCTGCGCGATCGGCAGGAGGCGCGGATAGGCGTACCAGGTCGAGAGGGCCGCCAGCGCCCAGGATGCGATGGAGAGAACCTCGCGCACGAAACCGCGGACCATCGCCAGAAGCGCCGAGATCAGCATGATCACGGCAAGGCCGATGTCGAGATAGGTGACCGGCATCGAGTTCGGCTCCGGAATGCGTCGGTGAGCGTGCCTGAATCGGGTGACCGGCTGCGCGACACCGCGCTTATAGCGAGGCAGTGGGCCCGCGTCACCCCGTCAGGGATCGCGGCAAACCCTCATCAACCGCTATGAGTCGCTCGCCGCCGACGGCGCGCGGCTCGCCTGTGCGGTGATGGCCTTTGGCGGCGTCACGCCCATGGAGACATAGATGCTCATGAGCTGGTCCATGCCGATCTCGGCATCGCTCACCCAGTCCTCGGGCACATAGATGAGGCCGCCGCCGATCGGCACCGGCGCGGTGGGCACGAGGACGCCGAGATAGCGCGCCTCGCCCACCATGACCGGCTCGTGCGAGGTGAGAAGGGCGAGCACCGCCGCGCCGTCGCGGCCGCCGCCGAAGAAGCACCAGACCGGGCTCATGCTCTTCAGCCCGTCGGCGTCCTTGCGGTCGACCATGGAGACGAAGCGGCGCGACAGGTCATAGACAGTGCCGATGAGCGGGATGCGCCGCATCACCCGGTCCAGCGCATCCTGCAGGCGCTCCTGCAGCACGATGGCGATGAGGCCGAGGAGGTAGATGAGCGCCACCACCATGAGGATGCCGATGAGGTAGGCGGCGAGCGATGACGACGAGAAGCCGAGGCCGAGCGAGGTGAGGAAGCGGCCGACCACCGTGCCCGGCCCGACGAAGCCATAGATGAAGCTCACCGACCAGCCGACGACAAAGGCCGTCACGGCCAGTGGCAGGAGCAGCAGCACGCCTGCCAGAAAAACCCGCCTCATCCGATCCCCCGTCCTCAGTCGTCGCCGGATGACCCGGGCTTGCCCCGCGCCACACCGGAGGCCGCGATGTCGGCCACGAGGGTCGACAAGTTCGTCACGGCCTGCACCGACAGGCCGGGCTCGACCGTTTCGCCGCGGGCGATCTCCGGCACGACAGCCTTGGTGAAGCCGAGCTTCTTGGCTTCCTTGAGGCGGGCGGCCGCCTGCGCCACCGGCCGCACCGCGCCTGACAGGCTCACCTCGCCGAAATAGGCGGCGTCCGCCGGCAGGACAGCCCCGCTGAGCGAGGAGACGAGCGCGGCCGCAACCGCCAGATCCGCAGCGGGCTCGGCGATGCGCAAGCCACCGGCGACGTTGAGATAGACGTCATGGCCGCCGAGCCGCACGCCGCAATGGGCGTCGAGCACGGCGAGCACCATGGACAGGCGCGCCGGGTCCCAGCCGACCACCGCGCGCCGCGGCGTGCCGAGGGTCGAGGGGGCGACAAGCGCCTGGATCTCCACCAGCACCGGCCGCGTACCCTCCATGCCCGCGAAGACGGCGGTGCCGGGAGCCCCGAGGTCGCGTCCCGCGAGGAAGAGTTCCGAGGGGTTCGGCACCTCGCGAAGGCCCTTGCCGGTCATCTCAAAGACGCCGATCTCGTCGGTCGGGCCGAAGCGGTTCTTCACGGCACGCAGGATGCGGAAATGATGGCCGCCCTCGCCCTCGAAGCTCATCACGGCATCGACCATGTGCTCGACGACGCGCGGGCCGGCGATCTGCCCGTCCTTGGTGACATGGCCGACCAGGATCACCGCCGAGCCGGATTTCTTGGCGAAGCGGATCAGCACCTGCGCCGCCGACCGCACCTGGCTCACAGTGCCCGGCGCGCTCTCGACCGTGTCCGTCCACATGGTCTGGATGGAATCGATGACGACGAGGCGCGGCACCGGTCCTTCCGACAGGGTCGCGACAATGTCCTCGACATTGGTCTCGGCGGCGAGCTCCACCGGCGAGGCGGTGAGGCCGAGCCGCTCGGCGCGCAGCCGCACCTGGCCGACCGCCTCTTCGCCCGAGATATAGACGACCCGGTGGCCCATGCGGGCGAGCCGCGCCGAGGCCTGGATGAGCAGGGTGGACTTGCCGATGCCGGGATCGCCGCCAATGAGGATCACCGAACCCTTCACGAGGCCACCGCCGAAGACCCGATCGAGTTCGCCGACCTGCGTCTCGGTGCGGGGGGCCTGGTCATTCGCGCCGTCGAGCCCGGCCAGCGCGAAGGCCCGGCCGCGCGTCTTGCCGGCCTTGGCACCGCCCTTCACGGGCGCGCCGCCGACCCCGGTCGCCGCCACGCTCTCCTCGGCGATGGTGTTCCAGGCGCCGCAGCTCTCGCACTTGCCCTGCCAGCGGCCATAGGTGGCGCCGCAGGACTGGCAGACATAGGTGGTGGTTGCGCGAGCCATGGTCCCTGGGGCCGCCTAATCCACGTAGCGGCGGTGGTAGCGCCGGCCGAGGCTTGTGAGGATCTCGTAGCCGATCGTGCCGGCCGCCTCCGCGACATCGTCGAGGCCGATGCCGTCGCCGATGAGGGTGGCCATGCCGCCGGCCTCGACGGCGCCCGCATTGGTCACGTCCACCGCGATCAGGTCCATGGAGACGCGGCCAGCGAGGGGGCAGATCACGCCGTTCACGCGGACGGGGGCGCCGGTCTTGCGGTCGGTCGAGCCGGCCTGCCGCAGATAGCCGTCGGCATAGCCGACCGACAGCACGGCGATGCGGCTCGGGCGCGGCGCGGTCCAGGCGGCGCCATAGCCGACCGTGTCGCCGGCGCGCACGCCGCGCACCTGGACGATCGGCGCCTCGAGACGGACGACCGGTTCCAGCGGCTCGCGGCCGGCGACGAAGCGCGCGCCATAGAGCGCCACGCCCGGGCGGAGCAGGTCATGGCGCGCGGACGCGAGGGTGCAGCCGGCCGAGTTGGCCAGCGATCCGGGCACGCCCGGAAAGAGCCCGCGCATCTGTGCAAAGCGGTCGATCTGGCGGGTGGTGAGCGGATGGCCCGGTTCGTCCGCACAGGCGAAATGGCTCATCAGCAATGCCGGCTCGAAGGCGAGGGCGGCCGTCCCCGGTTCGGCGAGCAGGGCGGCCTCGGCAAGGTCGAGGCCAAGCCGGTTCATGCCCGTATCGACATGCACGGCGGCCGGCAGGCGCCGGCCGATGGTCTCGCAGAAGGCGGCGAAGCGCTCGACATCCTCGCGGCTGCCGAGCACAGGCCGGATGTCCAGCGCCGCATAGGTCTCCAGCGCCTCGCCGAACAGGCCGTTCAGCACGTAGATGGTCGCTGAAGGCACCGCCGCCCGCAGCCGGCGCGCCTCCGACAGATGCGCCACAAAGAAGGTGCGGCAGCCGGCCTTCGCCAGCGCCGGCCCGGCCTGCTCGATGCCGAGCCCATAGGCGTCGGCCTTCACCACCGCGCCGCATTCCGCGCCGGGGCCGAGGGCAGCCAGCGCCTGCCAGTTCCGGGCGAGGGCGCCGAGGTCGATGGTGAGAACCGCACCGGCCTCGCTGACGGGAATGCTCATCGGCTCACTCGAAGCGCTCGGGCAGGGCATCGCCCTCGGCGAGATCGGAGAAGCGCGTCACCGAATCCTCGAACTGCAGCATGACCGTGCCGGTCGGGCCGTGGCGCTGCTTGCCGATGATGACCTCGGCGCGGCCATGGACCTGCGCCATGTCGGTCTGCCACTTCAGGTGCTCCTCGGTGCCGGGCTTCGGCTCCTTGTTCTTGAGGTAGTATTCCTCGCGGAACACGAACATGACGGCGTCGGCGTCCTGCTCGATGGAGCCGGATTCGCGAAGGTCGGAGAGCTGGGGCCGCTTGTCGTCGCGGTTTTCCACCTGACGGGAGAGCTGGGACAGCGCCATGATCGGCACGTTCAGCTCCTTGGCCAGGGCCTTGAGGCCGGTGGTGATCTCGGTGAGCTCCTGCACGCGGTTCTCGCCCTTGCGCGCACCGCCCGACAGCAGCTGGAGATAGTCGACCACCATGAAGTCGAGGCCGCGCTGGCGCTTCAGCCTGCGGGCGCGGGCGGCGAGCTGGACGATCGACAGGCCGCCGGTATCGTCGATGTAGAGCGGCAGCGCCTGGATCTCCTGGGCGGCCTGGGTGAGCTTGTAGAACTCGTCCTCGCGCAGGTCGCCGCGACGGATCTTGTAGGAGGGGATCTCCGCCTGCTCGGCGACGATACGGGTGGCGAGCTGATCGGCGCTCATTTCGAGCGAGAAGAACCCGACAATGCCGCCATTGGTGGTCTTGTGGCTGCCGTCCGGCTCCACCTCGAAGCGATAGGCCTTGGCGACGTTGAAGGCGATGTTGGTGGCCAGCGACGTCTTGCCCATGCCGGGGCGGCCGGCGAGGATGATGAGGTCGGAGTGCTGCAGGCCGCCGAGGCGCTGGTCGAGATCGCGCAGGCCCGTCGAGATGCCCGACAGCTTGCCGTCGCGCTGATAGGCCGCCGCCGCCATGTCGAGGGCGCGCGCCATGGCATCGGTGAAGCGGCGGAACCCGCCATCGTAGCGGCCGGTCTCGGCCAGCTCGAAGAGGCTCTTCTCGGCATCCTCGATCTGGGCACGGGGCGGCATGTCCACCGGCGCGTCATAGGCGACGTTGACCATGCCCTCGCCGATGACGATGAGGTTCCGGCGGATGGCAAGGTCGTAGATGGTGCGGCCGTAATCCTCGGCATTGATGATGGTGGTCGCCTCGGCCGCGAGCCGGGCGAGATATTGCGCCACCGTCATGCCGCCCACATCGATGGTCGGGTCGTTGAGGAAGGTCTTGAGCGTCACCGGCGTCGCGATCTTGCCGGCGCGGATGAGCTGGGCCGCGATCTCGTGGATCTTCTGGTGCAGCGGGTCGAAGTAATGCTTCGCCTCGAGGAAATCGGAGACGCGGTAGAAGGCCTCGTTGTTCACGAGGATGGCGCCCAGCAGGGCCTGCTCGGCCTCGATGTTGTGCGGGGCCTGGCGGAACGGCAGGTCGTTCGATGCGACGGGCTTCAGGGCGGGCAGGGCGGACATGGGAGCTTCTTTGCGGTCGCGGCCTTGGGGTGTCCCATGGCTAGCAGCCGTGGCGGGAATCATCACGGGCCATGATGACAAGGTCCCGCTGTCCACACCAATCCCATGGCAGCAGGTCGTCCGGCGCGATCTCCGCTTGACTCGCCCGTCGCGCTGGCGGGGTCCTCGGTCGCCGCCATGTGGCCGGTCTGCCACAGTCCTCACAAAGCAGAACCAGTCGAGAAGAAGTCGACAACCGCTGGTTTACTTCAGTCGCTGCGGAAACCTGCTGTTAAGATTAACATGCGATCCCTAGCCCCATCCGCAAGTGCGGTGAATCGATCATTTCCAAGGGGCGCTCCCATGTTCAAGCGTGTTGCAATACCCATGGCCGCTGCCGCGGTTCTCCTGACGACCGGCATGGCCGGGGCTGCGGACCTGGGCCCGCCTCCCCTGCGTGGCTCGGAGGTCGTTGCTCCCGACTATCACGTCGACAAGTGGAGCGGTGTCTATATCGGCGGCCATGTCGGCGCGCAGTTCGTCCACAACAGCGGTTTCCACAGCGACGCCACCGGCACCACCCGTGACAACGGCGCCGGCCGCCAGGTCTGGGACTACCAGTACGATTACATGAACGCCCGGATGAACTACGGTCTTCATCTCGGCATCCAGCGCCTGTTCGGCAATTTCGTCCTTGGCGCCGAGTTCTCCTTTGACGGCCCGATGGCGAAGATCAACTCGCCCTGGTACAACGGCGAGCCGGTGTTCACCGTCGGCGGCGTCGGCGGCAACGTCTACCAGCAGCGCATCGGCATGAACTGGCAGGGCTCGCTCGTCGGCCGCGCCGGCTGGGTCCACCACAAGTCGATGTTCTACGTGCTCGGCGGCGTCGCCGCGGCGAGCATGACCGCCTGCTCGGTCCTCGACAACTGCAACGGCTATACCGGCCACGTGGTCAAGTACACCGCGACCCGCTGGGGCTGGGTCATTGGCGCCGGCATCGAGCACAAGTTTAACCACAACTGGTCGATCCGTGCCGAGTATCGCTACGCCAACTACGGCTCCCGCACCTGCCTTGCGACCGACAACAGCTGCGCCATCAACGGCGGCCCGCTGAACGACCGCAACGCCTCGGACATCAACAACCGCGTCGAGACCCACACCGTCCGCGTCGGCGTCAGCTACCTCTTCGGCGCTCCGGTCCTGCCGGTCGCCCCGGTCATCGCCCGCTACTGACGGGTGAAGGCGGGGCATCCCCGCCTCGACCCCCCACGCACAGCAAAAAGCCCGGTCGCGAGACCGGGCTTTTTTTGTCGTCCGATGCGGGAAGGGGAGGCCGTCCGCAGGTGGCGGACGGCCTGGCCGTGGATCAGGCCTCGGCGTCGCCGAACTCTTCCGGGTTGAAGGTCTCGAAGGTCGGCTCGTCAGCGCGCTGGGTGAGGTCCTCACCATGCGCCTGACGCTCGGCTTCGCCGGCGGACCGGGCGACGTTGACGGTGACGGTCGCCTCGACCTCCGGGTGCAGCGAGACGATGACCTTGTGCAGGCCGATCGCCTTGATCGGGGTGTCGAGCTGGATCATGGCGCGCGACACGGTGATGCCGGCGGCGGTGATGGCGTCCGACAGGTCGCGGGCCGAGACCGAGCCGTAGAGCTGGCCGGTTTCGCCAGCCTGGCGGATCAGGGTGTAGGAGGTGCCGTCGAGCTCGGCGGCGACCGCCTCGGCGTCCTTCTTGAGCTCGAGGTTGCGGGCCTCGAGCTGGGCCTTCATGGCGTCGTACTTCTTGCGGTTGGCCTCGGTGGCGCGCAGCGCCTTGCCCTTGGGCAGCAGGAAGTTGCGGGCATAGCCCGGCTTCACGTCGACGACTTCGCCCATATAGCCGAGCTTGGCGACGCGCTCGAGAAGGATGACCTGCATTGTGGATACTCCGTTGGTTCGTTGAATGTCAGAGCGGGGTGGGAGGAGCGGGCGGCTGGCGCCGCGCGCGGATGTCGAAGAGCACGTCGGCAAGGCCGGCGAGCGCGACGAAGATCATCGGCCAGCCGATGACGAAGGTGAGGGCGTAGAGCAGGCCCAGCGCGAAGCCGCGCATGCCCCAGCCGCGGGTGATGTCATGGGCCAGGGCAAAGCCCTGAAGCGCATAGACCGCAAGGCTGACGGCGAGGATGATCGCCGCGATCTGCCCGGGAAAGCCGCCGGCGAAGGAGCCGATCGAGCCCACGAGCAGGGCGACGGCCGTCCATTTCGGCAGCTTCAGCGACGGCAGGTCCGGCCAGGGACGGACGAGCCTGCCGGAGGCCCGGACGATGCGGCCGGCGAAATAGAGATTGATGGTGGTGACGAAGGTCCAGACCACCGCGCCCGCCACCGGCACGGCGGCGGCCATGAGGCGGATCAAGGCCTCGCGGTCACCCTCGCCGAGGCGCATCTGGGCGAGCGTCCGGGTGATCGCCTCGCGGATGGCGGCCTGGAAGGCCTCGAAGTCGAAGCCGTAGAGCGCGACAATGCCGAACAGGGTGAGGGCGACGGCGCCGATGCCGATGAGCGAGAGGATCTGCCCGGGCGAGATCCATACCGCGTGCTCGGGATCCTCGGGGTCCGCGCCCGGCTGCCAGGCAAGGACGGCATAGGACAGGACCCAGGCGGGGAGGCCGACCGAGAAGAAGAAGAACAGGCCGAACTGCGAGCGCAGCGCCAGCGACAGGGCGAGCGCACCGATCGCCGCGGCGAAGGCGCCGGCATAATGACCCCAGCCGAGGCCGGCGATGAGGACGGGCAGGGCGGCGAAATAGAACAGGATAAGCGCGAGCGGGCTCCCCGACGCGAGCGTCGCGAAGAGGAGCGCGGAGGCAAGGCCTGCCCCGAAGGAGATGGCGAGGGTCGGTCCCATCGTCAGCTGTCCCGCTCGTCGTGAGGGTTAGGGGCCTGGCCCCAGCTTCAGCCGCCGCAGGAGTTCTGCGCGGCCGACGATCATCAGAAGAAGTGTCCGGGGCGGCAGGAAGGCCCGCCGCCCCGGAAGGCAATCACTTGATCACGTAGGGCAGCAGGCCGAGGAAGCGGGCGCGCTTGATCGCCTGGGCGAGCTCGCGCTGCTTCTTGGCCGAAACGGCGGTGATGCGGGACGGAACGATCTTGCCGCGCTCGGAAATGTAGCGCTGCAGGAGACGGACGTCCTTGTAGTCGATCTTCGGCGCGTTCGGGCCGGAGAACGGGCAGGTCTTGCGACGGCGGAAAAACGGGCGACGGGCGCCACCGGCTGCGGCTGACATGCTCACTCCTCCGTCTGCTCGACTTCGGCGCCGACTTCGATGTCGCCGCCATCACGATCGCGGAAGCGACGGCCACCGCCACCACCACCCGCGCCGCCGCCGCCGAAGCCGCGGTCACGGCCGCCACCGCCGCCGAAGCCGCGGTCGCCAAAGCCACGCTCGCCGCGCTCGTCGCGGTCACGCTTCTGCAGCATGGCGGACGGACCCTCCTCGAGCTCCTCGACCTTCACGGTCATGAAGCGGAGGATGTCCTCGTTGATCGCCATCTGGCGCTCCATCTCGACCACGGCGGCCGAGGGGGCGTTGATGTTCATCAGGGTGTAGTGGGCCTTGCGGTTCTTCCGGATGCGGAAGGCGATCGACTTCAGGCCCCAGGGCTCGACCTTGGCGACCGAGCCGCCATTGGCTTCGATCACGCCCTTGTACTGCTCGGCAAGCGCTTCCGCCTGCTGAGACGTCACGTCCTGGCGCGCCAGGAACACATGTTCATAGAGAGGCATTCGGCCTGTCTCCGGTTCGAGTGACGCTTTCAGCGGCGCGAAGCCCCCCGAGCCTGGACAGGCCCGACAGTTTCTCGAAGGCGGAGACACCGGACGACGGCGGGGCTTGAAACCCGCCTGCAGGCGAACCTGCCGTCCGTTCAGCCACCGGCCGACGAAAGCGAAGGCGGCCTTATACGCGAAAGGTCCAAGGATTCAAGCCCATTCCGGCGGAACCGCTGTCCTGGCGCGCCGTTGTCATTGCACCGGAACGGGGAGGACGCCATGGCGCAAGCGAAAACCACGACGACGCCAGCGAAAACCGCGACGACGCCAGCGAAAACCACGACGCCCCAGGACCCCCGCCATCCCGAGGACCGGAGCCGCAACGCCAATGCCGGCCGCGACCGCGAGGGCGGCGACGAGCGCGGGCGCGGCACCTTCGAGGCCGGTCCGGCGCCGGAGGATCTCACCCGCGGCGCCCCGCCGAAGCCGGTGAAGCGCTACAGTCAGGCCGGATGAGTGACCTAATTTCGCCGTGATCCATTGCAACATTCTGCAACAGATCGCGTTGACGTCGAAACGGGGAGGGTCACCATGTCGCCTGTCGTCCACAATGCCACTCCCGCCTGCCTCTTCAGCGGCGATGACGTCGCGCGGATGAAGCGCAAGTTCGACATGACCTGCGAGGAACTCGGCGTCTATCCTGAGGATGCGGGCGCCCGCAGCTCGCTCGGCCGCGCACTCGTCGCTGCCATCGCTCGCGGCGATGTCGCCCTGCCGGACGAGGAGCCCGTGACCGGCGCGACCGAGATCGTCTGCTTCGAAGGCGAGGAACTCGTCGTCGTCATCACCGACCGCCCGGGTCACTGAGCCAGCGCCGCCCCTCAGGCGGCGTCGGCCTCCGCCCGCCATGCCGGGAAGGGATCCGGACGCGTGGCGAACTCCGCGGGATCGAACCTCGTCGATGAGGCGCGCCCCAGAAGGCATGAATCGAGCGCAGCGCGCATCGCGCCCTCGTCCATCCCCGTTCCGATGAAGACGAGCTCCTGCCGCCGGTCGCCATAGACCGGATGCCAGTTGCGCTTCACCATGGCGCGCCATTCCTCCGACTGCGGCCAGCGCGCCTTCGGCACGGCGACCCACCAGAACCCCATGGCCGAGGTCCGGCACACCGCGCCGGCGATGGAGAGCTCGCCGCACCAGTTCGGCCGCGTTGCCAGCCAGAAATGGCCCTTGGCCCGGATGAGGCCCGGCCAGGTCCGCTTCAGGAAGGCGTCGAAGGCGAGAGGGTCGAAAGGCCGCGCGGCCCGGTAGACGAAGGAGGAGATGCCGTATTCCTCCGTCTCCGGCATGTGATCCTTGAAGCCATAGAGCTCCTTGGCCCAGAGCGGGTGGGTTTCCGCCTTCTCAGGATCGAAGCGGCCGGTGTCCAGAACCTCGTCGAGATCCACCCTGGCGAAATCGGTCTCGATCACATGGGAGTCCGGGTTGAGGGCGCGCACCACTTTCAGGACGAGATCCCGCTGCTCGGCCGTGACGTCCGACACCTTGTTGACGACGACCACATCGGCGAACTCGAGCTGGTCCGTCAGCAGGTCGGCGAGCGTGCGGGTATCGCCGTCGCCCGCCGTCTCCCCGCGGTCCGCCAGCACATCGCGACTGCCGAAATCCGTCAGCAGGTTGATGGCATCGACGACCGTCACCATCGTGTCGAGACGGGCGACATCCTCCAGGGCGCGACCGTCCTCGTCGCGGAACGAGAAGGTGGCTGCGATCGGCAGCGGCTCGGCAATGCCGGTCCCTTCGATCAGCAGGTAGTCGAATCGCCCCTCGGCGGCGAGCCGCCGCACCTCTGTGAGCAGATCGTCGCGGAGCGTGCAGCAGATGCAGCCATTGGTCATTTCGACCAGCGTTTCCTCCGTCCGCGACAGGTTGGCGCCGCCATCGCGCACGAGGTCCGCGTCGATATTCACCTCCGACATGTCATTGACGATGACGGCGACGCGCCGGCCTTCCCGGTTGTTGAGGATGTGGTTGAGCAGCGTCGTCTTGCCGGCGCCCAGGAAGCCGGAGAGGACGGTGACGGGGAGGCGGGACTCGCGCGGCATTCGGCATCTCATGAGTAATGTTACAACATAACATTATGTGCCGACGACCTTCTTGGCAAGCGCCCCGCCCGGTTCTCCACGGCTGTTCGACGCGGAAACAGGGCCTGTCGCTTGACTCCGGCGCGCCCCGATGCCAGTCCCGCGCACCTTGTCCGAGGGCGTCGCGAGGTCCGGTCCATGACAGCCGCATTCACCTTTCCCGGTCAGGGCAGCCAGGCCGTCGGTATGGGCAAGGCGCTTGCCGAAGCCTTTCCTGCAGCCCGCGCCGTGTTCGACGAGGTCGACGCCGCCCTCGGCGAGAAGCTGTCCGCCATCATGTGGGACGGTCCGATCGAGACCCTCACCCTCACCGAGAACGCTCAGCCGGCGCTGATGGCCGTCTCGCTTGCCACCATCCGCGTGCTGGAGGCCGAAGCCGGCCTCGACCTGAAGCGCGATGCCGCCTTCGTGGCCGGTCACTCGCTCGGCGAATATTCGGCGCTTGCCGCGGCCGGTACCTTCTCCATTGCCGACGCGGCGCGTCTCCTGCGCATCCGTGGCAATGCCATGCAGGCCGCGACCCCGGTCGGCACCGGCGCCATGGCCGCCATCCTCGGCCTCGAGTTCGATGCGGTCGCGGCGGTGGCCGCCGAGGCCGCCCAGGGCGAGGTCTGCCAGGCCGCCAACGACAATGGCGGCGGTCAGGTCGTCATCTCCGGCCACAAGGCGGCGGTCGAGCGCGCCTGCGAGCTCGCCAAGTCCAAGGGCGCCAAGCGCGCGATTCCCTTGCCCGTCTCCGCCCCCTTCCATTGCGCGCTGATGCAGCCCGCCGCCGACGCCATGGCCGAGGCGCTGTCCAAGGTCACGGTCCGCGCGCCGGTCGTCCCGGTCGTCGCCAACGTCCTCGCCGCGCCCATCACCGATCCGGCCGAGATCGTCCGCCGCCTCGTCGAGCAGGTCACCGGCACCGTGCGCTGGCGCGAATGCGTCGCCGCCATGGCCGGCGCCGGCGTCACCACCTTCTACGAGATCGGCTCGGGCAAGGTGCTCTCCGGCCTCGTCAAGCGCATCGCCGACGGGGCCACCGGCACCGCCATCGGCACGCCCGACGACGTTGCCGCCTTCAAGGCCGCGCGCGGCTGACCGCCTTTCAGGGAGCCAGGACCATGTTCGACCTCACCGGCAAGAACGCCCTCGTCACCGGCGCCACGGGCGGCATCGGCGGCGCCATCGCCGAGGCGCTGCATGCCCGCGGCGCGACGGTCGCCCTGTCCGGCACCCGCCGCGAGAAGCTTGAGGAATTCGCCGCAAAGCTCGGCGAGCGCGCCCATGTCGTGCCGACGAACCTGTCCTCGCTCGAGGAGGTCGAGGCGCTGGTGCCCACCGCCGAGAAGGCCATGGGCGGGCTCGACATCCTCGTCAACAATGCCGGCATCACCCGCGACAACCTCTTCATCCGCATGAAGGACGAGGAGTGGGACCAGGTCATCGCGGTGAACCTCACCGCCACCTTCCGCCTGACCCGCGCCGCGGCCAAGCTGATGATGCGCAAGCGCTGGGGCCGCATCATCTCCATCACCTCGGTGGTGGGCGTGACCGGCAATCCCGGCCAGGGCAACTATGCCGCCTCCAAGGCCGGCATGATCGGCATGTCGAAGTCGCTCGCCGCCGAGGTTGCGAGCCGCAACGTCACCGTGAACTGCCTGGCCCCCGGCTTCATCGAGACGGCGATGACCGACGTGCTGAACGACAAGCAGAAGGAGACGATCCTGACGCGCGTGCCCGCAGGCCGTCTTGGCCGCGCCGCCGAAATCGCCGCCGCTGCCGTCTATCTGGCCTCGGAAGAAGCCGCCTACGTCACCGGCCAGACACTTCACGTGAATGGCGGTATGGCCATGATCTGATTGAGCTTTTGGGGAGTCTGGGCACCCGCTGGCAAAACCTTTGGGCCTGTGATAGAGAGCCTTGGGTTCGGCAGGGGGGCTTCCCAGACGATCCGGAATTCACGGCGGAGCGGCACGCCACCTGCACACCATACGACAGCCGCACACCGCATCCGATCGAGAGCGGTGGCTCACCATCGGATGAAACGAGGATAATTCAATGAGCGATACCGCTGAACGCGTGAAGAAGATCGTCGTGGAACAGCTCGGCGTCGAGGCCGAGAAGGTCGTCCCCACCGCGAGCTTCATCGACGACCTCGGGGCCGACAGCCTCGACACCGTCGAGCTCGTGATGGCGTTCGAGGAGGAGTTCGGTGTCGAGATCCCGGACGACGCGGCCGAGACGATCCTGACCGTCGGCGACGCGATCAAGTTCCTCGACAAGGCGACGAGCGCCTGATCTGAGCGACAGTCGACATCGATTGTGACGACCGAAGGGCCGGGGAGCTGAGAGCGTCTCCGGCTTTTCGTTCACTGGGGCGGAAACGGGGTGGCATGATGATGCGGCGGGTGGTTGTGACCGGCATGGGGCTCCTGACCCCGCTCGGCTGCGGTGTCGAGGAAACCTGGTCGCGGCTCGTCAAGGGCGAGAGCGGCGCCTCCAAGGTCGAGCGTTTCGACGTCTCCGACATCGCCGCCAAGATCGCCTGCCAGATCCCGCGTGAGGGCGTCGGCGCCTTCAACCCCGACGACTGGATGGAGCCGAAGGAGCAGCGCAAGGTCGACGAGTTCATCGTCTTCGCCATGTGCGCCGCCAAGCAGGCCCTCGACGATGCCGGCTGGCATCCCAAGACCTCCGACGAGCAGAACACCACCGGCGTCCTCATCGGCTCCGGCATTGGCGGCATCGACGGGATCGCGGAAGCCGCGCTCATCCTGCGCGACAAGGGCCCGCGCCGCATCTCGCCCTTCTTCATTCCCGGCCGCTTGATCAACCTCGCCGGCGGCTATGTCTCCATCGCCCATGGCCTCAAGGGCCCGAACCATGCGGTGGTCACCGCCTGCTCGACCGGCGCCCATGCCATCGGCGACGCCGCCCGTCTCGTCGCCTTCGGCGATGCCGACGTGATGGTGGCCGGCGGCACCGAATCGCCCATCAGCCGCCTGTCGCTGGCCGGCTTCGCCGCCTGCCGGGCGCTGTGCACCGCCTTCAACGACGAGCCCACCCGCGCCTCGCGCCCCTACGACCGCGACCGCGACGGTTTCGTCATGGGCGAGGGCGCCGGCATGGTCGTTCTCGAGGAGTACGAGCACGCCAAGGCGCGCGGCGCGAAGATCTATGCCGAGGTCATCGGCTACGGCCTGTCGGGCGACGCCTACCACATCACCGCCCCGTCCGAGGACGGCGACGGCGCCTTCCGCTGCATGTCGGCGGCCATCAAGCGCGCCGGCATCACCGCCTCCGACATCGACTACATCAACGCCCACGGCACCTCGACCATGGCCGATGGCATCGAGCTCGGCGCCGTCGAGCGCCTGGTCGGCAATGCCGCCTCGAAGATCTCCATGTCCTCGACCAAGTCGTCGATCGGCCATCTCCTCGGCGCCGCCGGCGCGGTCGAGGCGATCTTCTCGATCCTCGCCATCCGCGACCAGGTGGCCCCGCCGACGCTGAACCTCGACAACCCCGCCGTCGAGACCGCGATCGACCTCGTGCCGCACGTCGCACGCAAGCGGTCGATCGAGACCGTGCTGTCGAACTCCTTCGGCTTCGGCGGCACCAACGCCTCGGTCATCTTCCGGGCCGCGGCCTGAGGCGGGAACCCGCCTTTCGCCACATTCCCTGCGCATCACTCACCCCGGTGATGCGAAATCCCGAGCCGAGCGCAGCGACATGAGCGATACCCCCGGCAACGCCCCGCAAAACGGGCCCCGCCAGGCCATGAAGTCGCCCCGGGCGGCCCTTGAGCCGGAAGCGGCCCCGCCGCCGCCGCCGGCCTCGCGCCATGCGCGGAATCAGTGGGTCGTCATCGGCAACCTCATCATCACCATTGCCCTGGTGGTGCTGGTCGGCGGCATGGCCGGCTTCCTTTATTTCAACCAGGCCCTGACCGCTCCCGGCCCGCTGCAGCAGGACCGCGCCGTCTTCATCGAGCGCGGCTCGAACGCCGAGACCATCGCCCAGACCCTGGAGCGCAACGGCGTCATCAACAGCGCGCTGATCTTCTCCGCCGCCGTCCAGCGCTATGGCGTGCGCAACGACCTGAAATGGGGCGAGTACCTGTTCCCCAAGGGCGTTTCCACCGCCGAGGCCCTCGCCATCGTCCTCGAAGGCAAGGCCATCGAGTACCGCATCACGGTGCCGGAGGGCCTGACATCGGAGCAGATCGTCGGTCGCTTGCGCGACAACGACGTCCTCACGGGCGAGATCGCGCGGATCCCGCGCGAGGGCTCGCTCTTGCCCGACACCTACCGCTTCACCCGCGGCACGACACGCCAGCAGATCGTCGACATGATGACGCGCGAGCAGCAGCGCCGCCTGCAGGAGATCTGGGCGCGCCGCCGGCCCGACCTGCCGCTGCGCACCCCTGAGGAGCTCGTCACGCTGGCCTCCATCGTCGAGAAGGAGACCGGCAAGGCCGAGGAGCGTCCGCGCGTCGCCGGCGTCTTCATCAACCGCCTGACGCTGCCGCGCCCGATGCGCCTGCAGTCCGACCCGACGATCATCTACGGCATCGTCGGCGGCCGCGGCGCCCTCGGCCGCCCCATCAGCCAGTCCGACATCCAGCGGCTGACGCCCTACAACACCTACCAGATCGACGGCCTGCCGCCGACGCCCATCGGCAATCCCGGCCGCGCCGCCATGGAGGCGGTCGCCAATCCGGCCCGCCACCGCGAGCTCTTCTTCGTGGCCGACGGCACCGGCGGCCACGCCTTCGCCGAAACGCTGGAGCAGCACAACCGCAACGTCGCCAACTGGCGCCGGATCGAGCGCGAGCGCGGCGAGGCGGCGAGCACGGGTGGCGGAACGGCTCCCCCGGCGGCGGCCGCCGACGCGGCGCCTGCAGCCCCGGCGACGCCCCCGCGCGCCACCCGCTGATCACCCGCGGCGCTTGACCTCGCCGCGCCCGGCCCGTAACGGCCTGCTGACCAGTTGAGCCAGAGGATTCCATGGCCCTGTCCAGCATGACGGGCTTCGCCCGAGCCGAAGGCGTGACGGGTGCGGCCGTCTGGGCCTGGGAGATCAAGTCGGTCAACAGCAAGGGCCTCGACGTGAAGCTCCGGCTGCCCGGCAGCCTCGAGGCCGCCGAGCCGCAGATCCGCCAGGCCATTGCCGCCGCCGTCTCCCGCGGCTCCGTCTTCGCCTCGCTCTCCGTGAAGCGCGAGGGTGCCACCAGCGAAGTCAGGATCAACGAGGCCGTGCTCGCCCAGGTCGTCGAGGCCGCCCGCCTCGTCGCCGAAAAGCTCGACGCTCGTGCCCCCGCCATCGACGGCCTCCTCGCCATCAAGGGCGTCATCGACGTGGTCGAGGCCGAGGAGACGGAAGAGGAGCGCGCCGCGCTCATCGCCGCTATCCTCGCAGGTCTCGATACGGCCCTCGCCCGCCTCGTCGCCATGCGCCGCGAGGAGGGCAGGGCGCTGGAGGCGGTCCTCGTTGCCCGCCTCGACGAGATCGCCGCCCTCAAGGCCGAGGCCGAGGACAATCCCTGCCGCCGCCCGGAGACGATCCGCGCCCGCATCGCCGAGCAGATCGCGGCCCTGCTCGAGCCCGGCCGCAACTTTGATCCGGACCGCCTGCATCAGGAGGCGCTGATGGTCGCCTCCAAGGCCGATATCCGCGAGGAGCTGGACCGGCTCGATGCGCATGTCAGCGCCGCCCGCAAGCTGCTGGCCGGCGGCGGTGCGGTCGGCCGCAAGCTCGATTTCCTCGCCCAGGAATTCAACCGCGAGACCAATACGCTCTGCTCGAAGTCCAACGACGTGACGCTGACCTCCACCGGCCTTGCGCTCAAGGCGGTGGTCGAGCAGTTCCGCGAGCAGGTCCAGAACCTGGAGTAGCCATGGCCGATCCCGTCACGGCCCGCCGCGGCCTCATGCTCATCCTCACCTCGCCCTCGGGGGCGGGGAAGTCGACGCTGACACGCCAGCTCCTGCAGGAGGAGACGGAGATCGCCCTGTCGGTCTCGGTGACGACGCGCGCCCGCCGCAAGGACGAGATCGACGGCGTCCACTACCACTTTGTCGACCGCCCGGCCTTCGAGCGGATGCGCGAGGCGGGTGACCTCCTCGAATGGGCCGAGGTTCACGGCAATTGCTACGGCACGCCGCGCAAGGCGGTGGAGGATGCGCTCTCCGCCGGCAAGGACGTGCTTTTCGACATCGACGTCGCGGGCGTTCGCCAACTGGCCGCTATGGTGCGCGAGGACATGGCGACGGTCTTCCTGCTGCCGCCCTCGGTCGCCGAGCAGATCGCCCGCCTCAAGCGCCGCGCCAGCGACGACGATGCGGCCATCCTCAAGCGGCTGCGCACCGCCCGCGACGAGATCGAGCACTGGGCGGATTTCGACTACATCCTCGTCAATGACGATCTCGGCCGCGCCTTCACCGAGCTCAAGGCCATCCTCCATGCCGAGCGGCTGAAGCAGCGCCGCCGGCCGAAGCTCGAGGCGCTGATTGCCGAGCTCGGCCGCGACCTCGACGTCATTCTAGGGAACGGCCGGCTGCCGGGCTGACGCAGGCCGATTGCCGCAACGTGTGTCAGCTGACACATTTCGCGGTATGCGTGAATCCAACCCTGTTCCGTGGCCGCTGATCAATCTGACCCTCACCCCGCGGACTGAGGACGCGTTGGAGCGCCTCCATACGGCTCTCCGCATTCTCGCGGCCGAGGACGAACGTCTCCAAATATCGAGCCTAGCTCCTGCCGAGATCCAACTCGGCGGCGTCAGCGAGGATCACCTGGACGCGGCAGTTGATGCCTTGCGTCGGGTGCACGGCGTCGAAGTGATGTGTCCCGCGCCGACTGTAGCCTTCCGTGAAACCATCGCGCGGCCGATGGAGGTGGAGTGTCGGCAGCGCGTCGGCAACAGCATGTTGAGCCTGACAATCCGCGTGGAGCCGACAGCGAGCCTGTCGGTGACGGTCAGTGGTGAAGCAGTAAGTCTTGGCGCCGGCGACGCAGTAGCATTGCGCGAGGGAATTGAATATGCGGTGGGCAATGGCCCCGGATGGGGCTTGCCCGTAGCGGGTGTGGCGATCACGGTTCTGGCCGCCGAAACCCTCGGCGATCCCGTGGCCGTCCGGCGCGTTGCTGAGACCGCAACGCGCGAGGCCATCGAGCGTGGTGGCATTGTACTGATCGAGCCCATCCTGTCTGTCACGGTGACCGCGCCGGATGCTGTCTCTGCGCTGGTCGTCGCAGATCTGGTGAGACGCCGTGGGCAGGATGTGGTGCGCCGGCAGGACGGCGCAGCGTCCGTAGTCGAAGCGGATGTGCCGCTCATCAATCTCATGGGATATCGCAATAGCTTGCGGGAGATTTCGGGAGGGCTCGCAACACTTACGTCGCGCTACGCTCGCTATCGCCCCGCGCCACCGCACCTCGATGATGATCCTCCGCCTGTCGCTGCCATGGCGCTGCGCGCGTGATCACGCCGCCGCAAGCTCCGCCAGCCTGCAGAAGTCGGCGATGGCGAGGTTCTCCGCCCGCTCGGTGGGGTCGAGCCCCGCCGCCTCGATCAGCGGCATGGGATCCCGCCCGAGGCCCTTGAGGCTCTGGCGGATCATCTTGCGGCGCTGGCCGAAGGCGGCGAGCGTGACGCGCTCCAGCCATTTGACCGGGCAGGCGAGGGGCTCCGCCCGCGGCACGAGATGAACCACGGTCGAGGTGATCTTCGGCGGCGGCACGAAGGCTGAGGGGGCGACGTCGAAGACCATCTTCGCACTGGTGCGCCAGCCCGCCAGCACGCCGAGGCGGCCATAGGCCTCCGAGCCCGGCGGAGCGACGATGCGCTGCGCCACTTCCTTCTGGAACATCAGCGTCAGCGACTGGTACCAGGGCGGCCAGGCCTCGCCGGTGAGCCAGCCGGTGAGCAGGCTGGTGCCGACATTGTAGGGCAGGTTGGCGACGATGCGGGCCGGCGCGCCGCCGGCCAGCGCCGCGAAATCGACCTTCAGCGCATCGCCCTCGATGACCTCCAGCCGGCCCGGATAGGCGGCCGCGATCTCGGCGAGGGCCGGCAGGCATCGCGCGTCGCGCTCAATGGCGATGACGCGGGCGCCACCCGCGAGCAGGGCCCGGGTGAGGCCGCCGGGACCCGGTCCAACCTCCACGACGGTCGCGCCCTCCAGCGGACCGGAGGCCCTGGCGATGCGGCTCGTCAGGTTGAGGTCGAGCAGGAAGTTCTGGCCGAGCGCCTTCTTCGCCATCAGCCCGTGGCGGGCGATCACCTCGCGTAAGGGAGGAAGGTCGTCGATGGCGCTCAAGAGGTCGCCTTGCGCGCTGCGAGCCGCCCCGCGAGGGCAATCGCCTCGATCATGCTGGACGGCCGCGCCGTGCCCGTTCCGGCGAGGGAATAGGCCGTGCCGTGGTCCGGCGAGGTGCGGATGAAGGGCAGGCCGAGCGTGACGTTGACGCCCTCGTCGAAGGCGATGGTCTTCACCGGCGCCAGCACCTGGTCGTGATACATGCCGAGCACCGCGTCGTAGGTCGCCCGCGCAGCCGGGTGGAACAGCGTGTCGGCGGGATGCGGCCCGGTGGCGGCGATACCGATCCGGTTGAGCTCGGCAACCGCCGGGGCCACCACCTCGATGTCCTCGCGGCCAATGAGCCCGTCTTCCCCGGCGTGCGGATTGAGGCCGCAGACCGCGATGCGCGGGCGCGCGATGCCGAACTTGGTGACGAGGTCATGGGCGACGATGGCGCCCGTCTCGACGATGAGGGACGTGGTCAGCCTCTCCGGCACGGACGCCAGCGGGATATGGATGGTGACCGGCACAACGGCCAGGGTCTCGCTCCAGATCATCATCACAGGGCGCACCGGCCCGACGCGGAAGGCGCGGGCGAGCTCGCCGAGGAACTCGGTGTGGCCGGGATGGGTGAAGCCCGCAGCAGCGAGGACGGCCTTCGAGATGGGGGCGGTGACGATGGCGCCCGCGCGCCCCGCGCGGATGTGCTCGACGCCGGTGCGGATCGCCTCGATCACCACGCCGCCGGTCTCCGGCGTCGGCTCGCCCGGCCGGTCATCGAGGCCGCTGCCGATGTCGAGGACCGGAAGGCCGAAGGCGAAGGTGTCGCGCGTCTCCTCCGGCAGGCAGGGCACGATGGGCACGCCGATGCCGAGACGGGCGGCGCGCGCCTCCATCAGGGCGGCGTCACCGATGACATAGAAGGGCGGCAGGCGATGGTCGGCGCGGTCCCGCCAGGCCATGAGGGCGATGTCCGGGCCGATGCCGGCCGGCTCCCCCATGGAGATGGCGAGGGGCAGGTGCATCGGGCTTAGCGGCTCGCGGCGTCGCGGCCGTCGCGATAGGTGATCACCGCGTTCTGGCGCAGGCGGGCGAGATAGGCCTCGGAGATGCGCCGCATCTCGGCCGTCGTCATCTCCTCGCGCACCTGGTTGCGGGCGGCGGTGTCGGAGGTGCTGGCCTCTTCCTTGGAGCAGACGGCGATCATCTCGATGCCCTGGCTGGTGCGGCTCGGCGGCGTCAGCTTGCCGACGGCCGTCTGGTCCAGCACCTGGCGGAAGGCCGGGCTGAGGTCGGTGCCGAGGCGGCGGAACTGCTCGCGCACCGCCGCGTCGGGGATGCGCGAGACCTGCTCCATGTCGGTGGCGCAGCTGGAGAAGCGTCCGCGCAGGGCGTTGGCCTCGCCCATCCGCCGCTGAACGACCGCGGCAGGCGCATTGGCCGGCACCAGCAGGACGACCGGCCGCAGCACGTAGTTGACCGGCCGCGTCGCGCCCTGGCGACGGTTCAGCGCGTCGACGAGCTGGGTGTCGGTGATGAAGATGGTGCGGCCGTAGCGGGCGCCGATGAGGTTCGACCAGGACAGGTCGGCGCGCAGCTTGCCCTTGTAGACGCGCGGCTCGATGCCCTGAGAGCGCAGCACGGCGTCGAAGCCGCGCGGATCGATGCCGGAGCGCTGGGCGACCTGGGCATAGGCCTGGTCGACCTGCTGCTCGTTGGCCTCGACGCGGAAGCGGCGGGCCTCGGCGAACTTGATGCGGTCGTTGATGAGGTCCTGCAGCGCCTGCTCGGCGGAATGCGGCCGGCCCTCGCGGATCTGCAGGAGCCGCTGGCGCTGGGGAATGTCGAAGCTGGTGATCGGGATGCCGCCGATCGTGGCGATCACGCGGCCCTCCTGGGCGCGGGCCGGGGAGGGCGCCGCAAGGCCGGCGGCGAGCGCCAGGACGAGGGCAGCAAGGGCAAGGGGCCGGTTAGGCAAGGGTCGCACGGACGACATGGCGGGCGCCTCCTTGGACGTTGACGGGTCGCGAGCCTGCTGCCTCGCCCAAGAGGGTGGCGCAATCAGGGCAGGCGGCTCATTGCGAGGGGGGATTGAACCAGTTCGAGACGTTCTGCGACAGCGTCAGCTCGCCGATCGTGCGCAGGTTGAACCGGAACATGAAGCGGTGGACGTCGCGCGTCGAGGTGACGGCGCCCTGCGTCACCACCTCGGCGGCAAAGTCACGGGAATAGTAGAAGCCAAGCTGCATGGCGTCGTCGAGATAGTTCAGGCCGACGGTGAGCCCCTCGACCTTGTTCTTCTCGGCGAGGTCCGCCACGCCGGTGGCCGCGAGGTTCTGCCGCTGGAAGGCGAAGCGCGCCGCGCCATAGACCGTGAGGGTCTGGGTGAGCGAATAGGACATCGCCGCGCCGACCGAGCTGCGCGCCACCTGGTAGCCGAGCAGCGGCTGGGGCGCGAGATAGCCGAACGTGCCGGTCAGCGCGAAGTCGCCGAAGCGGCCGGTCGCGTCGAACTCACCGCGCTGCATGGCGAAGGTGCGCTCGTCGAAGCGGCCGCGCGCCGAGAGGCGGAAGTTGCGGTCGATCTGGTACTGGATGCGCGCCACATAATCGGACCGCGGCTTGTCGAGGCCCGAATTGGCGCCGGTCGAGGCCATGTCGTTGATGGCGCCCGAGCTGAACGAGTTGATGCCGAACAGGTGCAGAGACTGGCCGAACAGCACGTTCACCGACGAACCGTTGGTGAAGCGGTGGGTGAGGTTGAGGCCGTAGTTCATGCGGCCGCCGCCCTCGACGCGGTCCCAGCCCGAGAACTTGTTCACCTGGAACAGGTTGGTGTCGTCGAAGACGAGGCTCTGGGCATCCTCGTTGGGGATGTTGCCGATATTCGTCTCGTTGGGACGGGCGATGAACTGCACAACAGGCTCGATCGTCGTCGTGCCATAGGGGTTCGCGGCGATCCACGGATAGCGGTAGGTGATGCCGACGGTGGGCATGAAGCGCGTGTAGACGCGGTCGTCCTGCGCCAGGCGCGAGAACGAGCCGAGGACGGCGCTGTTGTCCTTCAGCTGATGGTAGGTCACGTCGCCGCGGGCGGAGACGAAGGGCTCCCAGACCTGGCCCATGCCGTCGATGATGCGGCGGCGCCAGGCGACCTCGGCCGAGGCGCGGGAATAGAGGCCGTCGATACCGTTCACCAGGCAGTTGGCGGGCGTGACGCTGCCGGGGACGTTGCGGTTGCAGAAAAGACCCGGATCCAGAAGTGGATTGCGCCGCGACACATCGGCCGCCTCGCGGGTCAGGCTGACCACGCTGGTGCGCCAGGACAGTTCGCCGCCGACGACCGACTGGTCCATGACCTTGAAATAGTCGAGCACCGGATGGGTGGTCGGCAGGATCTTGTTGTCGGTGTCCGTCGCGGTGATGCCGACATAGCGCGTCGCCGACAGGTCGAACCAGCTGCGCGGACCCTGGCCACGCAGGAACAGCCTGGAATTCGCCTCGGTCTGGCCCGGCAGCATGAGCGAATAGTCGCGCAGGAAGGCCGTGTCGGACATCAGGTTGAGGTCCCAGCCCACCGACCAGCGCTCGGTCAGCCGGTAGATGCCGGTCGTGTGGATGATGCCGCGGAATTCGCGGTTACCCACCTCGTTGGTGCCGTTCGAATAGGTGAAGACGCCCGGATCGTTCTGGCGGATGCCGGCGGCGCGGATCGTGTAGTAGCCGCTCTCGAAGCCATGCCGCCACTCGACGATCGGCATGAAGCCCTGGCGCGCGTAGTAGCGCGGCGCGATGAGCAGGTCGTAGTTCGGCTGGACGTTCCAGAAATAGGGGACCTCGACGCCGACGCCGGTGCGGTTGGAGCCGGAGATGCCGGGCATCAGGAAGCCGGAAGCCTTGCGGACGGTCGGATCCGGCGCCCAGAAGCGCGGCATGTAGGCGATCGGGACGCCGAACATCTCGAAACGGCCATCCTCGAAATAGATGGTCCGCTCGGATTCCCGGTGGATGATGCGCTTGGCCTTGATCGTCCAGGTCGGCGGCTTCGACTGGTCGGCCCGGCAGGAATCGCAGGCCGTGTAGGTCGCCCGCTCGAAAATGGTGGTGTCGCCGTTCTCGCGCGTCACTTCGGCCGCGCCGATGAAGCGGCGGTCCGGAGTTTCGATGTTCAGCGAGCGAACGAAGCCCTGCGTGAACTGCTGGTCGAACTCCATGTCCTGCGCATGGGCGATGATGCCCGACGGCTCGGTGATGCGCACATTGCCGGTGGCGCGCACGCGGCCCGACCGCTGGTCATAGGTGACAACGTCGGCCTCGATGGTGCGGCCGTCATAATAGATCTGGACATTGCCGCGGGCCGAAACCCGGCCGCTCTGCTCCTCGTAGACCATCTGCCCGGCATTGACCTGCATGGGCGCGCCACGCTCGGTGCGGGTGAAGCCGAGGCCAGCGCCCGGGGCGACCGCGGCCGGGGTCACCGGCGTGCGAACCTGCGGCTGGTTCTGGATCTGCGTCGGGTCGAGGATGAACAGCCGGCGCTCGGTCGGATCGGCGGCGTTCTGGGCGCGCGCGGGTGCAAGTCCGCCCGCTGCGGCGGCCAGCACCATCAGGCTGGCGGTCGCAGTCAGGGCAGAGCGGGCGATTCGGGTCGTGGAAGCCTTCGGGCGGCTTGCTGATCGAAGCATCAGCCGTCCTCCTGCTTCAGTAGAACCATGAAACCCATCAACGCACCGATGAATGCCGGCGACCACGCGGCCAGGACCGGGGGCACGAGATTCGAGCGCCCCAGACTGCCCGCGAGTTCGGAACCCACGTAAAGCAAAAATCCGGCGACCACGCCACCGAGAATTGTCCGCCCCAATCCGCCGAGCCGCGCGAACCGCAAGGACGCTGCGGCAGCCACCAGCACCATGGCCACCAGAAGCAGGGGGCGGGCGAGCAGAAGCTGGTACTGGAGCTCGAAACGGGCCACCGGCAGGCCCGATCGGCGGGCGAGCTCAATGAACTGTGGAAGCTCCCAGAACGACACCTGCTCGGGCATCACGAAGCTCTGCCGCACCTGCTCGGCGGTCAGCCGCGTCGCCAGCCGGTAGGTGTCGTGCCGGACCGGTTCGGCGCCGACCGAGGTCACGCGCGCCCGGTTGAGCAGCCAGTAGCCATCGCCGAGTTCGGCGCCATCGGCGTCGATGCGCTCCTTGAAATGGCCGTCCGTGTCGTAGACGAGGATGCTGACGCCGGTGAGCCGCTGGCCGCGATCCATGGCCGAGGCGGCATTGATGACGGCCTGGCCGCTAGGCGTCGCCTGGCGGAGCCAGAAATTGGTGCGCTGCTCCGACACGAGGTTGCGGCCGAAGAGCTGCGACTCGAGCCTCACCCCGCGCTCCCGGAACTCGGAGGCGACGGGGTTGTAGACCATGGCGGCGAAGACGCCGAGCAGCAGCGCCACGACGATGGCCGGCGAGAGGAACTGCCAGGCGGAGAGCCCGGCCGCGCGGGCCACCACCAGCTCGAGCTTCCTCGACAGGCCGAGGAAACAGAGCATTGCGCCGACCAGCACCGCGAAAGGCAGCACGATCTCGATGAAGGCCGGCACGCGGTAGATGGTGAGAAGGGCGACGAGATGGGTTGGCGCCCGCGTCGGATCCTCGACGCGGCGCAGCTGCTCGACGAAATCGACGATCAGCACCAGGCCCGCCGTGCCAAGGAAGGTCCCGCCCACCGAGCCGAGGAACTTCCGGGTCATGTAGCGGGAGAAGGTCGAGACCATCAGGCGCCGCCCCCGGCCGTGCGGGGCGTCACCAGGCGCATGAGGCGGTCGCTCAGCTCGCTCGACAGGCGGCTCAGCGCCTCCGGCGTGCGGATGCGGATCCAGCCGAGCGACACGGCGCCGAAGAACAGGATGGTCGCCATCGGCAGGAGATAGACGAAGGGCACGGCGGCGGGGCGCGCCGCCACGAGGCCGGACACAGCAAAGCCGCCGCCGCGAACGGCAGCCATGATGGCGATCGCCCCGGCGATCGCGGCACCGCGGCTTTGCCGCGTGGTGCGAGCCTGTCCCAGCATGGCGAACGCGATACACATCATGGCCAGTGGGTAGAGCGGCGCGGCGAAACGGTCGTGCAGCTCCTGACGGAACCGTCCCCGCCACCGCTCCAGCATGGGATCGGCGGGGTTCGGGCTCATGAGCTCCGAGGTATAGCGTTCGGAAGGTCTATAAATGGTTTCGGCCGCCTGGGTGAGCTGCGACAGGTCGAAGGCGTACCGGTCGAAGACGACGATGGCGGTCGCCCCGTCGCGCATGTCGCGGCGCTGCAGGTTGCCGGTCTCCAGCACGAAGAAGGTGCCCTGCGGCTGCTCGGTGATGACCCCGCGCTCGGCGACATAGGTCATGTGAACCTGCGGGTCGCGCGTGTCCGACACGACGATGCCGAGCAGCACGCCGCCCTGGGCGCGGTCGCGGATGTGGAAGGTCAGGCCCCGGTCCGCCTGGGTGAACTGGCCCGGCCGCACGATGGCGCTGAGCATGTTGGCCTGGACCTGGGTCAGCAGCAGGCGGAAATAGCGGATGGAGGAGGGGGTCAGCCACAGCGACAGCGAGCCGACGAAGACCATGACGATGGCCGTGAGCATCAGCAGCGGCTTGGCGATCCGCCAGGGCGGCACGCCCGCCGCCGACATGACGATCAGCTCGGAATCGCCGTTCAGCTTGTTCAGCGTCTGCATCACCGCGATGAACAGCGAGATCGGCGCGATGAGCGCCAGAAGCACGGGAATGCCGAGGCTGGTCATCAGGAAGAACAGCGCGATGGTCTGGCCGCTGTTCGTCACGAGGTCGAGCTGGCGCAGCACCTGGGTGATCCAGACGACCAGCGTCAGGACGAACAATCCGCCGACAAAGGCGAGCGCCGCCTGGCGGAAAATGTAGCGTTCGAGGGATCCCATACCCGGCCCATGCTGCCGCGGGGGACCGCCAACCCCGCTGGAACTCAAGCCCAAAGCCAGTAGAGCCCGAACGTGGCGCCGGCAAGGTCGCCCGAAGGCATGACGGCGATTCCCTGCCGCGCGTCTCCCTTGGGCCACAACGTCGCGATAGTGTGAACGCGACGGGATTGCGCCCGATTCGTCGCATCAGCAAGTTCGAGCCCATGCCAGATAGCCTGAAGATCCAGTTCGCCTCCCTTTCCGCCGAGACCGATGGTGTCGTTGTCGCCCTTGTCGGGGCCGACCTCGCCGTGCCGCCACATGCCGCGCGCCTTCTCGACAAGGCGGGCGATCTCGTCGACCGGGCGGCGAAGGCCGACGGCTTCAAGGGCAAGCCCGGCGGCTTCCTCGACATCCTGGCACCCGAGAAGGTCGCGGCCCCCCGGCTCCTCTTCGCCGGTGTCGGCAAGGCCGAGAGCTGGTCGGAACTGGATGTGGTGAAGCTCGGCGGCGCGATCTGCGGGCGCCTGCCGGATGCGGCGACCGAGGCAACCATCATCGCCGAGACCGCGGCGGGCCCGCTCTCGGCCGATCAGGCCGCCGATCTGGCGCTTGGCCTGCGCCTGCGCTTCTACGCCTTCGATCGCTACAAGACGAAGAAGAAGGAGGGCGATGAGGGCGTTCGCAAGCGGACCGTGACCATCCTCGTCGCCGACGAGAAGGCGGCGCGCAAGGCCTTCAAGGCCCGCGAGGCCATCGCCGACGGCGTCGATCTCGCCCGTGACCTCGTCAACGAGCCGCCGAACGTGCTCTACCCCACCGCCTTCGCCAAGCGCGCCGGCGACCTGTCGAAACTCGGCGTCGATGTCGAGATCCTCGGCGAGAAGGAATTGAAGAAGCTCGGCATGGGCGCGCTGCTCGCCGTCGGCCAGGGCTCGGCGCGCGAAAGCCATGTCGTGGTCATGCGGTGGGATGGCGGCAAGGACGGCGAAGCGCCGGTCTGCCTGATCGGCAAGGGCGTCTGCTTCGATACCGGCGGCATTTCGTTGAAGCCCGGCGAGGGCATGCAGGACATGAAGGGCGACATGGGCGGCGCCGCCGCCGTGGTCGGCGCCATGCACGCGCTCGCCGCCCGCAAGGCGCGCGTCAATGTCGTCGGCCTCATCGGCCTGGTCGAGAACATGCCGGACGGCAATGCCTACCGCCCCGGCGACATCCTGACCTCCATGTCCGGCCAGACCATCGAGATGATCAACACCGACGCGGAGGGCCGCCTCGTCCTTGCCGACGTGCTCTGGTACGCGAAGGACCGCTTCAAGCCGAAGGTGATGGTCAATCTCGCGACCCTTACCGGCGCCATCATGGTGGCGCTCGGCCAGGAACATGCCGGCCTTTTCGCCAATGACGACGACCTTGCCGGCAAGCTTTCCGCCGCCGGCCTTGCCACCGGCGAGAAGGTCTGGCGCATGCCGCTGAACGCCGACTACGACAAGCTCATCGATAGCCAGTTCGCCGACATGAAGAACACCGGGGGCCGCTACGGCGGCGCCATCACCGCCGCCCAGTTCCTGCAGCGCTTCGTCGGCGACACGCCCTGGGCCCATCTCGACGTCGCCGGAACGGCGATGAACTCGATCAAGGGTGATCTCAACCGCTCCTGGGGTGGCGGCTGGGGCGTGCGTCTGCTCGACCGGATGATCGCCGAGGGCTACGAGCGCTGAGACCGGCCGGCGGGCCGTGAGCCATGCATAATCGCGGGGACTCGTGACCGACATCCTGTTCTACCATCTGCAGAACCAGCCGCTCGAAAGGGTCTTGCCGGTGCTGCTCGAAAAATCGGTGGAACGCGGCTGGAAGGTCGCCGTCGAGGCCGCCTCGCCCGAGCGGGTCGAGGCGCTCGATGCGCTGCTCTGGACCTATGACGATGCGAGCTTCCTCGCCCATGGCACCGACCGCGAGGCCGATGCCGCGGCGCAGCCCATCCTCATCACGGCAGGTCCCGGCCGCGCCAATGGCGCCAGCGTGCGCTTCCTCGTGGACGGCGCGCCGCTCCCCGAGGATGCCGCGTCCTACGAGCGCATCGTGCTGATGTTCGACGGCAATGATCCGGACGCGGTCGATCGCGCGCGCGAGGCCTGGAAGGTCGCCCGCGCCGGCGGTCATGCCTGCACCTACTGGCAGCAGGACGAGACCGGCCGCTGGAGCAAGAAGGCGTGACCGGCGAGGTCAAGCCGGGCGATGCCGACGCACCCGCCGGTTTCATCGACGCTGCCGCCCGCAGCGAATTTGCCCGCCTGGCCGCGGTGATCTTCCTGACCGCCATGACCAACCAGCAATCGGTGCTGCTGGCGGTCGTCTGGGAGGATGTCGGCTTCTCGCCGCGCGACATCGGCCTGCTCATCGCCATCTATGGCGTGCCGCTGGTGGCGATGAGTCTATTCTCCGGCCCGCTCGCCAACCGCATCGGCATCCTGCAGACGGTCAGGATCGGCGCGGTGCTCACCGTCCTCGGCTTCGTCAGCCTCTACCTGACCCATGAGAGCGTCATCGGCTCGCTCGTCTCGCGCCTCATCCAGGGTACCGGCTTCGCGCTCTTCCATGCGCCGGTCATGACCTATGGCTCGACCCGCCTGACCCGCGAGCGCTTCGTGCGGCTCTTCGGCCTGCTCTCGGCCATGGCGCCGCTGCCCTATGCCTTCGGGCCCATCCTCGCCGAGTTCCTCTACCACTGGCTCGGCCATTACGGCTATTTCCTCGCCGGCGCCGTGCCAGGGCTCCTCGGCTTGCCGCTGCTCTGGACCTTTCGTGCCGTCGACAAGACGGAAGGGCCGGTCGGCGGCATTCTCGGCCTGCTCGCCAGCCGCCGCATCTGGCCTCCACTCATTGCCGCCATCGTCTACGGCTACATGTTCGGCTTCATCAGCGCCTATGCCGCCCCGTTCCTGGTGGAGCGCGGCATTGTCGTCGGCGCCTTCTTCACCGCCTTCACCGTGTCGATCTTCGCGGTGCGCTTCGGCGGACTCGCCCTCATCGAGAATGTCGACCGCCGGCTGGTGGTGGCGGGCGGGGCGGTCCTCCTCGCCTCGGGACTGACCATGGTGGCGCTGGCGACAAGCCTGCCCGGCGTCGTCGCCGCCGGTTTCGTCTTCGGCCTCGGCCATTCCATCGGCTTTCCCGTGCTTTCCGCCTGGATCTGCGACGGCACGCCCCCGGAACAGCGCGCCACGCCCATGGCGGTGTTCAACGCCACCTTCTTTGCCGCCATGACGGTCATCGCCCTGCCGGCGAGCCTCGCCATCGCCCAGGTCGGCTATGTCCCGGTCATGGTGACGATGTCGGTCTCCAGCCTGGGGCTCGCGGCGCTCCTCGCCATCGCCTGGTCCCGACGTTTTCGCAGGTAGGGCTGGCGCTGCTGACAGGCTGCTGTCACAACGATGTCAGCAGCCCTGCGGCAACCTGACGCCATGAGACCGTCTGACCGACTCTTCCAGATCATCCAGATCCTGCGCCGCTCGCGCCGGCCGCTGACGGCCGAGGCCATCGCTGCCGAGCTCGAGACATCGAAGCGCACGATCTATCGCGACATCTCGACCCTGATCGGCCAGCGCGTGCCGATCCGGGGCGAAGCCGGCCTTGGCTACATCCTGGAGGGCGGCTTCGACCTGCCGCCCCTCATGCTGACATCGGACGAACTGGAGGCCGCGGCCCTCGGCGCCCGCTGGGTGCAGTCGCGCGGCGATCCGGCCTTGTCGCGGGCCGCCGCCGATCTCATCGCCAAGCTCGCCGCCATCGTGCCGGAAAAGCTGCGCGACGTGGCGCTCGATCCCGTCTCCCGCACCGGGCCGGCCTGGGAGCCGACCGAGGACCGCATCGACCTCGCCAAGGTCCGCGGCTGGATCCACGAGGGCAAGAAGATCGCGCTCGGCTACAATGACGAGCAGGGCAGGGCGACCGAGCGCATCACCTGGCCGGTGGCGGTCGGCTATTTCGACAGCGTCCGCCACCTCATCGCCTGGTGCGAGCTGCGCCGCGACTTCCGCTCCTTCCGCACCGACCGCATCGCCTCGGCGACCTTCCTGGAGGAGCGCTACCCCGAGCGTCCGAGCGTGCTCCGGGCCCGGTGGCGCAAGACGATCAAGGAGAACTAGGTCAGCCCCCCGCGGCCTCCAGCGCGGCGCTGGCCTCGAGCCAGGCCTCCTCGGCCTCGGCGAGCTGCTTTTCGCGAAGCCCGCGGGTCTTCGCGGCCTGGGCGGCGCTGTCGGGATGGGCCTCGAAATAGCCGGGCTGGGCGAGGATGCGGTCGATCTTGTCGATGTCCGCCCGCAGCTTCTCCATCGTCGCCTCGACCTCGGCGACGCGTTTCGCCAGCGCCTTGGTCTCGCCGCGCGGTGTGGCCTGCGGCTTCGGGGCGGCGGGTTTCTCGGGCTTGTCGCCGGCAGGGGCGGGGCCCGACAGCACGATCTTGCGGTAGTCGTCGAGGTCGCCGTCGAAGGGTTGCACTGTGCCGTCGCGCACCAGCCAGAGCCGGTCGACGGTTGCCTCCAGCAGGTGCCGATCGTGCGAAACGATCATCACCGCGCCGGCATAGCCGTTCAGCGCCTCGACCAGGGCGGCGCGGCTGTCGATGTCCAGGTGGTTCGTCGGCTCGTCGAGGATGAGCAGGTTCGGCCCGTCGAAGACGGCGATGGCGAAGAGCAGGCGCGCCTTCTCGCCACCCGAGAGCGACGAGACCTTCGTGTCGGAGCGCTCGCCGGAAAAGCCGGCACGGGCGCAGGCCGCCCGCACCTTCGCCTCCGGCTCGTCCGGCATGAGGCGGCGCAGGTGCTGGTAGACGCTTTCGGCCGGGCGCAATTCGTCGAGCTGGTGCTGGGCGAAATAGGCGATCTTCAGCTTGTCGGCGCGGACCAGCCGCCCGGCCATCGGCTTCAGGCGGTCGGAGATGAGCTTGAGGAAGGTCGACTTGCCGTTGCCGTTGGCGCCGAGCAGACCGATCCGATCGTCGTCGTCGATGCGCAGGTCCAGCCGCCGGAGGATCGGCTGTCCCTCGGCATAACCGACCGACGCCCCCTCCATGGTGATGATGGGCGGCGAGGCCTTGCGCTGCGGCTCCGGGATGACGAAGGGCGGCACGTCGGTTTCGACGATGGTCGTGACCGTCTCCATCTTCTCCAGCATCTTCAGGCGCGACTGCGCCTGCCGTGCCTTGGTCGCCTTGGCGCGGAAGCGGTCGACGAAGCTCTGGAGATGGGCGCGCTTGTCCTCCTGCTTCTTCGCCGCCTTCTCGCGCACCGCGATCTCGATGGCGCGGGACTTGGCGAAGGTCGTGTAGGAGCCCTTCCAGAGCTGCAGCTTGCCCTGGTCGAGATGCAGGATGTGCTCGACGGAGGCGTCCAGCAGGTCACGGTCGTGGCTGATGAGCAGGACGCTGTGCGGATAGCGCGCGAGATAGTCCTGCAGCCAGAGCGTGCCTTCGAGGTCGAGATAGTTCGTCGGTTCGTCCAGCAGCAGCAGGTCCGGCGCGGTGAAAAGCACGGCCGCGAGCGCGACGCGCATCCGCCATCCGCCGGAGAAATCCGAGCAGGGGCGGGCCTGCGCCGCCGTGTCGAAGCCGAGGCCGGCGAGGATCGAGGCCGCTCGCGCCGGCGCCGAATGGGCGTCGATGTCGACGAGCCGCGTCTGGATCTCGGCGATGCGCTGCGGATCGGTCGCGGTCTCGGCCTCCTTCAGGAGCGCGGCGCGCTCCTTGTCGGCCTTCAGCACGAACTCCAGAAGGGAATCCGGCCCGCCCGGCGCTTCCTGCGCCACGCCGCCCATCCGCGCCCGCGACGGCAGCTTGATCGTGCCGGAATCGGCGCCGAGCTCGCCCTGGATGACCTTGAACAGCGTCGACTTGCCGGTGCCGTTGCGGCCGAGGAAGCCGATGCGCGCATCCGGCGGCAGCATCACCGAGGCATTGTCGATGAGCACGCGGCCGGCCACCCGCACGGTCAGGTCGTTGATCTGCAGCATGGAGGGCTTTTGGCCGAGCGGGCCATGCGATGCAAGGGCGAGACGGCGGGGTAGGGAATAGACCCCTCACCCTTCCCTCTCCCCGCACGCGGGGAGAGGGGGGCCACAACGTCGCGCCACATCATGAGGCGTCATGCCAGGCACACACGTGGTCGCCGCACACGCAACGCCTTTGCCCCCTCTCCCCGCTGGCGGGGAGAGGGAAGGGGGAGGGGCCAGGTGTAGTCGCGGCGGCAGCGGCCGGCGCCCTGTTCAAGGCCAAGATTCTGGAGGCGTGACCATCCTGGAGCCGTGACGATCCTGGAGGCCTGACGCGCCCTGAAACGGACGAGGCCCGCCACCGATACATCCTCGGTGACGGGCCCGTACCCGCGCGAGCCGGGTTGGGTGGGGCGTCGGAAGGCCCGCGCGACTACTCGAAGCGGGTCAGCGGCAGATGCGGACCCAGCGAACCTCGGGGCCCCAGGGCGTGTCGACCCAGCGGCGCTCCCGCCAGCAGGCCGGCGCCACATAGGCGGGGCGGTAGGGACGATAGAAGCCGTAGGGCGGCGGCGGCGGACGGTGCCAGTGCGGGCGATCCCAGCCCGGGCGGCCCCAATAGGGGGGCGGGCCACCCCACTGGACCGGCGTGGCACCGAAGCCGATGCCGATCGAGACCTGGGCCTTGGCATCGTTGGGCGTGGCGGCGACCGCGCCGAGGGCGGCGAGGCCGGCGAGGGCGGACAGAACCAGACGGCGCATGGTGCATCTCCAGTGGCTCGGATCACCCGGTCCGGGGAGCCCGGTGGCGTCCCCGCGGTGACCATGGAACGGACTGTGACCTGTTGCCGCTGAACCGGTTCTGATCCCTCCCTTCATCCAGCGTTCAGCTGCGACGCCCTGCCTCCACGCCCGCCGCGACGATGCCACCGCTCGCCCGTTGCGGGCGCAGCGGCCCGCTGCTATGAGCGCGCCCACATCCCACCGACCCGTTCCCAAGGAGCCAGCATGGCCATCGAGCGCACCTTCTCCATCATCAAGCCGGACGCCACCAAGCGGAACCTCACCGGCGCCGTGAATGCCGTCATCGAGAAGGCCGGCCTGCAGATCGTCGCCCAGAAGCGCATCCGCATGTCGCTGCCCGAGGCCCGCAAGTTCTACGCCGTCCACAAGGAGCGTCCCTTCTTCGGCGAGCTCGTCGACTTCATGGTCTCGGCCCCGGTCGTCGTGCAGGTGCTCGAGGGCGAGAACGCCGTCGCCAAGTACCGCGAGATCATGGGCGCCACCAACCCGGCCCAGGCCGCCGAGGGCACCATCCGCAAGCTCTACGCCGTCTCGGTCGGCGAGAACTCGGTCCACGGCTCCGACTCGGTCGAGAACGCCAAGATCGAGATCGCCCAGTTCTTCTCCGAGAACGAGATCCTGCCGGCCTGATCCGGTTGTCCGGGCAACCCCCGGATGGTCCACAGCTATGCGGAAGGCGGGCTTGAGGCCCGCCTTTTTCGTTGGCTCCGCATTCTGTAGTCTGGCGTCGTTCCAGCCTGCCGCTGAGCCTCCCGGAGCCCGCATGAACGCACCGCTGCGCGTCGATCGCCTGAAGTCGACCTGCCCGCACGACTGCCCCTCGGCCTGCTCGCTGGAGGTGGAGGTCATCGACGGCAAGACGATCGGCCGCGTCCATGGCGATCCCGACCAGAGCTACACGGCGGGCGTCATCTGCGCCAAGGTGGCGCGCTATGCCGAGCGCATCCACCATCCTGACCGGTTGCTCCATCCGCTGATCCGCAAGGGCCCCAAGGGCTCAGGCACCTTCCAGCGCATCTCCTGGGACGAGGCGCTGGCCATGACGGCCGAGCGGTTCCTCGAGGCCGAGAAGCGCTACGGCGCCGAGACGGTCTGGCCCTATTACTATGCCGGCACCATGGGCTTCGTGCAGCGCGACGGCATCAACCGCCTGCGCCATGTGAAGAAATATTCCGGCTTCTACTCCACCATCTGCACCAACATGGCCTGGTCCGGCTTCATCGCCGGAACGGGACGCCTCGCCGGCGTCGATCCGCGCGAGATGGCCAAGGCCGACGTGGTGGTGATCTGGGGCACCAATCCCGTCTCGACCCAGGTCAATGTCATGACCCACGCCATGAAGGCGCGGAAGGAGCGCGGCGCTAAGATTGTCGTCGTCGACGTCTACCGCACCGACACGGTGAAGCAGGCCGATCTCGGCCTCGTGGTGAAGCCGGGCACCGACGGCGCGCTCGCCTGCGCCGTCATGCACGTGCTCTTCCGCGACGGCTATGCCGACCGCGATTATCTCAATGCCTACACGGACGTGCCGGCCGAGCTTGAATCGCATTTGCAGAGCCGCACGCCGGCCTGGGCCGCCGCCATCACCGGCCTGACGGTCGAGGAGATCGAGGCCTTCGCCAAGCTTGTCGGCGAGCACAAGAAGACCTTCTTCCGCCTCGGCTACGGCTTCGGCCGCCAGCGCAATGGCGCGGTGAACATGCACGCCGCCTCCTGCATTCCCGCCGTCACCGGCGCCTGGAAGCACGAGGGGGGCGGCGCCTTCCACAACAACGGCGCGATCTATCATTGGCGCAAGTCCCTCATCGAGGGCCTCGACGCCAAGGATCCGGGCGTCAGGATGCTCGACCAGTCCCGCATCGGCGCGATCCTCACCGGCGAGGCGAGGGCGCTGCGCCGGCCCGATGGGTCCGAGGGCGCGCCGGTCACCGCGCTCCTCATCCAGAACACCAATCCGGTGAACGTCGCCCCGGACCAGACCAAGGTCATCGAGGGCTTTGCCCGCGACGACCTCTTCACCGTGGTCCACGAGCAGTTCATGACCGATACGGCGAAGATGGCCGATCTCGTCCTGCCCGCCACCATGTTCATGGAGCACGACGACCTCTACCAGGGCGGTGGCCACCAGCACATCATGCTCGGCCTCAAGCTGGTCGACGCGCCCGGCGAGTGCCGCTCCAACCACGAGCTCATCACGGATCTGGCGGGACGGCTCGGCGCTGAGCATGACGGCTTCGCCATGACCCCGCGCGAGATCATCGACTGGACCCTGCAGAAGTCCGGCTGGGGCACGCTGGCCGAGCTGGAAGTGACCAACTTCCGCGACGTTCAGCCGAAATTCGACGAGGCGCACTACCTCAACGGCTTCGCCTATGGCGACAGGAAGTTCCGCTTCAAGCCGGACTGGCCCAACGTGCCCTATGCCAGCATCGGCACGATGGGTCCGGTGGACACCATGCCTTCGCTCCCCGACCACTGGGCCGTGACCGAGGAGCCGGACGCCACCTATCCGTTCAAGCTCGCGACCTCGCCGGCGCGCAGCTACCTCAACTCGTCCTTTGCCGAGACGCCGTCGTCGCGCAAGCGCGAGGGTCGGCCGGAGGTCATGATCAATCCCGCCGATGCGACGCGCCTCGGCATCGAGCACGGCGCGAAGGTCCAGGTCGGCTCGCCCCGCGGCACGGTGATCCTCCATGCCCGCGTCACCGACCAGACCAGGCCCGGCACCCTCATTGCCGAGGGGCTCTGGGCCAATGCCGACCACGAGGGCGGGCGCGGCATCAACATGCTCACCGGCGCCGATGCCGTTGCCCCGTTCGGCGGCGCGGCATTTCACGACAACAAAGTGTGGATACGGAAGAGTCCTGCGGCGTAAGGTTGTTGTTGACGCTGATGGGTTGCTGCAGTTGAGTCCCTCCCGACCCGGTATTGGGGGGATGCATGGCAGGATCAGCGTCACCCTCCGATGTGACGGCGGGAGTGGCCCTTGGCCTGCTCACGGGGTTCATCGTGGCGCTTGCATCGCAGGGTGCGGTGGGAGCTGTTGTCACGGGCCTCGTCGCATTGCTGGCGGCCTTCTTCGGCCTCGCCAAGGACATCCGGATCGTTGACACCTCCCCCGTGAGGATCATCGCGTTTTCGGCAGCAGCCCTTGTCGCATTAGCGGTGGGCTTGCTGGTCCGAACCCATGACATGTTGAGCCCTTCTCCGCGCACGGTGATCGAGAAGCTGGAGAATGGCCTCTTTACCCGCAAGGACGAGCGCTCGTGGGAGATGTCCCGTGACATCTACCTCTTCCAACAGTTCGGCCTGGTTCCGCCGGGTCGCACGGCCGCAGCCGCTCCTCGCCTCTCGCCGAGCAGTTCCCTCTTGTTCGCTGGCCCCTCGCTAGAACAGTGCGATCGCACCAATCCGGCCGCCGTCGAAGGCGCAACGGCCCTGAGGTCTCTATTCGCCGCCGAGGGCGGCGGGTTCAAGGACCTTGCCGACAGTGTCGCTTCGCTGGCCGATGATGCGCAGGTGCGAATTCTTTCGGCCGCACGGAGGGTCGCGTGTTCGCGTTGACGACCTCGGCACGCATGCTCCGTGCGATCATCCTGGCGCTGGTTCTGCTGCCAATGCCAACTCGGGGGCAGGACATCCAGCAAGCCCTGTCGAGCGTCGTCCTCGTGGTAGCGCGCGAATGTGCCAGCGCGCAGGGAGCCAAGGCCGGAAGCGGCTTTGTCTGGCGCGACCAGACGACTGTGGTGACCGCATTCCACGTCGTGACCAACTGCCAGTCGCTGTCGGTGCGGACCAGCGCTGGATCCGTCCCAGCGCAACTTGACCGGGTTCTCGTCGATGCCGACCTCGCCATGCTGCGCCTCGCATCTCCCCTCCCGGCGGCGCCGCTGAACGCTGCGCCAAGTTCTCCGAGCGCTGGCGACGAAGTCGTCGTTCTGGGCTTTCCTCTGAACGTGCCTACCCCCGATTCCCGGTTTCTCCGGATTGTGCACGCCACTCCGAACGCCCGACGGCTACGATCCTTGCTGCCGGCAGACGCAGCCGGTGAGATTGAGCGTGCAGGCATTCCCTCGCTCGACATCGAAATCCTTCGCATCGACGGCAACATTCTTCCCGGTCATTCCGGCGGCCCGATCGTGAATCGGGTCGGGCAAGTGGTTGGGATAGGGTCGGGGGGACTGCAATCCGGTGCGGTCGGCGTCGGCTGGGCGGTATCGTCCCGTTACCTGAACGGGCTGCCGTCCGGTCTGGCCGGTCGAGACGCCCCGGCTATTGCCGCAACCAGCTTCGGGTTCCGGGCGCCAGCGCCCGACCAGCGCTTTCCTCAGGTGACCTGTGGCGATCTGTCGGTCTATCGCTCTCACACCGCGACGTTGGCCCAGTTGGTCGCTTCGAACGATGATCCGGCTGGCTTGAATTATCTCGCCCAGTTCGCTGGATACGCGCCTGACGAACTCCAGCAACTCCGCTTCACGGTCTATGTGGAGCCTGGCTCTGGCTTGTCGCTGGTTGTTCCGGAAAACACGATCCTGTTTCCCGACCCTCAGGGCTGTTCTGCCAGCTTCGTGCCCAACGGAGGCATTTTCCTGCGTGTCATGGTGGGGCGTGCGCCCAATAACCAAACGGCCTATCAAAGGTTCTCACCGGGTTTCCAACCGCGACACCTGCAGTGGGTCCCTTATGTCCCCTTCTCCTACACAGCGCCACGGACACGGCCTGACGGTACCGAAGTCTACCGTCATGCAGGTGTCTCGGCGCCGATGGGCCTCGGTGAGAGTTTTCGCACCGTGATCCATCGCCGCGAAACCTTCGGTGCCATCGAGGTCAACAACTATGCGCTGAATCCGACACTTGAGTTTCAATGCCGCAATCTGGGGCCCGCAATGATGCAGGTCCCAAACTGTACAAGCTATTTCCAGTTCAAGCGGTTCTGGGCGGCGATGGTCCTGGGGGCCCATCTCACCACCATGCCGCCGATCTGACGCTGCGGCAATAAACACAGGATAAAATGACGCTAGGGTAACCAGCGATTACGTGAAATCCGGTGCTTCGACTCAAGTTTTATTTGGGTCTTAAGCATCCGTTGGGAGCCGGACGGTATGATGCCGTCATTCATCCCCTACGAATGATTTCTCCGATGCGTATGGTCTCCGATATTGCGGCCCTCGAGGGCGTTGAACGGCGTTCGGAGCCGCGCGTCATCATGAGCCTCGCCGGAACCTGCTCCCTGTCCGCACTGCGGGACGAGGCCGGCCAGCGCCGCGAGTTTCCCTGCCGCGCCATCAACATGTCGAGCCGCGCGCTGATGCTGGCCGCGCCGGTCAAGGCGACGCTGAACGATCGCGCCATCGCCTATATCCCGAGTTTCGGCAAGCTCTCGGGGCGCATCATCCGCGTTCTCGACGGCGGTTTCGTCATGAGCCTGACCGTCTCGGAGGACGAGCGGGGCAAGATCGCCCGCCGCCTCGACTGGATGCAGGAGCATCAGGCCCACGACACCCATGACCTGCGCCTTGCCGCGCGGATCGTGCCGCTGGAGCCCTTTGCCCAGCTCGCCTTCGCCGATGGCACGATCCTGTCCTGCCTGGTCATGGACATGTCGCTGACCGGCGCGGCGATCTCCGCCGACATGGTGCCGGCCATCGGCACGGTTCTGGCGGTGGGCAAGATCCCGGGGCGGGTGTGCCGCCATTTCCCCGAAGGCTTCGCCGTCGCCTTCCTCAAGGAGCAGGAGCCGGGCGCGCTGGAGCACCTGCTCTTCGCCCGCTGAGGCCTCAGATCAGGCGGTACTCGGTCGCGATCATCCGCAGCGCGGCCGGGTAGATCCGGTGCTCGACGGCGAGCACCCGCGCGCCCAGCGTCTCCGCGGTGTCGCCGGGCAGGACCGGCACGGCCTCCTGCAGGATGATCTCGCCCTCGTCCATCTCCGGCGTGACGAAATGCACCGTCGCGCCGTGCTCCCTGGCGCCATCCGCCAGCGCGCGGGCATGGGTGTCGAGGCCCTTGTAGGCCGGCAGCAGGGCAGGGTGGATGTTGATCATTCGCCCCTCCCACCGCCCCACGAACCAGGGGGTGAGGATCCGCATGAAGCCGGCGAGGCAGACGATGTCGATCCGCTGCGCCTCCAGCACGGCCTGCATGGCGCGCTCGAAGCCCTCGCGGTCGCGTGGGAAAGCCTTGCTGTCGATGGTGGCGGTGGCGATGCCTTCGCTCTCGGCGATGGCGAGGCCGCCCGCGCCCGGCACGTTCGACAGGACCAGCGCGATCTCGGCGGGATAGTCAGGCGCCTTCGCGGCGGCGATCAGCGCCGCCATGTTCGAGCCGCGCCCGGAAATGAGGACCGCGACGCGCTTCCTCGTCACGACGACAGCGTCCCCGTGAAGGTGACGCGCGGCTCGGCCGCGGCCTTGGTGATGTGGCCGAGCACCGCCACGGTCTCGCCGGCGAGGCGGAAGCCCTCGGCCACGCGGTCCGCATCGGCCGCCGCCACCACGACCACCATGCCGATGCCGCAGTTGAACGTGCGCACCATCTCAGCTTCGGCGATGCCGCCGACCTCGGCCAGCCAGCCGAAGACCTTGGGCATGGTGACCGCCGACAGGTCGATGCTTGCGCCGAGGCCCTCGGGCAGCACGCGCGGGATGTTGTCGACGAAGCCGCCGCCGGTGATGTGGGCGAGCGCCTTGATCGCGCCGGCGGCGCGGTGCACCCCGAGGACGCTCTTCACATAGATGCGGGTCGGCTCGAGCAGCGCCTCGCCGAGGCTGCGCGAGGGCTCGAACGGCGCCGGCGCATCCCAGGCGAGGCCCGAACGCTCGACGATGCGGCGCACCAGCGAATAGCCATTGGAATGGACGCCGGACGAGGCGAGGCCGAGAACGACGTCGCCTTCGACCACGCCACGCGGCAGCAGCGTGCCGCGCTCGGCCGCGCCCACCGCAAAGCCCGCCAGGTCATAGTCGCCATCGGCATAGAGGCCCGGCATCTCCGCCGTCTCGCCGCCGATGAGCGCGCAGCCGGCCTGGCGGCAGCCGATGGCGATGCCCTTGACCACCTGCGCGCCAGCCTCCGGCGACAGCTTGCCGGTGGCGAAATAGTCGAGGAAGAACAGCGGCTCCGCGCCCTGGACCACAAGGTCGTTGACGCACATGGCGACGAGGTCGATGCCGATCGTGTCGTGCCGGCCCGTCTCGATGGCGATCTTGATTTTGGTGCCGACGCCGTCATTGGCCGCCACCAGCACCGGATCCTTGAAGCCCGCGGCCTTCAGGTCGAACAGGCCGCCGAAGCCGCCGATCTCGGCATCGGCGCCGGGCCGGGCGGTGGCCCGCACCAGCGGCTTGATCATGTCGACCATGCGGTTGCCGGCATCGATGTCGACGCCAGCTTGCGAATAGGTCAGGCCATCGGGGCGGGAAGGGGTCTCGGTCACGGGCTTTGTCTCGCTGATGGTGCCCGATTAGCCCTTGCCGGGCCGCCCCGCAACGGCCAAGCCGCGCCAGCGCGTCTTTTCCCCGCCGTCGGAGGTCCTTCTCCGCCCAGCGGTATCTGCGGGATTGACGCTGCGGGTCCGTCGTCGCATGACCGGAGCAGGAGACACAGGGCATGACAAAGTCGATCACCGACGATCTCAAATCCGGCGCGCTCGTCTATCACCGCCTGCCGCGGCCGGGAAAGCTGGAGATCCGCGCCACCAAGCCGCTCGCCAACCAGCGCGATCTGGCGCTCGCCTATTCGCCGGGCGTCGCTGCGGCCTGCGAGGCGATCGTCGCCGATCCCGCCCAGGCGGCCGAACTGACCGCGCGGGCGAATCTCGTCGCCGTCGTCTCCAACGGCACCGCCGTGCTCGGCCTCGGTGACATCGGCCCGCTGGCCGGCAAGCCGGTGATGGAAGGCAAGGCGGTCCTGTTCAAGAAGTTCGCCGGCATCGACGTCTTCGACATCGAGATCGACGCCCGCGAGGTCGACCGCATCGTCGACGTGGTCGCGGCGCTGGAGCCGACCTTCGGCGGCATCAACCTCGAGGACATCAAGGCCCCCGAGTGCTTCGAGGTGGAAAAGCGCCTGCGCGAGCGCATGGGCATTCCGGTCTTCCACGACGACCAGCACGGCACCGCCATCATCGTCGCCGCCGCGGTGACCAATGCGCTGGAGCTGATGGGCAAGTCCTTCGGCGACGTGAAGATCGTCGCCTCCGGCGCGGGCGCTGCCGCCATCGCCTGCCTCAACCTGCTGCGGGAGCTTGGCGCCAAGACCGAGAACATCTGGGTCTCCGACATCGAGGGCGTCGTCTACAAGGGCCGCGAGAAGCTCATGGACCCCTACAAGGCGGTCTATGCCAAGGACACCAACGCCCGCACCCTCGGCGACATCATCGGTGACGCCGACATCTTCCTCGGCCTCTCCGCCGCCGGCGTGCTGAAGCCCGACATGGTCCAGCGCATGGCCAAGGGCCCGCTGATCATGGCGCTGGCCAATCCGAATCCCGAGATCATGCCGGAGGAGGCGCGCGCCGCCCGCCCCGATGCGATGATCTGCACGGGCCGGTCCGACTATCCGAACCAGGTCAACAACGTCCTGTGCTTCCCCTACATCTTCCGCGGCGCGCTGGATTGCGGCGCCACCGCCATCAACGAGGCGATGAAGCTCGCCGCCGTCCGCGCCATCGCCGGCCTTGCCCGCGAGGCGCCGTCCGACGTGGTCGCCCGCGCCTATGGCGGCGAGGTCGGCACCTTCGGCGCCGGCAACCTCATTCCGTCGCCCTTCGACCCGCGCCTCATCCTGCGCATCGCGCCCGCCGTTGCCCGCGCCGCCATGGAGACCGGCGTCGCCACCCGCCCGATCACCGATTTCAAGGCCTACGAGGCCGAGCTCTCGCGCTTCGTCTTCCGCTCCGGCCTGCTGATGAAGCCGGTCTTCGACAAGGCGCGGCAGAACCCCAAGCGCGTCATCTATGCCGAGGGCGAGGATGAGCGCATCCTCCGGGCTGCGCAGGTCGTGGTGGAGGAGGGGCTCGCCTTCCCCGTCCTCATCGGCCGCCCGGCCGTGGTGGAGCAGCGCCTCGAGCGCTTCGGCCTGTCGATCAAGGCCGGCAAGGATTTCGAGCTGATCGACCCGCAGTCCGACCCGCGCTACCGCGACTATGTCGCGACCTATCACGACCGAACGGGGCGCAAGGGCGTGACGCCGGATGCGGCGCGCACCATCATCCGCACCTCCACCTCCGCCATCGCGGCGACCGCCCTGGAGCGGGGCGATGCCGATGCGATGATCTGCGGCGTCGAGGGGCGCTTCAACACGCACCTGCGGCATATCCGCCAGGTGATCGGCCTCAAGGCCGGCGCCCGGGGCCTTGCGGCCCTGTCGCTGCTGATCACGTCCACGGGGCCGCTGTTCCTTGCCGACACCCATGTCACCGTCGAGCCGACGGCTGCGGAGCTCGCGGACATGGCCTGCACGGCGGCCGAACATGTCCGGCGCTTCGGCCTCGAGCCGAAGATCGCGCTGGTCTCCCATTCGGAGTTCGGCAGCTACGACGACGAGCATGTCGAGCGGCTTCAGGCGGCCCTCAAGCTGATCTGGGAGAAGGCGCCGGACCTCGAGGTTGACGGCGAAATGCACGCCGATTCCGCGCTTCTGCCGGAACTGCGCGAGCGCGTCTTCCCGAAATCGCGGCTCAAGGGCGTGGCCAACGTGCTGATCATGCCGAACATGTCGGCCGCCAACGTCGCCTTCCAGGTGATCAAGGTTCTGGCCGATGCGCTGCCCGTCGGGCCAATCCTCGTCGGCCAGGCGCGCCCGGCCCATATCGTCACCCCCTCGGTGACCGCCCGCGGCGTCGTCAACATGACGGCGCTCGCCGTGGTCGAGGCGCAGGAGCGCGCCGAGGAAGCCGGCCGCTGATCGATCCCCCCTGCAAAGGCAGCGGGAGCAGTACGGGACGCGGCGGTCTCAGGATACCGCCGTCATGCGTGTATGGATTTCCGTCTTTCGCGCGGTGGTTAGCATTGACCTCGCGTCAAGAAATATACCGTTAAGCCGGCCCTTCTACAGTCCTTCAAGTCTTACGCATCTCGGCCGCTGAATGCCGGGTTCGTGGCATTCGAAGGGATGATCGTGGGAACGGTCTCGGGGCGCAGAGGCCTGGTCTGGTTGGTAGCCGTGTTGTTGGCGGTCGCCACCCCCGTTGCCGCCTATATCGGTGCCCAGGTCTGGCTTGCCCGCAGCCTCACCGCCACGATCGATGCCCGGGCGGGGCTCGTTCTGGAGCGGATCGAGAATGCCCTCGAACGCGCGACCACCGCTCTGCGGGAAGCCCATACGCGCAATCTGTTCTCCTGCGGCGCATCCGAGAAGGAGGCGCTGCGCCTCCTCGTGTTCGAGTCGCCGATCCTCAAGGAACTCGCTGTGCTGGGGCCGGACGGTCGGCTCCTGTGCAACAACATCGGCAGCCTCGTGCAGATCTCGCCAGGCTCCACCGCCTATCCGACCCGCGAGCCGGGCCTCGATCTGGCGGTGGCCCTGACGCGCGGCCCCTACGGACGGGCGCTCCGCCTGCAACTGACCTCGCCCTCCGGCGACCGCCTCGGCGGGCTCATCGCCGTCGGCCTCTTCGTGCCCAATTCGGATATCCAGCGCTCCAATCTCGGCGTCGGCATCGACATCGAACTGGTTCCCGGCGGACGGCTGGTCAACATCCGTGGACCGGGCGCCGTGGCCGGCACTCCGGATGTCCGCGTCGTCAGGACGTCCGAGCGCTATCCGATCAAGATCGAGTACTATGCCTCCGAAGGGGCCTGGACCCAGCAGACGGGCTGGATCGCCACGGCCTCGGCCGGTGCCGGCGGGGGGCTCGGCCTGCTCATTGCCCTCCTCGTCCTGTTCGGCGGCCGCGAGCGCGGTCCCATGGCCGACATGCACCGCGCCCTGCGCAACGGCGAGTTCATCCCGCACTACCAGCCCATCATCGACCTCGACACCGGCCGAATCCTCGGCTGCGAAGTGCTGGTGCGCTGGCGCAAGCCCGACGGGCGCCTCATTCCGCCGGGAGCCTTCATCGGCGAGGCCGAGCGCACCGGCTTCATCTTCCCCATGACGCTTGCGGTCATGCGCCAGGCGGCAGCCGAGCTGGGCCCCACCTATTCGGCCCGGCCGGAGCTCAAATGCGGCTTCAACCTCTGCGCCGCCCATTTCCGCGACCAGACCATCGTCACCGATGTCGCGGCGATCTTCTCGCACTCGGACGTGGCGCTGTCGCAGGTGCTGCTGGAGGTCACCGAGCGCGATCCGCTGCCGGACATGGACGCGGCCCGCAAGATCATCGCCCGCTTCCAGGAGATGGGCGTGCGCGTGGCGCTCGACGATGTCGGCACCGGCCACGGCGGCATGAGCTACCTCCTGAAGCTGCGCGTCGACGTGATGAAGATCGACAAGCTCTTCATCGATGCGCTGGGCAGCGAGCGCCAGTCGACGGCCATCGTCGACAGCCTCATCGACCTCGCCGCCCACCTCAACATGGAGGTCGTCGCCGAGGGCGTGGAGACCTTCGACCAGGTGGAAGCGCTGCGCCGCCGCGGCGTCAGGGCCGCCCAGGGCTATGTCTTCGCCCCGCCGCTCCCCGGCTCGTCGTTCTGCCAGCTCGTCCAGGCCATGGAGCCCGTCGCCATGCCGCAGCCGCCGGTGCGCAAGGCGCTGCGGGGCTGAGGGCAGGGGGCTTCTCCCTCACTCGACAATTCGCGCCAGCATCGCCGGTCCGGTTGGCCACGCCCTCGCTGGCCTGCACCCTCGTCCAACGACGCAGCGAGGCTCGTTGTTCAACGACCCTTCGTCACGAGACGATCAGTTGGTGCTGGTCCGCCCCTCACCCTTCCCTCTCCCCGCAAGCGGGGAGAGGGGGCACCCAACGTCGCGGTCTGGCTGACGCCGGTTGTGCCTGGCGCTTGGCGACAGAAGGAATTGCGACGTCGACGTCACCCTCTCCCCGCTTGCGGGGAGAGGGAAGGGTGAGGGGCCGTCACGGCGCCACCGACAGCCGCCAGGGCCGCCACCCCATCGCTTGAATCGGAATCAGAACTTTCACCGGGCCTGCTAAGCCGCTGATCCGAATCACTCTTCGCCGCTGAATCGGAATCTCAACAGCAAGCGGCGGGCCTCAGCCGCCGCCGCGCCGGAGGTCGGCCTCGATCCGTAGGCCGGAGCCGCCGCCGAGCCGGGCGCGGTAGACCTGCACGTTCTCCATCACCCGCTGCACGTAGTTGCGCGTCTCGGAGAAGGGGATGCGCTCGACCCAGTCCACGGGGTCGACGCGGGGATCGCGCGGATCGCCGTATTTCTGGATCCACTCCCGCGCCCTGGCGCGGCCGGCATTGTAGGCGACGAAGGTGAGGATGTAGCTGCCGTTGAACTCGGCCGCGAGCTCGCCGAGATGCGCCGCGCCAAGGCGGGCATTGTAGGCGGGGTCGGAGGTGAGGCGGCCCTGGTCGAAGGGCAGGCCGTGGTTGCGCGCCGTCGCCCGCGCCGTCGCCGGCATGAGCTGCAGGAGGCCGCGCGCGCCGGCATGGCTGACGACGCGGGGATCGAAGGTCGATTCCTGCCGGGCGATGGCATAGACGACCGCGCGGTCGATCTCGGGGCCGACATGGGCGTAGGCCGGGATGCCCATGGTCGGGAAGGCCTGCTGGTCGAAGGGCAGGCCGCGATTGTTGGCGAGCTTGCCGAGGGTGAGCACGCCCTTGGCGTCACCCGCCCGCGCCGCCACCTCGGCGGCCGCGTGGAGGGTGCCCTGGTCGGCGGCGCGCTGGCCGAGATCGGCGAGGATGGCGCGGGCGAGGTCCTTCTCGTCGATGCGGTAGAGCATCTGCAGGGCGCGGGCATAGGCGCCGCTCGACGGCGTCGTATCCGCCGGCCGGCGGATCGGCAGGTCGGCAAGGCCGAGCTTCGCCCGGGCGAGCTGGCCGTAATAGTGCGTGGAGTGGCGCGCGGCCTCGGCGTAATGGGTCCGCGCTGCCGCCTGCGATCCCGCCGCGTCATGCGCCCGTCCGAGCCAGTACTGGGCCCGCGACTGCGACATCGGCGTCGTCGCCGCCTGCCGCGCCGCCTCAAAGTGCCGCATCGCCGTCGCCGTGTCGTTCAGGAAGCGCAGCGCCACCCATCCCGCATGGAACTCGGCATCGACCCGGCCTGGCCCTGACCGCACCGCATGGGTCGCCGCGACCTGGTAGGCCGAACGCGCCTCGCCGGCATCGAGCAGCTTGCGGACCATGGCGCGGCGCTCGGTCCACCAGTCATCGGCCGAACCGAGCACGGCCGGATCGCGCGGGGCGCTGACGAGGATCTGCGCGGCCTCGCCGGCGCGGTCCTCGCGGCGCAGCCACTGGGCGCGGGCGAAGAGATACGCGGGGTCGCGGTGCAACGAGGCCGGCACTTGGGCCAGCAACGTGCCGCCATTGGCCTGCTGCGCGCCGATGGCGAGGAAGGCCCGGGCGAGCGCCGGCTGGCCGCCGCCGAGCCGCTGGGCCGCCCGCATGGCCGTGGCGTTCTCGCCCTCGTGCAGCATGCGGTCGAGCCGCATCTTGTGGTCGCCGGCCGAGATCTGGCCGCCGAACTCGGCGAGCACCCGGTCCTCGACATCCGAGGACAGGTCATAGCCATGCCAGGTCTCGCGGATCAGGCGGACGGCGCGGGCCTGGTCGCCGCCGCGCTTCAGCGCGATGGCGAGCGCCACCCGGCCCTTGGCCGAGGTCGGCTGGCGATGGGCGAAGAACTGGCGCACCGTCGCCGCATCGGCATTGTTCTCGAGCAGCGAGCCCTCGGCGCGCATCCGGATGCGCTGGCTCGCCGGGAAGCTCGGATGGGCATCGAGGAAGCCCGACAGCCGGGCGAAGCCGACGGAATCGTTGGAGCGCAGGATCATCCACTCCGCCAGCGCCTTGGCGACGGGATCGCGGATCTGGTCGCGGGCGGCGGTGGCCTGCTCGACCCGGTTCGCCCGCGCCGCGGTCGCGACCTGCCGGAGCGCGCCGATCTCGGCCTCGCTCGCCGTGCCGCCCGCAGGCCGCCAGACCTGCTGGGCCGGCGAGATGGCGCCGGTCGTCTCCGGCGCCTCGGCGCTGGCGACGGCGACCGTGCCGGCCTGGTCGGCCGAGGCCTCGCTCTTGGCGCAGCCGCCGACGAGCAGCGACGACAGGGCGACGCCCGCCAGGAAACCGAGGCGCGGCACGAGGGGAGCGACAGGGGCCGGCGGCACGACGCCGAAAACACGAACGGGCATGGGCAAGGTCCGTCCTGATACGCAACGCGGAGCGGCCTCGTCCCACGGGACTGTGGCCTTGAAGAGGTGGTTATCAGGCCGTTTTCCTTGACGCTTCCTTGACGGCCCGGGGGCAAACCGGCCGGCGTGGTGAAGCAGGCGTTAACGATGCCGCGCCAGGAGCGGACTTGCAGAGCGTCACGCTCCGTGGTATCTAGGACAGTATTCCCATAAATGGGTCGATCGACGGTGTCGGCGCGCGGTCAGTCCCGCTTCAGCCATCCGGCCAGCATCGACATCACGCTGGCCGCGCGCCCGCGCTGCTCCCCCATCCCCCGCTGGTGATCCCTCAGCGCGTTGATCTCGTCATAGGCGACGACGGCATTGGCGGGCAGGGCGGCCGGGTCGAGGCTGAACCGGGCGGGGGCCGGAGGGCTGTCGATGGCGACGAGGTTTTCGGCGAGCCGCTCGCGGGCAAAGCGCATCGTCGCCATGCGGATCGCCGAGGGATGCTCGGCGAGGCGGCCGATGGTGGGGTTGGTGTTGATCTCGTAGATCTGCGGCCGGTCGCCGACGAGGCCGAAATCGGCGCGGCCATAGTCGATCCCGGCGAGATCGAAGACGCGGGTGAGGTGATCCTCGAATCGGTTGGAGCGGATGTCGGCGTCGTCGGCGCGGTAGGTCTCGTCGCCGACGAGGCCGGGCCGTCCCCATTTCACGTTCCACGTGTCCTCGGTCACCACATGGTCGAGATGGATGCGCCCGCCGATGCGATAGGCGCCCCAGCGTCGGAACAGGCCGGGCGCCACGGGCTCGGCGGCATATTCGATGACGAGGAGGCGGGCCAAGGGGTGGCCTTCCACCTGCAGCCGCTCCAGCGCCTCATCGAGGGCCGCCTGGTCGGGCAGGAGACCGGTCAGCGCCGGCTCATGAGTCGCTGCGATGCGGACGAAGACGGGAAACCGCGACGGGCGGGGGCAGCCATCGGCGGGATGGACGTCGAAATCGTTCAGCCCTGCTGCACGGAGGGCCCGCAGGAGGCCATAGCGGGTGCGGACACGGGCAGGATCGTTCAGAACCCGGAAGCCCGGCAGGGCCCTCATCTGGCGGAAGACCTGGGCGGCGAGGGCAAGCTCCCGCGAGGCGAGTCGCTCGATGTCGCAGAAAATGTAGGTCGCCGCCGGATGATCGCGTCCTGCGAACAGGGCCTCGTAGCTCACCGTGTCACAGGCGGGCAGCGGCGCACCGAAATCCGCATCGAGCGCGTCAACCGTGTAGCGATGGGCGGCCGTGACGACGAAACGGATCATGGAGCAAAAAGGGGGAACCGATGCGGCATTGCAATCGTCTTGACAGGTCAGGAGGTGACCGGGCACGTAAGCTTCCATTACGGCATCCTTTCTGCCCACGCCACGGGCCATCCTATTCCGGAGTTTCAACCATGACCGCCGAGACCCGCCGTATCGCCATCGACCTCTCGACCCTGCTGGGCCTGCGCAAGGCCGAGGGCGGAACCGGCCGTGATGGCCTCACGCCCCGTCGTGGAACCATGGTCGGCCAGAAGCCCGTTTCGCCTGCCATGGTCGGCCAGAAGCCTGCCAGCCCCGTGATGGTCGGCCAGAAGCCGGGCGCCCCCTTCACCAAGGCCTGAGGCGCCGGCCTCGCACCCGTGACGGACATCATCACCGCATCCTTCGCACCCAGCGGCGCGAATGGTGCTGCCCTGTCGGCGCGCCTGCGCGGCGAACTGACCCACAGCCTCGCGACCATTGCCGCCGGGCTCGGCCGCTCGCCGCCCGTGCTGCCGCCGGGCCGCCTGTCCGCCGCGGTCTATGCCCGCTATTTCGACCTGCTCCACGCCGTCATCGCCGATGACCCGGAGGCGGCGGGCCGGGCCTTGGACGCTGTCGAACAGGTGCTCCTGCAGCCGCCGCCGGCCTTCCTGCGCAGATGGAGCGATCTTGCGAGCGACGAGGCTGCGCTGTTTGACCGCCACATCAATGTCGATCCGACCACGCGGGTCGCTCTGGAGGCTCCGGCCCCCGGCAGCGCCGGTCAGGCCCGCGACGCCATCGGCGCGGCGCTGTCGCTCCTCGAAGCCGCCGCGCCCGAACTCGCCGCCGAGATTCGCGCCCTGATCGGCGAGATCGTGCTGGTGGCTGGCGGCGTCAACGAGAACAGCCTCTTCGACGGCGCCACGGCCTTCGCCTGCTGGGGCGCGCTTTTCCTCAATGCCGACGAGCATGGCGACCGGATCGAGGCGGTGGACGGGCTCGCCCATGAATCCGCCCATGCCCTGCTCTTCGGCCATACGCTCGGCCATCCGCTGGTGGAGAACGGTCCGGACGAGCGCCATGCCTCGCCGCTGCGGGCCGATCCGCGGCCGCTCGACGGCATCTATCACGCGACCTTCGTCTCGGCCCGGATGCACCATGCCCATGGCCGCATCCTCGCCTCGGGGCTTCTGTCGGCCGAGGAGGCGGCGCGGGCCCGCGATGGCCTCGCCAGCAGCCGCGCCGCCTTCGCCGATGGCCATGCGACGCTGCAGCGCCATGCCCGCATGACGCCGATCGGCGAAAAGCTCATGGCGGACGCCGCCGCGGCCATGGCAGCCGCCTGACACTGCCGCTCGCCGCGCGCGGGGTGATTCAGAACACCGCGTGGTCGCCGCGGTCGACCGCCGCCTCGCCGGCAACCAGCCGGGCATAGAAGTCGAACAGCGTCTCGGTCCCCGTCGACGGCGTCGCCTGTGCATCGTAGCGGCCGGTCGCCGGATCGAGCACCAGCATTGATTCCGTCGCGTAGTAGCGGCCGATACGGGCGAGTTCGGCCTTGTCGGCGAGGGAGGGTACGGCGCGGCCCAGCGTGCCGAGCCCCCAGATGATCGTGTCGAGCAGGGCGACCGGCACCTGCCGGAAGCGCGGGGCGCGCCCGAGGAGGCGAAACAGCTCCTCGCCCTGCTGGCGCGGCGTGATGGCCTCGCCCGGCCCGCCGATGGGCAGGATGCGGTTCTGGCGGCAGGGGTCGGTCAGGCATTCCGCGATGAAGCGCGCGAGGTCGTCGTCGCTGATCGGCTTGCAGGCGGTCAGCTGACCGTCGCCGAAGACCAGGAAGGGCTTGCCGGCGCGCAGCCGCTCGACCTGTCCCGACAGCGACTTGAAGAAGGCGGTCGGCCGGACGATCGACCAGGAGAGGCCGGAGGCCATGAGCTCGGCCTCGAAGGCGAGCTTGGCCTGCTGGAAGGCGAGAAGCGGCCTCTGCACGCAGATGGCGGAGAGGAGCACGACCTGGCCGACGCCGTGTTCGCGGGCCGCAGCCAGCGCCAGGGCATTGGCCCGATGGTCGATGGCCCAGGCATCCCGCGGCACGCCGGTGCGGGAGGCAAGGCAGGTGACGAGTGCATCGAAGCGCTCGCCGCCAAAGGCGTCCCGGGCGAGGGAGGCCGGGTCGGTCACGTCGCCGAAGCGCAGAATGGCTCCGGGGAGGAGGCTCGCCATGGCGTTGGCGTCCAGCGTCCTGCCAATGCCGGCGCGGGGCCGCAGGAAACAGACGACCTCGTGGCCATCCGCCACGAGTGCCCGGGCCGTGGCGCGGCCGATTGTGCCGGTGGCGCCGAGCAGCAGCACGCGCATCGGCCGCGTGGAGGGGGAGGGGGCCGGGAGAACAGGGTCCATCGGGGGCCGGTCGTGGGGACCGGGCGGCTGGAAGCCGCGGGTCCTGCGCTGCGTTGGCCTGACCCTACGACAGGGGCGAGGCCACGGCCAATCCGCCGCATGGGGCCGCCGCGGCGATCCCTTTGGGGCCCCGCAGCCATGCGGCTTGCCCTCCACCCTTGACGTTCAGGCCATCTCAAGGCTTTGTGGCCGGCCTTCGCGCGCGGGGCGACGCCCCGTGCCATCCGACCGTTCCGGAGTTCTCCGATGACCAACCTGTTCAAGGGATCGCTGCCCGCCCTCGTCACCCCGTTCAAGGACGGCAAGGTCGACGAGAAGGCTTTCCGCGCCCATGTGAACTGGGTGATCGACGAGGGCTCCCACGGCATCGTGCCGGTCGGCACCACCGGCGAGAGCCCGACCCTGACCCATGACGAGCACAAGCGCGTGGTCGAATGGGCGGTCGAGGAAGCCCGCGGCCGCGTTCCGGTGATGGCGGGCGCCGGCTCCAACAACACGGTCGAGGCGATCGAGTTCTCGAAGCATGCCGAGAAGGTTGGCGCCCAGGGCCTGCTGCATGTCACGCCCTACTACAATAAGCCGAGCCAGGAGGGCCTCTACCGCCACTTCAAGGCCATCGCCGAGGCGACCTCGCTGCCGATCTTCATCTACAACATCCCGCCGCGTTCGGTGGTGGAGATGTCGGTGGAGACCATGGCGCGCCTCGCCGAGATCAAGAACATCGTCGGCGTGAAGGACGCGACAATGAAGCTCGACCGCGTCTCGGCCCAGCGCCAGGCCTGCGGCAAGGACTTCATCCAGCTCTCCGGCGAGGACGGGACCGCGCTCGCCCACATGGCCCATGGCGGCCATGGCTGCATCTCGGTGACGGCCAATGTCGCCCCGCGCCTCTGCGCCGATTTCCAGAACGCCTGCCTCGCCGGCGACTTCGCCAAGGCGCTGGCGATCCAGGACAAGCTCTTCCCGCTGCACCAGGCGCTCTTCGTCGAGCCGAACCCGGCCCCGTCCAAGGCGGCGCTGAACCTGCTCGGACGGATGTCCGACGAGGTGCGTCTGCCGATGGTCCCGGCCTCCGCCGCCACCCGCGAGACGGTGAAGGCCGCGCTCGTCCATGCCGGCCTGATGAACTGACGGGGGCCGTCCGCAAGCGTCATGGCCCCGAAGAACGAGCCGAAGATCAAGGTCGTCGCCGAGAACCGGCGCGGCCGTTTCGACTACGAGATCCTCGACACGTTCGAGGCCGGCATCCAGCTGACCGGCACCGAGGTGAAGTCGCTGCGCGCCGCCAAGGCGACGATCGCCGAGAGCTATGCCGGGCCGAATGGCGAAGAGTTCTTCCTCTTCAACTGCAACATCCCGGAATATCTGCAGGCCAACCGCTTCAACCACGAGCCGAAGCGGCCGCGCCGGCTGCTCCTGCACAAGAAGGAGATCGGCCGGCTGATCGGGGCGGTGCAGCGCGACGGCCTGACCGTCGTGCCGCTCAAGCTCTATTTCAACGAGCAAGGCCGGGCGAAGCTGCAGATCGCGCTCGCCCGCGGCAAGAAGCTCCACGACAAGCGCGACACCGAGAAGAAGCGCGACTGGCAGCGCGACCAGGCGCGGATCCTGCGGGACCGCGGGTAGGGGCGGTTGTCACGACTGAATGCCGCGAGTCACCGGCCCATCCGTCATGGCCGGGCTTGTCCCGGCCATCCACGACTTGAACACGAGCGTCGCCGAAGGAAGTCGTGGATGCCCGGCACAAGGCCGGGCATGACGCGGTGAGCGGTGTGGCAGTCATCACCGGGGGGCGGCAACGGTGCGCAGCTTCAGGCGATCCCGCCTCGCCCCCTTGATCCCGCGCCCCGCCTCCGCTCATCTCACACCGGGAGAAACGCCATGGCCTACAAGCTCGATCACGTCGTCATCCATGTCAGCGACTGGGAGCGCTCGAACGCCTTCTATCGCGACGTGCTCGGGGCCGAGGTCGTGCCGCGCGGCGCGGGCTTCGCCTACAAGATCGGCGACATCCGCCTGAACTGCCACGGCCCGGGCATCGGCCACGTCAATGCCGTGGCGAAGGTCCCGGTCATGCCCGGCAATTCCGACATCTGCTTCGAATGGGAGGGGCCGATCGACGGGGCCGCCGCCCATCTTGCCGCCAGGGGCGTGCCGGTGGAGCTCGGGCCGGTCGCCACCAACGGCGTGCGCGGCCCGGCGACCTCGGTCTATTTCCGCGACCCCGACGGTTCGCTGCTGGAATTCCTCAGCTACCACGGCCACTGACGCGCCAAACCCCGGCCGCGATGCGACCGGGGTTCGCCGAGGGTGCCGGCGGCAGGCAGGAGGGGGGAATCCCGCCGCCGCCCGAAACCGGGTCAGCGGCAGGATCGGATTACGCCGAAGCCTTGGCGAAGTTCGCGGCGGCCTTGTCCCAGTTCACCACGTTCCACCACGTGGTGACGTAGTCCGGGCGGCGGTTCTGGTACTTCAGGTAATAGGCGTGCTCCCACACGTCGATGCCCATGACCACGCCCTTCACGCCGTCCATCAGCGGGTTGTCCTGGTTCGGCGTCGAGACGATGGCGAGCTTGCCGTCGCGGCCGACCACCAGCCAGGCCCAGCCGGACCCGAAGCGGCCGACGGCGGCCTGGTTGAACTGCTGGCGCATCTTGTCGGCATCACCGAATGCGGTGTTGATCGCCGTGGCGAGCGCGCCCGAGGGCTGCTTGGCGCCGCCGGGGGTCATGATCTCCCAGAAATGCACGTGGTTCCAGTAGCCGCCGAGCGTGTTGCGCACGCCCATGCGCAGGTTCTCCGGCACGTCCGAAAGGCCGCGCAGCACCTTCTCGGTGTTGGCGGGGGTCAGCTCGCGATAGGTCTGCGCGGCATTGTTGATGGTGGCGAGGAAGGCCGCATGATGACGGGTGTGATGGATCTCCATCGTCATCTTGTCGATGTGCGGCTCGAGCGCGTCATAGGCATAGCCGAGCGGCGGCAGGGTGAAGGGGCCGGTGGCGGCCTGGGCGAAGACCTTGTGGCTGGCCGGGATGGCCATGGTGGCGCCGATGGCGGCGGCGCTGCCGGCGAGCTTGAGGAGATGGCGACGGTTCATGGGACGCTCCCTTGGGGTCAGACCTGCGGCGTGGCGGTCGTTGTGGCAACACCTGGGCTGCCGCAGACGGATGCACAGGGGCGATCACGAGGCCGTGAATGGGCCGGTCGCTCAGGAGAGGAGCGCGCCCCATGGCAGCCACGGTAGCACAGCATCGCTGGCAATGCCGACGGCGACGATTCCGAAGCCGAGCGACACCCAGGGCCAGCGATCCATGAGCGCCAGAATGAGCCCGGGGAGCACCAGCGTCACGAGATAGACGCTCGCCAGGATGGCCCCGAGCATGGGAAAGCCGTCGCCCCGCGAGGCAGGGGTCATGGAGGTCGCCACCATCGCGCCGGCCCAGAACAGCACCCCGAGGCCCGCAAGGACGAGGCTGGCGATGCGGAGCGACCGGCGAAGCGGGGAGGCGGGCGAGGGCGACATGGCGGTCCTTCAAGGGGAGGGCTGCGGCATCGGCGGCCTCCCTCAGTCGCGGGACCCCTCCGGAAGGTTCAACCGGCCGCGTCGAGATGCCGGCGCACCGAGGCGAAGACAGCGCGGAACATCTCTGGCGTCAGCACGCCGGTATTCGTGTTGTAGCGCGAGCAATGGTAGCTGGAGAAGACGGTGACGCGCCCGACGCCCGTCACGCCGCCATGGGTGAACGGCACGCGCGAGGGGCGCTCGCCGAGCGCCCTGACCGCGCTGTCATGGCCGATCTTGCCGAGCGTGATCACCGCGGTCAGCCGCGGCATGGCGGCGATGGTGGCGGCCAGGAAGCCGCGGCAGGTGGCGATCTCCTCCGTCGTCGGCTTGTTCTCCGGCGGCACGCAGCGCACGGCATTGGTGATGCGCGTGTCGACGAGGGTGAGGCCGTCGTCCGGCCGCTCGTCATAGGTGCCGGTGGCGAAGCCGAAGCCGATCAGCGTCTCGTAGAGCAGGTCGCCGGCCCAGTCGCCGGTGAAGGGCCGCCCCGTGCGGTTCGCCCCCTGCAGACCCGGCGCGAGGCCGACGATGAGCAGCCGCGCATTGTCGGTGCCGAAGCTCGGCACCGGCGCATTGTGCCAGTCGGGACGGGCTGCCCGCTGCCGGTCGCGGAAGGCGACGAGGCGCGGGCAGAGGGGGCAGTCACGCCCCGGATCGCATGGCGACATGCGGGATCAGCGGTCGGCGAAATCGTCGCTGGCGACGGGCGTCGTGGCGGCGATCGGCCGGGCCGGCCGCGGCCGGTCACGGACGAAGCCGGGCGCATCCGTCATCGGCGCGCGCACCGGGCGCTCCGAGGGGTCGCGGCCGATGCGCTGGCCGAGCTGGGCGAGGTCGATGAACTCGTCGGCCTGGCGGCGCAGCTCGTCGGCGATCATCGCCGGCTGCACGGCGACCGTGGAGACCACCGACACCTTCACGCCGCGGCGCTGCAGCGCCTCGACCAGGTAGCGGAAATCGCCGTCGCCGGAGAACAGCACGATGTGGTCGACGCGGGCCGCGATCTCCATGGCATCGACCGCGAGCTCGATGTCCATATTGCCCTTCACCTTCCGCCGGCCGGTGGAATCGGTGAACTCCTTGGCGGTCTTGGTGACGACGGTGAAGCCGTTATAGTCGAGCCAGTCGATCAGGGGGCGGATCGACGAGTACTCCTGGTCCTCGACCAGGGCGGTGTAATAGTAGGCGCGCAGCAGATAGCCGCGGGCGCGAAACTCACCCAACAGTCGCTTATAGTCGATATCGAAGCCCAGCGTCTTGGCCGTGGCGTAAAGGTTGGCGCCATCGATGAAAAGCGCGATGCGCTCGTTTCCGTTCGACATGACGTAACGTCCTATTGCAATCCGGTAGGTGCCGAAATCAGCTTGAGGGTGATGAATGACTGCGAAGTGTGGCGGCAGGGGCGTCGAAACACACGATGATGTCGATAGTTTGGAACGATCCTAATTCCGTACCTCCATCCTATATCAAGCCGATTCCTCGGAAACAATCTGCCAAAAAATTATCTCTTGGGATTAAGCAATGCTGCGTGGACGCTGGGTTCCGCGACGGCATGGCGCCCCCGTGTCGCCCCAGTCCGCCGGCCTGAGCCTGCGGCCTTGTGTTGGCCCCTGCGAATGGGTATACACCCGCTCTTTCCGGACAACCGCCTGCATACAGGCTCCGTTCCACCGCTGCCGAAGGATGATCGATGGCTCGCGTCACCGTCGAGGATTGCATCGAGAAGGTCGACAACCGCTTTGAGCTGGTGCTCGTCGCCAGCCACCGCGCGCGCATGCTCGCGGCCGGCGCGCCGATCACCATTGACCGCGACCGCGACAAGAACCCGGTCGTGGCGCTGCGCGAGATCGCCGATGCCACCGTCTCCCCCGATGACCTGCGCGAGGACCTGATCCACTCGCTGCAGAAATATGTCGAGGTCGACGAGCCCGAGGCCGATACCGTGCCGATGATCGCCGCTGCCGGCGGCGCCGCCGACGATGTCGACGTCGCCATGGACCGCATGAGCGAGGAAGACCTGCTGCGCGGCCTCGAGGGGCTGAAGCCGCCGGAGGACACCGACGACGACGAGGGCCTCTGAGCCCTCTCGCCTCGCGAGACCACCAGGGCGGCCGCAAGGTCGCCCTTTTCATTGGTACTGTCCCGATCCGGTCGCGTCGCCCTGCGCTCACGCCAGCGTGCGCTGTCCATGCGGCCCGCGGCCTTGCCGCCCCCGTCCCCCCGGATGCTATCGTGACGGGCTGGCGACACGAATCCCGGAAGGCCCGTCCACCCCACCATGATGCGGCAATATGAGCTGGTGGAGCGCGTCAAGCGCTACAATCCGAGGGCCGACGAGGCCCTGCTCAACCGCGCCTATGTCTATGCGATGCTGGCCCACGGCACGCAGAAGCGCGCCTCTGGCGACCCCTATTTCTCCCATCCGCTCGAAGTCGCGGCGATCCTCACCGACCTGAAGCTCGACGATGCCACCATCGTCGCGGCGCTCCTCCACGACACGATCGAGGACACGGCGGCCACCAAGGACGACATCCGCGAGAAGTTCGGCCCCTCCATCGCCGAGCTGGTGGACGGCCTCACCAAGCTGAAGAAGCTCGACCTCGTGTCGAAGCAGGCGGTGCAGGCGGAGAACCTGAGGAAGCTGCTCCTCGCCATCACCTCCGACGTGCGCGTGCTGCTGGTGAAGCTCGCCGACCGGCTGCACAACATGCGCACGCTGCACTATGTGCCGCCCGCCAAGCGCAGCCGCATCTCGCAGGAGACGCTGGACATCTATGCCCCGCTCGCCGGCCGCATGGGCATGCATGACATGCGCGAGGAGCTGGAGGACCTCTCCTTCCGCCAGATCAATCCGGAAGCCTACGAGGCGCTCGAGCAGCGCCTGTCGCGCCAGCGCGACGCGGTCGCCCGCGTCGTTGAGGAGATCGAGACCCAGCTCACCCGCAAGCTCGCCGGCGAGGGCATCAGTGCCGAGGTCTCGGGGCGGCTCAAGAAGCCCTATTCGATCTACCGCAAGATGGAGCGCAAGGCCGTCTCCTTCGAGCAGCTCTCCGACATCGTCGCCTTCCGCATCCTCGTGGAGACGATTGCCGACTGCTACCGCGCGGTGGGCATCATCCACACGACCTGGCCGGCCGTGCCGCAGCGCTTCAAGGATTACATCTCGACCCCGAAGGGCAACGACTACCGCTCGCTCCACACCACCGTGATCGGCCCGGAGAGCCAGCGCGTGGAGATGCAGATCCGCACCCACCACATGCACGAGGTGAACGAATACGGCATCGCCGCCCATGCCCTCTACAAGGATGGCGCGGCGGAGGCCGCCTTCGCCTCCGAGAGCAGCGCCTATGCCTGGCTCAGGCGCACCGTGGACATGCTCGCCCATGGCGACAATCCGGAAGAGTTCCTCGAACACACCAAGCTCGAGCTCTTCTCCGACCAGGTCTATTGCTTCACCCCGAAGGGCCGGCTCATCGCCCTGCCGCGCAAGGCCAATTGCATCGACTTCGCCTATGCGGTGCACACCGACATCGGCAATCACTGCGCCCGCGCCCGCATCAACGGCGTCGAACGGCCGCTCGTCACCGAGCTGCAGAACGGCGACGAGGTCGAGATCATCACCGATGCCAAGGCGACGCCGTCGCCCGCCTGGGAGAGCATCGTGGTGACCGGCCGGGCGCGCTCGGCCATCCGCCGCGCCACCCGCGCCGCCACCCGCAACCAGTATCTCGAGCTCGGCCGCCGCATCGTCCAGCAGCTCTTCGCCCGCGCCGGCAAGCCCTTCTCCGACGAGGCGGTGAAACAGGGGCTGAAGCGCCTCGCCCGCTCCTCCACCGACGACGTGTTCTGGGCCGTGGGCCGCGACGAGATCCCCGCCGACGACGTGCTGAAGGCGGTGCATCCCGACTTCAAGAGCGAGGTGCCGCTGGGGCCGAAGCCGACCGCCGAATGGTTCGGCGTCGGCAAGGATTCCTCGCTCAAGTTCCAGGTGCCGGAATCGGAAGGGGCCATCCCCATCCGCGGCATCAATTCCGACCTGCCGGTGACCATCTCCCGCGAGGGCGGCGCCGTGCCCGGCGACCGCATCGTAGGCATCCTCACGGCGGGGGAGGGGATCACCATCTATCCCATCCAGTCGCCGGCGCTCGCCGCCTTCGACAACGAGCCGGAGCGCTGGCTCGACGTGCGCTGGGACATCGACGAGGCGCGGCGCTCCCGCTACCCCGCCCGCATCGCGGTGAAGTCCCGCAACGCGCCGGGCTCGCTCGCGGCGGTGACGCAGGTCATCGCCGACAATGACGGCAACATCGACAACCTGCGCATGCAGCGCTCGGCCCAGGACTACACCAATGTGGTGATCGACCTGGAGGTCTGGGACCTCAAGCACCTCAACGCGATCATCGCGGGGATTCGGGACCTGCCGATCTCGGCCGAGGCGGGCCGGGTGTTCGAATAGGCAAACGGCGGCGGCTGGCACTTGGTGCCCCGCCGGTCCCACGACAGGTTGTGCCTGCCTTCCATGATGGGATTGATGCGTCTGCGTCCAATCGATTTGACGTAGCGGAAGTCAATTATTATTGCGATAAAGTGCTGTTGGTCCGCAGACAATCAAGCGCCTGCATTCCGCAGAACGCGGGATAGGTGAATAATGAGCGGAATTTTACTCCGATTTTACAATTGGAAGAAGGTTTTCTTTACGTCCGTGGTGGAATGGTGCGGACCGCTATGCGGAACCCCCGATCGCTGGCGAGTGACGACGAGGGGCTGTCCACCGGCCGGAGGCCGCCATGCTCAACCTGTTCAAGTCGCGCGATTCCCGGGCCGCACGTCTCGCGGCCCTCGACCGGGTCCAGGCCATCATCGAGTTCGATCTCGACGGCAACATCCTGGACGCTAACGCCAATTTCCTTGGCGCCGTCGGCTATTCGCTCGACGAGATCAAGGGCCGGCACCACTCCATCTTCGTCGACGAGACCACGCGGTCGAGCGCCGAATATCGAAACTTCTGGTCAGATCTGCGCGGCGGCGCCTTCAATGCCGGGCAGTTCCGCCGCATCGCCAAGGGCGGGCGCGAGGTCTGGATCGAGGCCTCCTACAATCCGCTGCTCGACAGCGCCGGCCACCCCTTCGGCTTCGTCAAGTTCGCCACCGACATCACTCGCCAGAAGACCGAGGACGCCGCGCGCGCCGCCGAGATCGCCGCGATCCGCCGGGTGCAGGCCGTCATCGCCTTCGACCTCGACGGCACCATCCTCGAGGCCAACGACAATTTCCTCTCCGTCATGGGCTACCGCCTCGACGAGATCGTCGGCCGCAAGCATGCCATGTTCGTCGATCCGCAGACGCGTGACAGCGTCGACTATGCCGCCTTCTGGGCTGCTCTGCGCCGCGGCGAGTACCAGGCGGCGCAGTTCCGCCGCGTCGGCAAGGGCGGCAAGACCGTCTGGATCCAGGCCTCCTACAATCCGATCTTCGATGCGGCCGGCCGCCCGGTGAAGGTGGTGAAGTTCGCCACCGACATCAGCGGCCAGGTGGCGCTGCTCGACCAGCTGCGCGGCATCATCGACACCAATTTCGGCCAGATCGACCAGGCCGTCGGCGATACCGGCGCCGAGACGAGCCGCGCCCTCGCGGCCGCCAGCGCCACACGCGACAGCGTCCAGGGCATGGCGGCGGCAACCGAAGAGCTCGCCGCCTCGGTCGCCGAGATCTCGCACATGATGTCGGCCTCGCAGGCCGCGACCGACACGGCCTTCTCGCGCACGGATTCAGCTGGCGGCTTCGCGGCGCGCCTCTCCGAGGCGACCGTCGCCATGGGCGGCATTGTCGGCCTCATCAACACCATTGCCGGCCAGATCAACCTTCTCGCGCTCAACGCGACGATCGAATCGGCGCGGGCGGGCGAGGCCGGCCGCGGCTTCGCGGTGGTCGCGCAGGAGGTGAAGAATCTCGCCAACCAGGCGGCCAGGGCGACCGAGCAGATCAGCGCCGAGATCAACGGCGTGCAGGGCATCTCCTCCGAGGTGCTGCAGTCGCTGCAGGACATCCGCTCCGCGATCTCCGTGCTGCGCGACGGCGTCGTCGCAACGGCAGCCTCCGTGGAGGAGCAGAGCGCGGTGACGCGCGACATGTCGCAGTCCATGCAGCAGGCGGCGCGCTCCACCGTCGACATCTTCGAGAACATCGCCGGCATTTCCTCGGCGGTGTCGCAGGTCTCGGGCGCGGTGGCCTCGACCCGCGAGGCGGCGGTGGTGCTGGCGCGGTAGCTGGGATGGCGCGGGGGGCGCGTTCTGCGGATTGACTCCTCCCCCCTTTCGTCGTCTCTCCCCGTCGACCCACGACGGATGCCTGACCCATGACCTCTGACGACGTGCTCGCCGAGTTCCGCGCCGCCGGCGCCCTGCTGGAGGGCCATTTCATCCTCTCCTCGGGCCGGCGCAGCCCGGTCTTCCTGCAGAAGATGTTCGTCTTCATGGACCCCGAGCGCACGGCGAAGCTCTGCGCCGCGCTCGCGACAAAAGTGAAGGAGCGCTTCGGCCGCATCGACTATGTCGTCTCGCCCGCCGTCGGCGGCATCGTGCCGGGCTATGAGACCGCCCGCCAGCTCGGCGCCAAGGCCATCTTCGTCGAGCGCGAGAACGGCGAGTTCAAGCTGCGCCGCGGCTTCGAGATCCCGCCCGGCGCCCGCGTCCTGGTCGTCGAGGACATCGTCACCACGGGCCTGTCCACCCGCGAATGCCTCGCCGCCATTGCCGGCCATCCCGGCGAGACGGTCGGCGCCGCCGTCCTCGTGGACCGCTCCGACGGCAAGGCCGATGTCGGCGTGCCGCTGGTCTCGCTGCTCTCCTGGTACGTGCCGGACTATGCCCCCGACGCGCTGCCGCCCGAGCTCGCCGCGCTGCCAGCCGTGAAACCCGGCTCGCGCGGCATTCAGGGCGCCAAGGCATGAGCGCGCCCGCCCCGGCGCCCGCCGACGAGCTCTCGCCCGGCCGCACCCGCACGCTGGTCGGGCTCTTCGTCGCGCTGCTCGGCCTTGTCATCCTCGTCCCCAACGCCCTTCCGGTCTGGGTCTACTGGCAGGCGAGCCGCGAGGAGGCCGTCGTCGCCCGCTGGACGGGTTCCAACGTCGTCTCCTCCTCACGCGACACGGTGGGCGTGCCGACCTTCGTCTTCGAGCGCCGCATCGGTCCGATCGTGCAGGAATGCCGCGTGCCGCTGGTCCAGTATCGCCACGCGCCGAACGGCAAGCCGGTGCACGAGACGCTGCGCATCGTCCCCGGCACGCGCTGCGAGGACATGGTGGTGCTCGACGATCCGCCGCGCGAGCGCGTGCCGCTCATCCTGCTCGGCCTCGCCATTGCCGGCATCGGCATCTGGCTGACGCTGCTCGCCCGGAAGAAGGGGCAGGCGGCGTGATCATTGGCATCGGCTCGGACCTCTGCGACATCCGCCGCATCGAGAAGAGCCTCGAGCGCCATGCCGAGCGCTTCACCCATCGCCTCTTCACCGAGACCGAGCGGGCGAAGGCGGAAGGCCGCGCCCACCGCGCCGCCACCTATGCCAAGCGCTTCGCCGCCAAGGAGGCCTGCGCCAAGGCGCTCGGCACCGGCATCCGCCGCGGCGTCTTCTGGAAGGACATGGGCGTGGTCAACCTGCCCTCGGGCGCGCCGACCATGGCGCTGACCGGCGGCGCGGCGGAGCGGCTCAAGGCCATAACGCCGGCGGGGCACCGCGCCGTCATCCACCTCACCATTACTGACGATCACCCCTGGGCGCAGGCCTTCATCGTCATCGAGGCGCTGCCCGAGGCCGGCACCTGAACACCTGTTCATGGCGGTGCCACGGTGCCGCCTTTTTACGTTCAGACGCCGTTCAACGCGGAACTTCTACACCTTCCCCCACGTTCTTGAGACATCCGCAGTCGAGGCGCATCGCGCCACGAGATCCTCAGAACCGAAAGGGGCATCCCCATGATTTCCCGTAAGGCGAAGGCCGCCATTGGCGCCCTCATCGTCGCCGCCGGCACTGCCGCGGCCGTCGCGCCCGCCGAGGCGCAGTACTATCGCCGTCCCTATCACCGCGACAATGGCGCGGCCATCGGCGCCGGCATCGCGCTCGGCATCATCGGCCTCGGCGCCGCGGCGATCGCCGCCGACCAGCGCCGCCAGGCCTATGAGAACAGCTACTACGCGCCGCGCTACGGCTATGGCTATGGCGGCGGCTACTATGCGCCGCGCGCCCGCTACTACGAGGAGCCGGCCTATGTGTACGAGCGGCCGGCGGTGCGCTATCGCCGCGGCCCGGCGGTGGACGAGCGCTATCCGCACACGTTCCGCGACTACTACTGATCGGCTGGCCTGATCGACGCGGCGGCCCCCTCACGGGGGCCGTTGGCGTTTCAGCCCGCGAGCGACAGGACGAGCGGGATCGTCACCACGGCGATGAGCGTCTGCACGGTGAGGATCTCCGCCATCAGCGGCGCGTCGCCGCCCATCTGGCGGGCGAGGATGTAGGAGCCGGACGCCGTCGGCATGGCGGCGGAGAGGATGGCGACCTTCAGCGTCACGCCGTCGACGCCGAGCGCCATGGCGATGGCCGCGACCATGGCCGGCATGAGCGCGAGCTTGAGCGCCGTGGTGATCCAGGTGATGGCGCGGGGTTTGAGCGCCGCCTTCACGTCGAGGCCGGCGCCGACCAGCAACAGGCCCGTGCCGAGCGCCGCCGCCCCGAGGATGTCGCCGAAGCGCATGGCGATCATCGGCAGCTTCAGCCCCGACAGGTTGATGATGATGCCGATCACCGAGGACCAGATGAAGGGGTTGGAGGCGAGCGCCTTCAGCGTCGGTCCCAGCACGATCGGCTTGTCCTGCGCGTGCCGCTGCAGCATCACCACCGCCAGCACGTTGAGCAGCGGGATCATCGCCGCGACCGAGATGGCGGTGAGCGTCAGGCCAAGCTGGCCGTAGAGCGCGCCGGCCGTGGCGATGGCGACGAAGGAGTTCCACCGCGTCGCGCCCTGGAAGACCGAGGTGAAGGCCGGGCCGTCCATGCCGAGTGAGCCGGCAAGCACCGGGCGCAGCACCAGGAGGATCACCGTCATGGCGAGGATGGCGGCGATCAGCGACAGGCCCATGGCCACCACCGGCACCGTGCCGAGATCCGCCTTGGCCAGCGTCATGATGATCATGGCGGGGAAGAAGACATAGTAGGTGGCGCGCTCGAGCCCGCGCCAGCCCGCCTCGTCGGTCAGCGGCATGACCTTGAGATAGGCGCCGAGGACGATGAGCAAGAAGACCGGGGCGAGGCTTGAGATGAGCAGCGACATGGCGGGCGTCTTCGACCACGGCGCGGGCGGCTGAGCAATCGCCCGCCGCGCATGAGGGGGTGCGCGAAAGGGGGAGGGAGGGCCGGGTTTGTCAGGCGCCCTGCACCGCGCAAGTGCGTCCGCACCACCCGTCATCCCCGGCGAGCCCGAAGGGCGAGGGAAGGGGATCCAGGGGCCGACCCACCGACGCCCTCGGAAACTCACGTCAGCCTGCCTGAAGGGTCTGCGCCTGTCCGCCCCTGGATCCCCTTCCCCTCGCTGCGCTCGGCCGGGGATGACGGGCGCAGGGTCTGCGGCCGACCTGACGCCCGAACCTCCTCCGTCATGCCCGCCCTTGTGGCGGGCATCCACGACTTGACCACTTCGCCGCCAGAAAAGTCGTGGATGCCCGGCCCAAGCCCGGGCATGACGGGCGGAGGTTCTGCGGTCTCCCGGACGGCGGCAGGGGTGCAGCGTTCCCCGGCGAATAGCCGACAAATGCTCCCCTCACTTCTCCAGGAAGTCGAAATCGCAGCCCTTGTCGGCCTGGGTCACGTGGTCGAGGTAGAGCTTGCGATAGCCGCGCTGCCGCTGGCGCATGTGCTTCGGCTTCCGCCACGACTTCCGCCGCTCGGCGAGCTCCGCCTCGCTCACCAGCAGGTCGACCCGCCGGTTCGGCACGTCGAGGCTGATGCGGTCGCCGGAGCGCACCAGCGCCAGGGGCGAGCCCTCGGCCGCCTCCGGCGTCACGTGCAGCACGATGGTGCCATAGGCCGTGCCGGACATGCGCGCATCGGAGATGCGGATCATGTCGGTGACGCCCTGCTGCGCCAGCTTCTTCGGGATGGGCAGGAGACCCGCCTCCGGCATGCCCGGATGGCCCTTCGGTCCGGCATTGCGCATGACGAGGATGTCGTCCGCCGTGACGTCGAGATCCGGATCATCGATGCGGTTGGTCATGTCCTCGACATCCTCGAAGACCACGGCGCGGCCGGTATGGACCATGAGCTTGGGCGTTGCCGCCGCCGCCTTGATGACCGCGCCGCCGGGGGCGAGCGAGCCGCGCAGCACCGCATGGGCGCCGGTCTTCTTCAGAGGCTGGCCGAGCGAGCGGATGATGGTCTGGCCCGGCACCTCCTCGGCGCGCTCCGCCCAGTCGCCGAGCCGCTCGCCGGTGACGGTCGGGGCGTCGAGGTCGAGATGGTCCTTCAGCTCCTTCAGGAGCCGCGGCACGCCGCCCGACCAGTGGAAATGCTCCATGTAGTTGGAGCCGGCGGGCTTGAGGTCGAGCAGCACCGGAACCTCGCGGCCGATCCGGTCGAGCTCGTCGAGGTCCCAGCTGAGGCCGAGGCGGCCGGCGACGGCGGCAAGGTGCACCACGGCATTGGTCGAGCCGCCGATCGCCTGCAGCACCACCATGGCGTTGCGCAGCGAGGCCTGGGTCATCACGTCCCGCGGCTTGCGGCCTGACGCGGCGAGCTTCACCGCCTCGCGGCCGGAGGCCTCCGCCGCGCGGATGCGGTCGGCATGGGTTGCGGGGATCGTGCCGGTATGGGGCAGGGCCATGCCGAGGGCCTCGACGATGCAGCCCATGGTCGAGGCCGTGCCCATGACCATGCAGGTGCCGACGGTCGGCGCGAGGCGCTGCGACACCGCCTCGATCTCCGCCTCGTCGATCTTGCCAGCCCGGTGCATGGCCCAGAGGCGGCGGCAATCGGTGCAGGCGCCGAGCACCTCGCCCTTGTAATGGCCGACCAGCATGGGGCCGGTGATGAGCTGGATGGCCGGCACGTCGGCTGAAGCCGCGCCCATGAGCTGGGCCGGCACGGTCTTGTCGCAGCCGCCGATGAGCACCACCGCGTCCATCGGCTGGGCGCGCACCATCTCCTCGGTGTCCATGGCCATCAGGTTGCGCAGGAACATCGAGGTCGGGTTCGAGAAGCTCTCGTGGATCGACACGGTCGGGAAGGCGAAGGGCAGGCCGCCCGACAGCATCACGCCGCGCTTCACCGCTTCGACGAGTGCGCGGACATTGCCGTGGCAGGGATTGTAGTCCGACGAGGTGTCGGTGATTCCGATGATCGGCCGGTCGAGCGCGTCGTCGGAGAAGCCGGCCGCCTTGATGAAGGCCTTGCGCAGGAACAGCGAGAAGCCGGGATCGCCATAGGCGGTCAGGCCCTTGCGCATGCCGCTCGCGGCCTTCGGGCGCTTCGTCGTGGTCTTGTTCGTCGTCGCCTTGGATGTCGGGCTTTTCGCCATGGTCGTTCACTCCCTGCCGCGCACCAAAGCATGGCGGTGGGAGAATCGGGAGGGGCGCAGGCGAAGGTCAGTCGCGCAATGGCGGGGAGGGGGTGTCTTCCAGCGCGCGAGCGACCGTCTCCGGCGCGTGGTCGATCACGCGCAGCAGGGCGGTCGCGATCCGATCCGGCCGCCGTCGCTTCTGCTCCCAGTCGCGCACGGTCGCCGGGGACAGGCCAAACCGGCGGGCGAAACGATCCTGGGACAGATTGAGCCGCTTGCGGATGGCGGCCACGTCGATCTCCTCAATCGGGATCTCACGGGCAGGCGCCAAGTCACCGCGCGCAATGGCTTCCGCCTCGCGGGCGCTCTGGATCAGCGTCTCACCAAACCGTCCCATCAGTCTCTCCTTCGCCGGCTTCGCCAATTCGCGGCGATCCGCGGTAGCAGGGCCGCCAGCGCATTCCGTTCGGCCTGGGTGAGGTTGGCCTTCTCACCCTTGCCATAGACCGCGAGCAGGAAGATCGGGACGTCCAGCCCAGCGAAATAGTGGACGGTCCGATAACCACCGCTCTTTCCCGCTCCGCGTCGGGCGAAGCGCAGCTTGCGAGCCCCGCCCGTTCCCGGGATCAGCTCGCCAGCCAAGGGGTCGGCGGCGATGAACGAGGCAATGTGCAGCACCTCGTCGTCGGTCAGTCCTGCGCGCCGCGCTTCACTTTCGAAGGTCGGAGTCAGCAGGACCGTCTGCATCACAGATATATACGGCAGAGCCGTATATCAATCAAGATGAGGCGGTGCCCCCTTGCCCCCTTCCACCGCCTTTGCCATCCCTGTCTCATGTTCTGTTTCGCCTATGGCACCAACATGAGCCGGCCGGACATGGCCCGCCGCGCGCCGGGAGCCCGGGCCCTCGGCCTCGGCCGGCTCGACCGCCACCGCCTCGTCGTCACGGCGGCCGGCTATCTCGCGGTGAAGGCTGCCCCCGCCAGCACGGTTCATGGCGTGGTCTGGCGCCTCACGCCCCGCGATCTAGCCCGGCTCGATGCCTATGAGGGCCTCGGCCCCGGCCGCTATCGCCGCCGCCTCATGCCCATCCGCACCAAGGGTGGCGCGCGGCCCTGCTTCGTCTACCATGGCGCCGGGATGCGCGAGGGGGCGCGTCTCAATCGCCGTCCCTTCGTGGAGGCCGTCCTCGGCCCGGCGATGGCCTGGAACCTGCCCGCGCCAGCCCTGGCCGGGCTTCGCCGCCTTGCGCGGCGTGGATGTCGAGGGTGACCCCGCATGAGCCTGCTCGCCCATCTCCTGTCGCGTTTCGTCCGCAACGGCCGGCTGACGGTGATCCACCACGACGGCACGACCGAGAGCTTCGGCTCCGGCGTCGACGGGCCGCTGGTGACCGTGAAGCTGCATGACGAGAAGGTGCAGCGGCAGCTCTTCTTCAACCCGGAACTGGCCTCGGCCGAGGCCTATATGGACGGCCGGCTGACCATCGAGCAGGGCGGCCGGGTCCTCGACCTGCTGACGCTGTTCTCGGTCAATCGTGCGGGCCTTGGCTCCCACCCCGTCCAGCAGGCGCTGCGCAAGGTCTGGCGGGCGCTGAAGCGGCGGCAGCAGTCGAACAAGGTCGGCGAGGCCGCTGCCAATGTCTCCAGCCACTACGACCACCCGCGCGCCTTCTACGAGCTCTGGCTCGACGCAACGATGAGCTATTCCTGCGCCTATTTCGCCACACCCGACATGGCGCTCAAGGACGCGCAGATCGCCAAGATGCGCCATATCGCGGCGAAACTGCAGATCGAGTCCGGCATGACCGTCGCCGAGATCGGTTCGGGCTGGGGGGGCCTCGCGACCTATCTCGCCGCTGTCTGCGGGGCCAAGGTCACCGCCATCAACGTCTCGCCCGACCAGCTCGCCGCCTCGAAGGAGCGGGTGGCGGCCGCCGGCGTCGCCGACCGCGTCACCTTCTTCGAGAAGGACTATCGCGAGCTCACCGGCACCTTCGACCGCGTCGTCTCGGTCGGCATGATGGAGCATGTCGGCGTCGCCCATTTCGACGACTACTTCTCCACCGTGAAGCGGCTCTGCGGCCCGGGCGGCTATGCCATGATCCACGCCATCGGCCGCATGTCGCCGCCGGGCACCACGGCCCCCTTCATCCGCAAATACATCTTCCCCGGCGGCTATGTGCCGGCGCTGTCGGAAGTCTTCGCCTCCACCGAGCGCTGCGGGCTCTGGGTGGACGATTGCGAGGTGCTGCGCCTCCACTACTACTGGACCATCAAGGCCTGGCGCGAGAACTTCGAGGCCGTGCGCGACCACGTCGTCGCCATGCAGGGCGAGCGCTTCGCCCGCATGTGGGAGTTCTACCTCGCCGCGGTCGAGCTCGGCTTCCGCGACGGCTCGAACATGGTCTACCAACTCCTGCTCTCTGAGAAGCGCGATGCCGTGCCGGTGACCCGCGACTTCATCACCCACGCGGAAGAGGGCCTGAAGGCACGGGAGGGCGTGCTGCCATGGTGAACACCTCCGGGCTTCACCTGACCATATCCGGCATCGTCCAGGGCGTCGGCTACCGCCAGTGGTTCCGCCGGCAGGCGCTGGCCCGCGCGCTCTCGGGCTGGGTGCGCAACCGCGCCGACGAGACGGTCGAGGCGGTGATCGCGGGCGACGCCGTGGCAGTCGAGGATCTCGTCCGGGTGGCGATGGCGGGGCCCCTTGGCGCCAAGGTGGATCGCATCGACCGGCGCCCGGCGACGGCGGAGGAGATGGCGGGGGTGAAGGCTGGAGAGGTGGAGATTCGGCCAACGGAGTGAGGGGTGGATGGCCGCCCGCTCGACCCAAATGCGACCTTAGGGGTCAGTTCAGTTCCTGTCGCACCACCCGTCATCCCCGGCGAGCCCGAAGGGCGAGGGAAGGGGATCCAGACCCGTCCCAATCCTCTACCCCGATAGGCAAGGGCGGCCCTTTCGCTCGGGCTAGCAGTTTTGGCCCCTGGATCCCCTTCCCCTCGCTTCGCTCGGCCGGGGATGACGGGGGAGGTGCTGGCGGCAACCTTCTGGGCGCATCGACCCATCCGCCGCGCCAATGATCCCCGCCTCACCCCCACACCCGCTCCTCGTTCCACCCGAGTTCCGCAAACTCCGCCGCCCGCAGGTCCGCTTCCCCCACCGAGAAGAACTCGTCGAGCTGCGGCGGCCTCACCGCCGTTCCCGCCAGCATGGCATGGACCTGGCCGCGATGGTGGATCTGGTGCTGGAAGAGATGCATCAGCAGCCGGTCGGCCCGCTCCACCTGCACGCGGGTGATGCGGTTGACCCGGACCTCCCCGTTCAGGGCCTCGTCCGTCAGCGCCTCGCAGACTGCGATCAGCCGCCGGTCGACCGCCGCCTGTTCGCGTTTCAGGTCCGCGAGCGCGGGGCAGGGGATCTCGTTCTCCCAGGCCTTCGGTCCAAGCATTCCGCCTTCCAGGGCGTCCACGTAGAACCAGTCGATGACGAGGATGTGGTTCAGCGTCGCCGCAAGGCTCGGGAAGAAGCCGGTGCGCGGCGCCGCGAACGCCTCCGGGCTGAGCGCCGCGCAGGCCTCAAGCAGGCGATGGTTCGCCCAGGCATTGTTGTAGGCGAAGGCGCGGAAGGTCTGGACGGCGGAGGCAGGCATCGGCGGCTCCTCAGGAAGGGCGCGGCCGGGATCAACCCTCCACCGCGACGGTCGGTCCGAAACGATCCTCGAAGGCGCGCCGCAGGATGGCATCAACCTCGGGCAGGGTGACCGGCAGGCCGAGATCGACGAGGCTGGTGACGCCATAGCGCGGATCGACGATGCCGCAGGGCACGATGCCGTCGAAATGCGCGAGATCCGGCTCGACATTGAGCGAGATGCCATGGAGCGTCACCCAGCGCTTTACGCGGATGCCGATGGCGGCGATCTTGTCCTCGACCTCCGCGCCCTTGTCAGGGCGCTTCACCCACACGCCGACGCGATCCTCGCGCCGCTCGCCGCGCACGTTGAAGGCGTCCAGCGTGCCGATGATCCAGTCCTCGAGCGCCGCGACGAAGACCCTGAGGTCGCGCTTGCGGCGATTGAGGTCGAGCATGACATAGGCCACCCGCTGGCCCGGCCCGTGATAGGTCATCTGCCCGCCGCGGCCGGCCTCGAAGACGGGGAATCGCGCATCGACCACGCCATCGGCCTTGGCCGAGGTGCCTGAGGTGTAGAGGGGCGGGTGTTCCAGCAGCCAGACCCGCTCGGCCGCCTCGCCCGCCGCAATGGCCGCGACATGCGCCTCCATGGCGGAAAGCGCCTCCTCGTAGGGCACGAGGCGGTCTGACACCACCCATTCCACCGGCGGCGCATCGGCGGGCGCTGCCATCGCCAGCACCAGATTGGAACGGTCGTTTACCACTCGTTCACCATGTTAAGGTCAGGGTATCGGCGTCCCCGCGACGCGCATGCGGCAACAGGTGCCATGGCTCAGCTCGATACCGTCTCCGTCGATATCTCCGTCGTCCTCGGGACGACCGTGATGCCGATCCATCAGATGTTGCGCATGGCCCGCGGTGCCATCATCGAACTCGATGCCACGGAGGACGATGAGGTGCAAATCCTCGCCAACGACATGCCCATTGCCCGCGGCCAGGTGGTGATCAACGGCAACCGCATCGGCGTGCAGATCACCGAGATGCTGCCCCGGCCGATCGACCTGCGCTGAATAGTTGACTCAGTCAACTAATAGGTCCAGCCTTCCTGTCGGAGGAAGGCCATGTCCGCACCATCTGACGCGCAGATCGCCGCCATTCGTGGCTTCAACCGATTCTACACCCGCGCCATCGGCCTTCTCGGCCTTTATCTCGGCGGGTCATGGTCGCTGACGGAAGCCCGCGTCCTCTATGAGCTCTTCACCCGCGACGGCCTGACGGCCCGCGACCTTGGCGCGGAGCTCGGCCTCGATGCCGGATACCTGTCGCGAATCCTTGGCCGTTTCGAGCGGGACGGGCTGCTCCTGCGCCATGCGGCCGCCGAGGACGGTCGCCGTCAGATCCTTCAGCTCACCGAGCAGGGCCGCGCCGCTTTCGCCCCCTATGACGCCGCCTCGCGTGACGAGGTGGCAGGGCTGCTGGCGCGCCTGAGGCCCGGCGACCGCGAGCGGCTCGTCGGCGCCATGGAGGAGGTGCAGGGGCTGATGGCGGGCGAGGGGCCCGCGGTGGTCATCCGCCGTCACCGGCCCGGCGACATGGGCGCCATCATCGCCGGCCAGGCGCGCGTCTATGCCGCCGAATATGGCTGGAACGACGAGTTCGAGGCGCTCGCCGCCGAGATCGGCGCGGCTTTCCTGCGCAAGAACGATCCCGCCCGTGAGCGCGCCTTCATCGCCGACCGGGGCGGGGAGGTGGTCGGCTCGGTCTTCTGCGTCGATGCCGGAGAGGGGGTGGCCAAGCTGCGGATGCTCTATGTCGATGCCTCGCAGCGCGGCACCGGTCTGGGAAAGCGGCTGGTGCGCGAGTGCATCGCCTTCGCCCGCGAGGCCGGCTATCGCGGCATGATGCTCTGGACCAACGACTGCCTCGCCGCCGCGCGGGGGATCTATGTGGCGGAAGGCTTCGTGCTGGCATCCGAGGACAGGCACCATTCCTTCGGGGTGGATCTGGTGGGGCAGACCTGGACGCTGAATTTCGGGCCGGCGTGAGGGGTACTCCACCGCTGTCGCTGGCTTCATCCGCCCCTCACCCTTCCCTCTCCCCGCAAGCGGGGAGAGGGGGCAACAGCGTTGCGCGTCCAGCGGACCCGTTGTGCCTGGCGGGGCGATGGAGACCTGTCATTGACGTCATGGTCCCCCTCTCCCCGCTTGCGGGGAGAGGGAAGGGTGAGGGGCATGCTAACCCTCACTCCGACCCGAATTCTCCGTAGCCCAGCCGGTCCAAAAACCCCTGGAGGATGTAGGCCGCCGCCATCTTGTCGACGAGCTCGGCCCGCCGGGCGCGCGAGGCATCGGCCTCCAGCAACGTCCGCGTCACCGCCGCCGTCGACATGCGCTCGTCCCAGAAGACGATGGGAAGCTCCGTCTTCGGCAGCAGGTTGCGCACGAAGGACCGGGTGGACTGCGCGCGCGGGCCCTCGGTCCCATCCATGTTCTTCGGCAGGCCGATCACCAGCGCCCCGGCATCATGCTTGGCGGCAAGGCCCAGCAGCGCCTCGACATCGGGCGTGAACTTCACCCGCTTGATGGTCTCCAGTGGCGTGGCGATGGTCCAGTTCACATCCGACAGGGCGAGGCCGATGGTCTTGGTCCCGAGGTCGAGGCCAAGCAGCCGCCGGCCGCTCGCCACCTCGCCGCGGATCTGCTGCGCTTCGACGATCAAACCGGCTTCCCCTTGCTCTCGGCGGCCTGCAGTTCCGCCGCCTTGTCCCGCAGGAACAGCGCATAGCGCTGCGGATGCTCCTTGCGGAAGCGCTCCAGCGCCTCGGTGGCCTCGATGCGGGCGCTCTCTTCCCGGCGCTCCTTGATGGCCTTGATGCGTTTCGCCGCTTCCCGCAGCTTGACCTCGGCATCCTTGGCCGCGCCCTGCGGCGGGTGGATCTTGCACAGCTCCAGCACGAGCTCGCTCAGCCAGCCGATCTGGCGGCCGAAGCTCGCGACGTCGCGCACCACCTCGGTCTCGATGTCGGGCGAGCCCTGGTAGTTCACGGTCATGTTGAACGCGCCCCATCCCGGCAGGATGCTCTGGGACAGGGTGTTGGGGGCGAAGGGCCCAAGGCCGAAGCTGCTCATGGTCGATCTCCCTGCTTGTCTGGTGAGGCCCACACTCTACAACAGGCCAGGCCCTCAAGCCGCATGTTGTCGGAGGATCATCCCATGAAGCTCACCTGGTTCGGCCATTCCGCCTTCCGCCTCGAATTCGGCTCCTCCGTGGTGCTGATCGACCCGTTCCTCACCGGCAATCCGAGCTTCACCGGCGACCGTGCCGCGGCCATCGGCGGCGCGACGCATGTCCTCCTCACCCACGGCCATTCCGACCATGTCGGCGACACGCTGAGCATCGCCGCCGAGACGGGCGCCAAGGTCGTCACCAATTACGACCTATGCATGTACCTGGCGAACAAGGGGCTCAAGGCCTTCGACCCGATGAATTGCGGCGGCACGACCGACCAGGGCGACTTCACCGTCACCCTCACCAATGCGCTGCATTCCTCCGCCGATTTCCACGACGGCGTCAGCCATGCCCTCGGCAACCCGAACGGCCTCATCATCAAGCAGAAGGGCGGGGTGGTGCTCTATGCCATGGGCGACACCGACATGATGCCGGACATGGGCCTCATCGCCGAGTACCACAAGCCGACCCACGCGCTGGTGCCGGTCGGCGACCGCTTCACCATGGGCGGCGATGCCGCGGCCTTCGCCTGCAAGAAGTTCTTCCAGTTCGACACGGTCGTGCCCTGCCACTACGCCACCTTCGGGCTGCTCGACCAGACGGCGGACAAGTTCGTGGCGGGCATGGCCGGCTCGAAGACCAAGGTCGCCGTGCCGAAGTCGGGCGAGAGCGTGACGTTCTGAGGGACGGGGGCTCTTTGCCCCTCACGCTTTGCGCTCCCTTGCCCCTCACCCTTGCCCTCTCCCCGCCTGCGGGGAGAGGGGACCCGTGAGGTCCCGCCCGATCAGCACAGCCCTGGCCCAAGCAGTCGATCTTCGGAAAAGTCGCAACGCTTCCGGCCCCTCTCCCCGCCTGCGGGGAGAGGGAAGGGTGAGGGGCCCCAGCCGGCTCGACGCCCTCCATCCCGCATCTGCAAAGTCTTGAAATCAGGCGATCAAACGCGAATGCCCGCCACAGGGGCGGGGATCGCGCAGTGAGAGTCGCTTGAAGGCTTGAGCGGTCGACGGACCCCGCCTCAGCGGAAGCCGCGGATCATCTGCATGAACCGCGCCTGCTCGGACGCATCGTCCTTGAACAGGCCGGTGAAGCCGGTGGTGATGGTCGAGACGCCCTGCTTCTGCACCCCGCGCATCGACATGCACATGTGCTCGGCCTCGACCAGCACGGCGAGGCCGCGCGGCTTCAGGCTCTCCTCGATGGCGCCGACGATCTCCGCCGTCATGTTCTCCTGCGTCTGCAGGCGGCGCGCATAGATGTCGACGACCTTGGCGAGCTTCGACAGGCCGACCACCCCTTCGCGCGGGTAATAGGCGATGTGCGCCCGGCCCATGATCGGCACGATGTGGTGCTCGCAATGCGAGAAGAACGGGATGTCGCGGACGAGGACGACGTCGCCATAGCCGCCGACCTCCTCGAAGACCGTGCCGAGTTCCTTGGCGGCCGACTGGCCATAGCCGCGGAAGAGGTCCTCCCACGCCTTGACCATGCGGCGGGGCGTGTCGACGAGACCCTCGCGGTCCGGAGGATTGTCGCCAACCCATTCGATGAGGGTCCGCACGGCGGCTTCCGCCTCTTCACGGCTGGGACGGCGGCGGCGCGGCGACTCGAGCCCCTTCGCCATGGGAAGGGACGTCACGACGGCATCCATGAGACTTAACTCCGCTTCGGGAACGTTTCCTGCTACGCCACTGGAGAACGTTCCGGATCGACTTCCGCGCACATCGCCAAGGTGCGGCAGGTTGTCGCATGCGGGGGCGTTTCCAGGGTCCCGGCGTTGCCCGCCGGCCTTTATTGCCCTGACGCGACACATATATGATGGGAGGGCCTGAACGCTCCATGAACGGGCGTTCATCTTCCCGCGGGGCAATGGCGCCCGTAACGCCAGATCGTTTTGGCCGGAGGGACGGCACGTGCTCGACGACGTCTACAACGCCCGCATCTTGGAACTGGCGGCCTCGATCCCGCGTTTGGGGCGCCTCGCGCAGCCCGATGGCTCGGCGACCGCCCATTCCCGCCTCTGCGGCTCGACCGTCACCGTCGACGTGGTGATGGATGGCGACCGCGTCGCCGAGTTCGGCCACGACGTGAAGGCCTGCGCCCTCGGCCAGGCCTCCTCCTCGATCATGGCGCAGCACGTGGTCGGCTCGACCGCGGCCGAGCTGAAGGACCTGCGCGACACCGTCCGCCGCATGCTCAAGGAGAATGGCGCGCCGCCCGCCGGCAAATGGGCCGATGTCGCGGTGCTGGAGCCCGTGCGCGAGTTCAAGGCCCGCCATGCCTCGACTCTGCTGACCTTCGACGCCGTGGTCGAGGCGGTCGGCAAGGCCACCGCCGCCCGCGCCCAGGCCGCGGAATGACCCGCCGGGCATGAGCCGGGATCGGGACCTCGACGCCCTGTTCAACGACTGGAGCCCGCCGCGCTGGCCGCGCCTTGCTGCCCATGGGCTGCTGCGCAGCTATCAGCTCACCATCTCCATGCTGGTCGGCCGCTGGTGCCGGCACATGCCGAGTTGCTCGGCCTACATGGACGAAGCCGTGATGCGGCACGGCCTCTGGGCCGGCGGCTGGATGGGCCTCGCGCGGCTCTGCCGCTGCCATCCGCGCGGCACCTCCGGCATCGACAATCCGCCGCTCGTTCTCCCCGCCGATGCCGCATGGTGGAAGCCTCTCGCCTATGGCGACTGGCGCTGGCGCGGCGGCGGGCCGGTCTGCGAGGCGGTGGAGGCCGGGGAGGGGCGCTGAGGCCTCAGCGGCGGAAGCGCAGGTCGAGGCCTTGTGCCTTCCAGCCAGCCTCGATGGCCTCCATGTCGGCAGCCCCCGATGGATTGGCCTTAGACGGCGCCCAGCCGCGCCGCGGCGGATAGGTCTGCCGCCAGATCCCGAGCAGCCGCGCCAGTTCGCCGAGCGGATCGGCGTGGTCGTCCACCCGCAGGTTGAGGTCGGGGAAGTCCTCAGTCGTCGTCACCAGCATGGCGGCGGACTGCTTGCCGCGCCGGTCGCCGCCGGCGGCTTCTCCCGCCGCCATCGCCGCCATGAACCGGCCGGCGAGATCGAGGCCGGTGCTTGCCTCATAGGTCCTGAGCGTCGCCGCCACCACATCCGCGCCTGCCAGCATGTTGCCGGCCACCGAGACATGCGGCGCCGTCGCCTCGCCGCACCATTCGACGCAGTTGCGGCCCGTCCAATAGGCCGTTCGGCCCTGCGCATCGACGCAGTGGACCTGCCGCAGGTGCCGCCCCTCGTCGGGCGTGAGCGCCCGCTCGATCGCCTCGACCGGCGACAGGCCGGCCTCCAGCGCATCGAGGATGGCCGGGCCGAGATAGCGATTGGTCATGGACTGGGTCGAGACCGCCCCGACGCCCGACCGCACGAAGGGGCAGCTTGCCCCCACCGCGAAGGCGCAGGTGGCGACGGCGACGCCAAAGGCGCCGCTCGCCGGATCATGGGCGACGATCGACCAGGTCATGCCGCTTCAGCGCTTCTCGACGTTCCAGAGCGCCAGGTTTCCGGCGGCGAGAAGGCCGACGATATTGGTGCGATAGGCCGTTGGCTGCAGGTACTGGCCGAGCTGGATATGCGTCGGATACTCCGCCACCCGTCGCTGCACGGCTTCCGCGATCGCCTTCTGCTTCGTCGCATCCGTCTCCCGCGCATAGGCATCGCGCAGCCGCTCGAGCTCGGCATCGCAGGGCCAGCCGAAGGCGGCCCGCTCGCAGCTCGCATTGAGGAAGCTGGCGGAGGCCGGGTCGAGCACGTCGATCGAGCCCCACGACGTCAGGAAGGCGCTCCAGCCGCCGGCGGTCGGCGCATCGCGGCGGGCGCGGCGCGCCACCAGCGTCTGCCAGTCCATGGCCTGCAGATCGACCCTGAGGCCGATCCGCTCCATCAGCGCCTTGGCGACCGGGGCAAGGTTCGACAGCGAGCCGATATCGGTCGACTGCAGCAGCACCACCGGCGAGCCGTCATAGCCGGCCTCCTGCACCAGCGCGCGGGCGCGGGCGATGTTGCCCTCCAGGCGGTCGGTGAAGCCTGCCTCGCTCGACAGCGGCGAACCGCAGGGGAAGAGCGACTTGCACAGCACGTAATAGTCGGGGTCGCCGATGGTCGAACGCAGGAAGTCCTCCTGGTTGAAGGCGATCGCAACGGCCTGGCGAATGCGGGCATTGTCGAAGGGCTTGTGCAGCACGTTGAAGCGGAAGGCATATTGCCGGCCCATGGGGGCCATGACCGTGAGCGCCACGTTGCTGTCGCCCTTCAAGAGCGGCAGCAGGTCATGCGGCGGCGCCTCGATGAAGTCGATCTCGCCGCGCTGCAGCGCGCTTACCTGGGTCTGGGCATCGGGGATCCAGATCCACTCGACCCGGTCGATCTTGACGACCTTGCCGCCGGCCATGCCGGACGGGGCCTCGGCGCGCGGGCGGTAGCGGGGATTGCGCACATAGACGGCGCGCTCGCCCGGCTTCCACTGGTCGCGCTGGAAGATGAAGGGGCCGGAGCCCGTCGCATCGGTGATCTGGGTGTTGGGATCGGTCTCGGCGATGCGCTTCGGCATGATGAAGAGCACGTTCGCCGCCGGCTTGCCGAGCGAGGCGAGCACGAGGCCGTAGGGCTCCTTCAGCTTGAGCACGAAGGTCTTCGGCCCGGACGCGGTCAGCTCCGCCGTCACCGCCATGAGCTTCTGGCCCATGCCGTCACGGGCGCCCCAGCGGCGGATGGAGGCGATGCAGTCCTCGGCCGTCACCGGCTGGCCGTCGTGGAACTCAAGCCCGTCGCGCAGCGTGAAGGTCCAGGTCAGCCGGTCGTCGCTGACCGTCCAGCTCTCCACCATCTGCGGCTTCACCTCGAGCTTGTCGTCGACTGCGAAAAGCGTGTCGTAGACCATGAAGCCGTGATGGGTGCTGATCAGCGCGGTGGTCCAGATCGGGTCGAGGATGCGCAGGTCGGAGTGCATGGCTGCGCGCAGCACCGACTGCGCCTGTGCCGCGGGAGGCGCCAGCGCCACCCCCGCCAGCAGCGCGAGGCCCGCAATGGCGCGTCCGGCGCGCCCGATCCGATCCGACCAGCCCATGGCCCGTCTCCACGTCAACCACGCCGGGCCGATACCCGAACGTCCCATGGGCAGGCTCGCCGAGAACGGGGGGCGCAGCAAGCAGGCGAGCGGGCAGGGCAGTCGTGCAGGATCGCCGGTGCGAAAAGCCCGGTCAGGGGTCGCGGGTGAGGATGGCGTGGCGGTCGAGGAAGCCGCGGGTGGGGAAGAAACCCTCGTAGCGCTCGCCGTCGAGGAAGGCGGCAAGGCCCGGATCGACGCCCATCTCGCCGAGATAGGCGCGGATGCGCACGAGGACGCCAGCGATCAGCCGCTGCCGCATGGCCTCGGGGAAGGGTTCGCCCGCAGTGCCGTCGAAGCTGATGGGACTGATGGAGAGCTCCGCCCCCGGCGCCAGCGAGCGATCCGTGCCGCCGATCAGCAGGTAGAGGCAGGCGCCATGGCAGGTGCCGTCGAGGGCGGGCTGGGGCAGGGCGCCGGATCGGTCGGTGCGCGCCACCATCGTGGCGAGCCCCGCCCGGCGCACCTGCCGGCCGAGCGCCATGGCCGCCTCGACCACGCCGCCCTCCGACTGGATGAGCAGCGGCGGCCTTGTGCCGTCGAGGCGCCTTGCGAACTCGAAAAAGGCGATGGGCGTGTCGGCGACGATGACGCCTTCCGCTGCGATCCAGCGGTCGCAACCCGGCCCGCAGGCATCCGCCTCGCCGGTGACGAGCGTGAAGGTCATGGCGGGGACATTGGCCGGAGCCGTGAGCGGCGCCGCCTCGGCAAGGGGCGGGGCGGGCGGCTGCTGGGCGGCGGCGGGCCTTGCGGCTGCGGCGACAAGCAGGAGCAGGACGAGTCGGAGGCCGCGGGGCATGGCCCAAGCGTGAAGCCGGCCCGCTCGGACCGCAACCCCGCGCCGCTCCCGCATTGCCCTCGGCTGTGCGCTCGGTTATGCGATCCCACCGGCCGGGATCCGGATGCCGCCCTTGTCAGCGGCAACTCCGTGTCCGGGCCGCATCCATGCACCAGACCACCCCTTACCTGCTCTGTCGGCAGGAGTGAGCGGAGAGAGACATGCCTGTCCTGACCTTCCCCGATGGCGCCCAGCGGTCCTACGATTCCGGCGTCTCCAGCCTCGACGTCGCCAAAGCCATCGCGCCGTCGCTCGCCAAGAAATCCATCGCTGCCAAGCTCGACGGCGTGGTCGTCGACCTCGCCGATCCCATTCCCGGCGATGCCCGCATCGAGTTCATCACCCGCGAGAGCCCCGAGGCGCTCGAGCTGATCCGCCACGACGCCGCCCACGTGATGGCGGAGGCCGTGCAGAGGCTCTGGCCGGGCACCCAGGTGACCATCGGCCCGGTCATCGAGAACGGCTTCTATTACGACTTCTTCCGCAACGAGCCCTTCACCCCCGAGGACTTCGCGGCGATCGAGGCGGAGATGCGCAAGATCATCGCCGCCAACAAGCCCTTCACCAAGCGCGTCGTCTCGCGCGATGAGGCCGCGCAGATCTTCCGCGACAAGGGCGAGGCCTTCAAGGTCGAACTGGTCGAGGCGATCCCCGCCGGCCAGGAGATCAAGCTCTACGACCAGGGCGGCTGGTTCGACCTCTGCCGCGGCCCGCACATGGCCTCGACCGGCCAGATCGGCAACGCCTTCAAGCTGATGAAGGTGGCCGGCGCCTATTGGCGCGGCGATTCCAACAATCCGATGCTGACCCGCATCTACGCCACCGCCTGGCGCACCGAGGACGAGCTCAAGGCCTATCTCCACATGCTGGAAGAGGCCGAGAAGCGCGACCACCGCCGGCTCGGCCGCGAGATGGACCTCTTCCACTTCCAGGAGGAGGGGCCGGGCGTCGTCTTCTGGCACCCCAAGGGCTGGTCGATGTTCCAGACCCTCGTCGCCTATATGCGCCGGCGCCTTGCCGAGCATGGCTATGACGAGGTCAACGCGCCGCAGCTCCTCGACAAGTCGCTCTGGGAGACCTCGGGCCACTGGGGCTGGTATCGCGAGAACATGTTCGCGGCCCAGTCGGCGGGCGACGAGGCCGAGGACAAGCGCTGGTTCGCCATCAAGCCGATGAACTGCCCGGGCCACGTGCAGATCTTCAAGCATGGCTTGAAGTCCTACCGCGATCTACCGATGAAACTTGCAGAATTCGGCGTCGTCCATCGCTACGAGCCCTCGGGCGCGCTGCACGGGCTGATGCGTGTGCGCGGCTTCACCCAGGATGACGCCCACGTCTTCTGCACCGACGAGCAGCTGGAAGCCGAGTGCATCCGCATCAACGACCTGATCCTCACCACCTATGCGGATTTCGGCTTCGACGAGATCGTGGTGAAGCTCTCGACCCGGCCCGAGAAGCGCGTCGGCGCCGATGCGCTCTGGGACCGCGCCGAGAGCGTCATGGGCAAGGTTCTGGAGAAGATCGCCAGCCAGTCCGGCGGCCGCATCAAGACCGCCATCAACCCGGGCGAGGGCGCCTTCTACGGCCCGAAGTTCGAATATGTCCTGCGTGACGCCATCGGCCGCGACTGGCAGTGCGGCACCACCCAGGTCGACTTCAACCTCCCCGAACGGTTCGGCGCCTTCTACATCGGCGCCGACGGCGACAAGATCCCGCCGGTCATGGTCCACCGCGCCATCTGCGGCTCCATGGAGCGCTTCATCGGCATTCTCATCGAGAACTATGCGGGGGCCTTCCCCTTCTGGTTCGCGCCGAAGCAGGTGATGGTCTGCCCCATCACCTCCGAGGCCGATGATTATGCGCTGGAAGTGCTCTCGGCGCTGAAGAAGGCCGGCCTCAAGGCCGATGCGGACATTCGCAACGAGAAGATCTCCTACAAGGTGCGCGAGCACTCGCTGCAGAAGATCCCGGTGATCCTCGCCGTCGGCAAGAAAGAGGCGGCCGAGCGCACCGTCTCCGTCCGCCGCTTCGGCAGCCAGGCGCAGGAGGTCATGGGCCTCGACGCGCTGGTCGCCCAGCTCGCCGACGAGGCGACTCCACCGGACGTGCGCCGCGCGCGGGCGAAGGGCTAAGGGCGGGAGGCAGCCTCAAACCACTCCGATGTGGCGCGACCGACACCTCTCCCCGGCGGGGAGAGGTCGGCCGAAGGCCGGGAGAGGGGGGCTGAACCGTTCTCGTTGAAGGCTCCCCCTCTCCCGCCTCGCTGTCGCTCGTCGACCTCTCCCCGCCGGGGAGAGGTGAGGGTGCGTTTCGCGCGCATCGCCGGATGAAGGGCGCGGGGGCTTCAAGACAGCTGGCAAGGAGCCACCTGCCTACCGCGCCACGACCTCGATGTTCAGGTCCTTGCCGGCCTCGACGTTGAACCGCCGGTTGAACACCCGGCCCTCGTGGCGGGCGATAGCAAGGTACTCGCCCTCCTGCAGCACCATGGAGGGGTAGGCGCCGATCGATTCCTTGATCACGTCGCCACCCGGTGTCAGCACGGTCCAGGCGGCGTTGCCGATGGGATCGCCGCCCTCGCGCTGCTGCACCAGCTTCAGGTTCACGTTCGCCGCCCGGTGCTGGATCGTCGCATCCGTCACCTGGCCGGCACGGATGCGGATGTCGGCACGGATCGTGGCGTTGGCGTCGCCATAGGTCGAGACCACGTGATAGGTGCCTTCGGCGAGGGCCACGAGGTCACCGGCCGGGACCTGCCGCATGACGAGGCGCGGCTCGCCGCCGTCGAACAGGCCGCCGGCATAGATGTCGAAGGACAGGCGCGCATTGCGGATCTGCGCCTCGCCGACGCGGCCGACGAGCCGCACGGCGCCGGCATTCAGCACGATGCTGTCGCGCAAGGGCTCGCCGGTGATCCGCAGGCGGCGCGTCTGCGCGAAGGTGCCGAAGGCGACATGCAGGATATAGGCGCCGGGGCGCAGCGCGAAGACCGGCGCCGCATCGCGCGATTCGGCGACGAGGGCGAAGGCGCCGTTCGCTTCCGGTTGGTCGGCGAAGATGCGCCAGTGCAGGCCCTCCCGGACATATTGCCCGCCCTGGCGGAAGCGCGCGTCGAAGGCGACCGCCGTGCGATCGGCGAATTGCGGCGGCAGGGCCGGAGTGCCCGGGGCCACCGGGGCGCCCGGGATCTGCGGGATGATGAGCGGCGAGGTGCCCATCTGCGGCGTGAAGGGCGTTGCCCCGTCGGGAAGCGTGAAGAACGGCGTTGCGGCGCCGCCCGGCATGTGGCGGCGGCGCCGCTGGGGCTCGGGTGCGACGCTCGGCAGTTCGGTGGAGGGAGCCGGCCCGATCCGCGGCAGGGTCGGCCGGTCGAGCGACTGCGCGAGGGACGGCGCAGCCGGCAGGCCGAGGCCCGCGGCCATCACCAGCGCGATCAGGAGAGGAGAGGGGCTGCGGCCGGCCGTCATGACGCCTTCAGGTGGCGGGACAATGTGGCCCTTTTTGGTGTGGGAATGGCGGCGGAGCAAGCCCTCCCTGCGCCGCAGGGCGCGCTTGCCGGCCTTTGCCGCGAGCGGTCCGGCCCGCTGTCCCCTTGGCGAAAGCCCGGAACTGGCCTAGGTGAGCCTCGCCGTCCAGGGGATCCCATGTCCGCGCCAGCCGCCGTCAACACTGCCCTCGTCGCCCATCTGAAGACCCGCCGGTCCACGCCCTTCGCCCTGATGCAGGGCCCGGGGCCGGACGACGCCACCCTCGATGCCATGCTGGAGATCGCCGCGCGCGTGCCCGACCATGGCAAGCTCGCCCCCTGGCGCTTCATGGTCATCGGCCCCGATGCGGGCAAGAGGCTCGGCGAGGCGCTGGAGCGCATCATCCTCGCCGATGATCCCGCCGCCCCCGACAATCGCCGCGAGATCGAACGCGCCCGCTTCCTGCGCGCGCCGGTCTGCGTCGCCGTCATCTCGCGCGCCGCGCCGCACCCGAAGATCCCCGAATGGGAGCAGGTGCTCTCCGCCGGCGCCGTCTGCCTCAACCTGCTCCATGCCGCGGCGGCCCATGGCTTCGGCGCCACCTGGATCACCGAATGGCCGTCCATGGACCGCCGCTTCCTCGACCATCTCGGCCTCGAAGCCCACGAGACCATTGCCGGCTTCGTCCATATCGGCACGCCCAGCGCCCGCGCCGAGGAGCGCGTGCGCCCCGACATGTCCGCCATCATCACGCGCCTTTAGACGACGGCCTGAGGAAACCCCCATGCACTACAACGTCACCGCCGCCGACCACGGCCTGCCGCACGATCCGTTCAAGGCAATCGTCTCGCCGCGCCCCATCGGCTGGATCACGGCGATGGACAAGGAGGGCCGCATCAACTGCTCGCCCTATTCCTTCTTCAACGCCATCTCGGACCGGCCGCACATGGTGGCCTTCGGCTCCGGCGGCATGAAGGACGCCCGCGCCTTCGTCGAGGAGACCGGCGAGTTCACCTGCTCGTTCTGCTCCTGGGACCTGCGCGACGCAATGAACGCCACCTCGGCGCCGCTGCCGCGCGGCGAGAACGAGATGAGCTTTGCCGGCCTGGAGGCTGCGCCCTCGGTCCATGTGAAGCCGCCGCGGGTGAAGGCCGCCCCGGCCGCGCTGGAATGCAAGTGGATCCAGACCGTGCCGCTGACCTCGCTCGAGGGCGTCACCACCTATTTCCTCGTCATCGGCCAGGTGGTCGGCATGTATATTGACGACGCCTTCATCGAGAACGGCATCGTCAACACCGGCAAGATGCATCCCATCATGCGCGGCGGCTACGACCAGTATTTCCAGGTCGGCGAGGAGCAGATGTTCAAGATGACGCGGCCCCCGGGCGGCGGCAACTTCAACGAGCGCCGCTGAGGGGGAACGTCCTGCGGCGCTTGATCCCGGCGGCGCGCCGCGCCACCATCGTGCTGTCCCAACCCGACCGTTGCCGGAGGCATGCACGATGATCAGAGCGATCTTGACCCGCAGGACGACGCTCGCCGCCGCCGCCCTTGCCGTCGCCGCAACCGTCGGCGCCGGCTATTCGTGGGCGCAGGAGAAGCTGAAGATCGGCTTCGTCTATGTCGGCCCGGTCGGCGACCACGGCTGGACCTACCAGCACGACATCGGCCGCCAGGCGCTGGAGCGCCAGTTCGGCAACCGCATCGAGACGACCTTCGTCGAGAAGGTGGCGGAAGGCCCCGACGCCGAGCGCGTCATCGAGCAGCTTGCCCGCACCGGCCATCGCCTGATCTTCACGACCTCCTTCGGCTTCATGGACCCGACCGAGCGCGTCGCCCGCCGCCATCCCAACGTGCGCTTCGAGCACGCCACCGGCTTCAAGCGCTCGGCGAACCTTGCCACCTATGCCGGCCGCTTCTACGAGGGCCGCTACATTCTCGGCCAGATCGCCGCCCGCATGTCGAAGACCGGCACGGTGGGCTATATCGGCTCCTTCGCCATCCCCGAGGTCATTTCCGGCATCAACGCCTTCATGCTCGGCGCCCAGTCGGTGCGGCCCGACCTCAAGATCAAGATCGTCTGGGTGAACTCCTGGTACGATCCGGGCAAGGAGGCGGACGCCGCCAAGGCGCTCGCCGACCAGGGCGCCGACATCCTCGCCCAGCACACGGATTCGCCCGCCGCCATGCAGATCGCCGAGCAGCGCGGCATCCTCGCCTTCGGGCAGGACAGCGACATGATCCGCTTCGGGCCGAAGGCGCAGCTGACCTCCATCGTCAATGACTGGGCGCCCTATTACATCCAGCGGGTGCAGGCGATGCTGGACGGCCGCTGGAGCTCCGGCGACACCTGGGGCGGCCTGAATACCGGCCTCGTCCACATGGCGCCCTATACGAACATGCCGGCCGATGTGAAGGCCATGGCCGAGGCGACGGAGGCCGCCATCAAGGCCGGCACGCTGCATCCCTTCCGCTGCCCGGTGGTCCGCCAGGACGGCCAGACGGTGGAGTGCAAGGGCAATGGCGCGCTCTCCGACGAGCAGATCCTCGGCATGAACTTCTATATCCGGGGCATCGAGGACCGCGTCCCCAGCGCGAACTGACCGGGGTTCAGCCCGGTCCGATGGCGGCGAGCCGCATCAGCGGCTCGCGCAGCGCCTCATAGGCCTCCGGCCCGAGATGGGCGCGCATCCGGTCCACATGGGCCTGTGCGGTGCGGTGCAGCTCGGCGAGAAGCACCTCGCCCTCGGGCGTCAATGTCAGGCTCATCGACCGGCGATCGGTGGGCGAGGGGGTGCGCGCGACAAGGCCGCGCTCCTCCATCCGGCGGATCTGCGGGACGAAATTCGTCTTCTGGATGCCGAGCCGCTCGGCCACCTGGCTCTGCCCGGCGCCGGGATTGCCGGCGATGACGGTCAGCACCGAATAATCGGCCGGCGAGATGCCATGGCTGGCGAAACCCGTCATGATGTCGGCAAAGACGGCGAGCTGCGCGCGCCGCAGGAGATAGCCGATATGGCCGTCGAGGGGGCCGAGATCCAGCGCCATGCTGCTCCTCAGGGCTGACCGGGCGAAGCGCAGCAACGCCCTGTTCTTTCTGTCTGGCCGGTCGAGGGGGCCATTGACAAGAGCAGCCCATCCAGAAAATAGTTATGACAGATAACTAATCGCCGCAAAGGCGAGACCAGCCCGAGGGAGGGCGCCCTGGCCGAACCGATACCCGCATCGGGACTGTCCCTGTCGATCGAAGGCGCAGTCGCCATCATCCGACTGTCGCGGCCGGCCAAGCGCAATGCGCTGTCCGAGACCATGGTCGCGGGGCTCCGCGAGCTCTTCGCAACCTTTCCGGCCTCCGTCCGCGCCGTCGTCATCCATGGCGAGGGGGAGCATTTCTGCGCCGGCCTCGACCTGTCGGAGGTCGGCGGCGAGCCGGACCTTGCCGCCGGCATCGCCCACTCGCTGGGCTGGCACCGCGCCTTCCAGGAGATCGAGTTCGGCCGCGTCCCCGTCTTCACCGTGCTCCACGGCGCGGTGGTCGGCGGCGGCTTCGAGCTCGCCGCGGCGAGCCATATCCGCATCGCCGAACGCTCCGCCTTCTTCGCGCTGCCCGAGGGCCAGCGCGGCATCTTCCTCGGCGGCGGCGGCTCGGTGCGCATTCCGCGCCTCATCGGCGTGCCGCTCGTCCAGGACATGATGCTCACGGGCCGCTCGCTCTCGGCGGAAGAGGCGAGGGGGGCTGGCGCCTGCCAGTACCTCGTCGACGACGGCACGGGCCTTGCGCTCGCCAAGCAGCTCGCCGCCAAAGCCGCGGGCAATGCCGACATGACCAATTTCGCGGTCATCCATGCCCTGCCGCGCATCGCCGAGGCCGATCCGCATATCGGCTACCTCACCGAGGCGCTGATGGCCTCCACCGCGCAGAACATGCCGGAGGCGAAGGCGCGCGTGCGCGATTTCCTCGCCAAGCGCGCCGCCAAGGTCGCCCGCCCCGACTGAGCGCCGGGCGCCCGCGCCCGCGACACTTGCATCCCCGTCAACCGCCTCGTGAGGCCCGCCAAGGGCCGCCCCCCGGAGGCTCTGCATGGCCCTCGCCGCTTCGCTCGCCGCCGCACCGACCGCACCCGAGGCCTGGCACCGGCTCGGCCGGCTCGACCCTGTCGTCGAGGACCGGCCGGATGGCACCCGGCTCGTCACGGTGCGGCAGGGGTTCGACCCCTATCCCCGCGCGCTGCCCGACCGTCTCGTCCATTGGGCCGCCGCCACGCCGGACCGCGTCTTTCTCGCCGAACGCGGGCCTGACGGCGCCTGGCGGACGCTGACCTTTGGCGAGTGCCTGACGCGCGTGCGCCGTCTGGCCTCCGGCCTTGCCGGCCTTGGGCTCTCGGCCGAGCGGCCCGTGGCGATCCTCTCCGGCAACAGCATCGACCATGCGGTCATGGCCCTCGCGGCCATGATGATCGGCGTGCCCTATTGCCCGATCTCGCCGCCCTACAGCCTGGTGGCCAAGGATTTTGCCAAGCTCTCCTACTGCCTCGACCTGCTGACCCCCGGCCTCGTCTTCGTCGCCGACGCCAAGCCCTTCCGCGCCGCGCTGGCGGCTGCGGCCGCACCGGACCGGGTCATCGTCGCGGCCGCCAATGCGGAGCTTGCCGGTGCCCGCGACCTGTCGAGCCTCGACGGCCATGCCGACGATCCGCGCGTCGACGCCGCCTTCGCCGCCATCGGTCCGGAGACGATCGCCAAGTTCCTGCTGACCTCCGGCTCGACCGGCGAGCCCAAGGCCGTGGTCAACACCCAGCGCATGCTCATGGCCAACCAGGTCATGCTGCTGCAGTGCTTCCCTTTCCTCGCCGAGACCCCGCCGGTCTTCGTGGACTGGCTGCCCTGGAACCACACTTTCGGCTCCAACCACAATTTCGGCATGGCGCTGACCCATGGCGGCACGCTCCATATCGACGAGGGCAAGCCGGTGGCGGCCGGCATCCTGCCGACCGTGCGCAACCTTCGTGAGATCGCGCCCACCGCCTATTTCAACGTGCCGAAGGGCTACGAGGCGCTGCTGCCGTACCTGGAGGCCGACCGCGCCTTCGCCGCGCATTTCTTCAGCCGGCTCGAAATGCTGTTCTATGCGGGGGCGGGCCTCGCCCAGCCGGTCTGGGACGGCTACCTGACGCTGGCCCGTGAGGTCGCCGGCCGCGAGATCCCCTTCGTCACCGGCCTTGGCGCTACCGAGACGGCCCCCTCCGCCATCATGAATTTGCGCGCCACCGGCCAGGCCGGCGCCATCGGCCTGCCAATGGTCGGCGTCACGCTGAAGCTCGTCCCCGCCGGCACCAAGCTCGAGGCGCGGGTCAAGGCCGAGACGGTGACGCCGGGCTACTGGCGCCGCCCGGACCTCACGGCCAAAGTCTTCGACGAAGAGGGCTATTACTGCTTCGGCGACGCCGTCGCCTATGCGGACCCCGGCGACCTATCCAAGGGGTTCCTCTTCGACGGGCGCCTGTCCGAGGACTTCAAGCTTGCCACCGGCACCTGGGTCAGCGTCGGCCCGCTCCGCCATGTCGTCAATTCGGCGCTCGACCCGCTGATCCGCGACACGGTGGTCACCGGCCATGACCGCGACGATATCGGCATGCTGCTGGTGCCGGACGCCGAGGCCTGCGCCCGCTTCGCCGGCCTCGCCGCCAATGATCCTGGCCTCTATGCCCATGCCGGCCTGCGCGCCGAACTCGCCCGCCGCCTCGGCCTGCTCGCCAAGGCCGCCACCGGCTCGTCGAACCGTGTCGAGCGCGCGGTGATCCTGACGGAGCCGCCCTCGCTCGAAGCCGGCGAACTTACCGACAAGGGCTCGATCAACCAGCGCGCGGTGCTGACCCGCCGCAAGGATCTCGTCACCGCCCTCTATGCCGAGCCGCCGGGCGAGGCCATCATCCGACCCGACAGCCGTGCAGGAGAGACCCCATGAAGGTCGAGGACCTCGTCGCCATCGACATCCACACCCATGCCGAGGTCTCCTGCCGTCAGGAGCCCGATCCCTACTGGACGCCCTTCGAGGAGGCGGCGGGGAAATATTTCAAGGTCGGCAAGCGCCCGACCATCGCCGAAACGATCGCGCATTACCGCAAGCACAAGATCGGCCTGGTCATGTTCACGGTCGATACGGAGGCCGAGATCGGCAACCGCCGCATCGCCAATGACGAGATCGCCGACGCGGCCCGCGATAATGCCGACATGATGATCGCCTTCGCCTCCATCGACCCGCACAAGGGCCGGCTCGGGGCGCGCGAGGCCGAGGACCTCATCAAGGGCGGCATCGTCAAGGGCTTCAAGTTCCACCCGACCTGCCAGGGCTTCTATCCCAACGACCGCATGGCCTATCAGCTCTACGAGGTCATCGCCCACTACAAGATGCCGGCCATCTTCCACACCGGCCATTCCGGCATCGGCACGGGCATGCGCGGCGGCGGCGGCATGCGGCTCAAATATTCGCAGCCGATCCACGTCGACGACGTCGCCGTCGATTTCCCGGACATGACGATCATCCTCGCCCATCCGTCCTGGCCCTGGACCGACGAGGCGCTGTCGATGGCCCTTCACAAGCCCAATGTCTACATCGACCTGTCGGGCTGGATGCCGAAATACTTCCCGCCGCAAATTGTCCAATATGCGAACAGCCAGCTGCGCACCAAGATGCTGTTCGGTTCGGATTTTCCGCTGATCCCGCCGGAGCGCTGGCTCGCCCAGTTCACCGAGGTCGGCTTCAAGCCCGAAGTGCATGACCTGATCATGAAGCAGAACGCCATGCGGGTGCTCGGTCTCGCCGCCTGAGACCGGCCCGCAACGAGGAAACGCCACGGGCGCCGCGACCGGCCACGAGAAGCCGGCGGGTGCTCATCTGAGGGAGGACACGAATGACCAAGACGACCAACTTCCGCCCGAGCCGCCGCCATGCGCTCGGACTCGCAGCCGGCGCGCTCGCCGCCTCGACGCTGCCGGCACCCGCCCAGCTCGTGCGCGGCGTCGGCCGCATCATCGTCGGCTTCCCCGCCGGCGGCCCCACCGACACGCTGGCCCGTCGCCTGGCCGAGAGCCTGCGCGGCTCGGTCGCCGAGAGCTTCGTCGTCGAGAACCGGCCGGGCGCCTCGGCGCGCCTCGCCATCGCCGCGCTGATGGAGGCCGCGCCCGACGGCCGCACCATGCTGGTCAGCCCGGACGCGATGTTCACCATCTACCCGAGCGTCTACAAGCGCCTCGCCTACAATCCCGCGACCGACATCACTCCGGTGACCCCGGCCACCTATGCCACCTTCGCGCTCGCCGTCGGGCCGATGGTCCCGGCCGAGGTGCGGGACGTCGCCGGCTTCATCACCTGGGCCAAGGCCAATCCCGACAAGGCCGCCTTCGGCTCGCCGGCGGCCGGCTCGACGCCGCACTTCATGGGCGAGCTGCTGATCGCCTCGGCGGGTGTCCAGCTGCGCCACGTGCCCTATCGCGGCTCGACCCCGGCGATCCAGGATCTGATCGGCGGCCATGTCGCCTCGACCATCACGCCCATCGGCGATTACGTGCCGCATGTGGCGGCGGGCGTGCTCCGCGTCATTGGCGTTGCCGATCGCGAGCGCTCGGCCTTCCTGCCGAACACTCCGACCTTCGCCGAGCAGGGCTTCGCCCAGGTGGTGGGCCGCGACACCTTCGGCTGCTTCATGCCCAAGGGCGCGCCGGCCGATCTCGCCGCGCGCATCGCCGGCTTCGTGGCGGAGGCGGTGAAGGTTCCGGCGACCCGCGACACGCTGCGCGCCGTCGGCCAGGAGCCCTTTTCGCTGACGCCGCCGGAATATGCCGCCAATCTCGAGCGCGCCCGCGCCAACTGGGCGCCGATCGTCAAGGCTTCGGGCTTCTCGCTCGACGACTGAGTGATGGAGGACGGGGGCGGGGGCCTAGATCCCCGTCCCGTCGATCATCGTCTCGCCGCCGATATGCTGGCGGATACCGGCGACGAGGCCCGTATCCGCCGCCACCGCGCGCTTGCGCGGCCGGGCTGAGCTGATGACGTGGTCAGCCACGACACGGCCGGGCGATCCCGCCAGGACCACCACGCGGTCGGCGAGATAGGTCGCCTCTTCGATGTCATGGGTGACGAAGAGGATGGTCTTGCCCGTCACCTGCCAGATGCGGACGAGTTCGTCCTGCAGGCCCTCGCGGGTGATGGCGTCGAGCGCCGAGAAGGGCTCGTCCATCAGCAGCACCTCCGGCTCGACGGCAAGCGCCCGGGCCAGCGACACGCGCTGGCGCTGGCCGCCGGAGAGCTGGTGCGGCCAGCGTTCGGCGAGGTGCTTCAACCCGACAATGTCGAGCGCCGCCTCGGCCTTTGCCCGCCGCTCGGTCTTGGAGAGGGCGCTGCCCTCAAGGCCAAAAGCGACATTGTCGGCCACCGAGCGCCAGGGCAGCAGGCGCGAATCCTGGAAGACCAGGGCGAGCGGCTGGCGCTGGCCGGAGCGCGTCGCAATCGTCACCTCGCCGACGCTGCGCGCGGCAAGGCCCATCAGTACGCGCAGCAGCGTCGACTTGCCGACGCCGGACGAGCCGACAATGGCGATGAAGGCGCCCCGCGGCACCGCGAGGTCGAGGCCGCGCAGCACCTCGTTGGTCTCGCCGTCGCGGGTGAAGGACAGCGACAGGCCGCGGATGTCGATCACGCTTTCCATCGGAGCACCCATCCCTGGATCGCGACGAACAGCGTGTCGAGCAGGCCGTAGAGCGCCGCCATGGTGAGCATGTAGACGACCACGATCTCGGTCGCGAGCAGGCTCGAGGCCTGGATCATCCGCTGGCCGAGGCCCGGCACGCCGAAGATCTCGGCCGCCACCACCGCCATCCAGGCCTGCCCGAGGGCGGTGCGCACGCCGACGAGGATGCCGGGCATGGCCGCCGGCAGCAGGATCTTGAACAGCCGCTCCCGCGCCGAGCGGAAGCCGAAGGCATCCGCCACCTCGATGAGGTCCCGGTCGACGCCGCGGATGGCGCCATGGGCCGCGAAGAAGACGATCCAGAACACGCCGATGGCGATGATGAACACCGCCGAGGACGGGCTGACGCCGAACCAGATGATGGCGAAGGGCACCCAGGCGAGGCCCGGAATGGGGCGCAGCACGCGCACGACCCAGGACGTCATGTCCTCGGCGAGCTGCGACATGCCGGTGGCGATGCCGAGGATAAGCCCCAGCACCGAACCGAGGACGAGGCCGATCATGTAGTGACCGAGGCTCGCCCGCACGGCGGTCGCCCAGGCGCCCGAGGTGATCTCGGCCCAGAAGGCGGCGGGGATGACGCTCGGCACCGGCAGCAGCATCGGATTGACGAGGCCGAGCCGCGGCAGCGCCTCCCACAGCGCGAGGAACAGGGCGAGGCCGAGGGCGGCAAGGCCGATGCGCCGCGCCGCCGCGAGCGTCGCGGTGGGCGCGGCCTTGCGCGCCGGCGCGGGGAGGGTGGTGCCGGTCACGGGGATGTCCTTGCCGGCGGCCATCAGGTCGCCGACGGCGCCTTCTCGAAGAAGCGGGTGTCGAACAGGCCGTCAAGCGAGACCGACTCGCGCAACGAGCCGAGCTTCACCTGATAGTCCTGCATCGCCTTGGTCGGCTGGATGATGGCGCGCGGATCGATGGTGAACTTCGAGGCCGGCGACTTCAGCGCCGCCTTGATCGTCTCCAGGTCGACGATGCCCTTGGCGAGGTTCGCCGCCACATGCGGGGCCGCTTTGTCGGGATCGCGGGTGAGGAGCGCGCCGGCGCGGACAAGACCGTTGACGAGGCCCTGCACGCGGTCCTCGTTGCGGGCGAGGAAGGCGCCGGAGACGGCCACCACCGTGCCGGGCTGGCCGGGGAAGAGCTCGTCGCCGAGCGCAATCAGCCGGATGCCGGGATTGCGCTTCTGGACGATGGTCAGGGCCGGCTCGCGAATGGTTGCGCCCTCGACGGCGTCGGCCAGGATCGCCTGCTGGGTCGCGTCGATGCCCATGGCGACGATCTCGACATCGGCCTTGTCGGCCTTGATCTGCTCCCAGAGCCAGTACTGAAGGGTGGTGTTCGGCACCGAGCCCGGCGGCTGGGTGGCGAGGCGCGCCGGCTTGCCGGTCTGGGCGCGATAGGCGCGCAAGGCCTCGGCATGGCTGGTGCCGGGCTTGAAGAAGGCGGCAAGGCGCGGCGTGGCGACGAAGACGTTCTCGCCGGTGGCGGTGCTGGCGACGACCTTGACGTCGACGCCGCGGGAGCGGGCAACGCCCAGCGGGGCGACGCCGGCCGCGTAGATGTCGATCGTGCCGGAGGCCAGCGCCTGGATCATGTTCGGCCCGGACTCGAAGGTCGTGTAGGCGAAGTCGAGGCCGGCCTCGCGCGCCCAGCCCTCGCGGTCGGCCACGAAGACGGGAGCGGCGCCGACGATGGGGATGACGCCGACCCGCGCGGGCACGCGCTGGGCCAGCGCCAGGCGCGGCAGGGCAGGGGCGGCGAGGGTCGCCGCAGCGGCGGCGAGCAGGGTACGGCGGGGGAGCGTCGTGGACATGATCGACCCGGAAATGGTGGCGGCCCCATGGGGCGGAGGCTCAAGAGATAATAAAATTCTCCAATAGCCTCAATTGCTGGCCGACAAAAAGAAAAAACAAGTCGCCGCAGCCGCAATGAGGGAATGCGGATGTTGCGGCGCGGCCAGCGCAGGGAATGCCTGCGCCGGCAGCTTCGCCATCGGCTGCTGTCCCCTGTGATCGCGGCCGCGCGCTGCGGGGAACCGAGGGCCTCGCCGGCCGTTCTGCACCGCAGCACGAGGGGGGCGCCATGCGGATCGATGTCACGACGCGGCTGGTCTATGACCTGCCGGCGGAGACCCACATGCTGGCCCTCGTGCAGGCGGCGCGAACCGCGGACCAGAGCATCCTGTCGGAGAGGCTCGTCGTCGCGCCGGAAAGCCTTGCCGAGGAGGTGGACGGCGAGGGGTTGCGCTGGCTGCGCGGCCAGATCGGCGGCCGGCTCGAACTCACCTACACCGCCACCATCGACAATGGCGCCCGCCGCCTGCTGCCGCCATCCGCGGTGCAGGTGAGCAGGTCCGACCTGCCGCTCGCCGTGCTGCCCTATCTGCTCCCCAGCCGCTTCTGCCCCTCCGACCTCTTCCTGCGCTTCGCCGCCCGCGAGTTCGGCCCCCACGGGGATGGTGTCGCCCGGGTCATGGCTGTGGCGGACTGGATCGCCGCCCATGTCGACTATGTGGCTGGCGTCAGCACGGCCGAAAGCGATGCCGCGCATACCTTCACGCTGCGCGCCGGCGTCTGCCGCGACTTCGCCCATCTCGGCATCACGCTCTGCCGCGCCCTCGGCATTCCCGCGCGGGCGGTTAGTTGCTACGCCGTTGACCTCGACCCGCCGGACTTCCACGCGGTGATGGAGGTTTTCCTCGGCCATGACTGGTGGCTCGTCGATCTCACCCGCCTCGCGCCCGTCGAGGGGCTGGTCCGCATCGGCCATGGCCGCGACGCCGCCGACATCGCCTTCCTGACCACCGATGGTCCCTGCGAACTGGTGCAGCAGCAGATCGCCGCAACGGCCACCCCGGGTTGAGCCGTCAACCATTCGGCAATCAGCCTGGCTTAGACAGGATGCGGCGCCTCAGGCGGCGCCGCGGAGCCCGCCATGCTCGCCGATTCCGGCGCGACCCTCCTGGCGATTTACAGCGCCCATCTCCTCAGCCCCTCCATGCTGGCGGTGCTCGGCTTCGTCGTGGCCTTCACGGTGATCGCCCTCGCCCTGGGCTGGCGCGCCCGCGTGCTGACGCCGCTCGCCCTGCGCAATTCCGCCGCCTCGCTGGCGACCCTCGGGGTGAATATCCTGATGGCGCCGGTCGTCTATGTTGGCGCCGGCCTCGTTGCCTCGGCCTATGCGAGCCTTGGCATTCCCGCCATCCCCGCCAGCGCCTGGGACGGCGTGCCCTGGATCGTCATGGCCGTGGTCGGGGTGCTGGGCAAGGACTTCTCCGACTACTGGTGTCACCGCGCCCTCCACACGCCGATCGGCTGGCCGGTCCATGCCGTCCATCACTCCGACACCCACGTGAACGGCTTCACCGCCTTCCGCGTCCACCTCCTCGAGGTGCTGACGATGAAGGTGTTTTACATCGTCCTGCTCACCTGGATCGGCATCCCGCCTGGCGCCATCGTCGCGGCCTACGTGGTGGCCTCGCTCCACACCGCCTATGTCCATCTCGAGCTCGACATCGACCATGGTCCGCTGAACTGGCTCGTCGCCTCGCCGCGCTTCCATCGCTGGCACCATGCCGACGTGCCGGAGGCTTATGGCAAGAACCTCGCCAACATGATCCCGCTCTGGGACCTGATGTTCGGCACCTATCACCGCCACGACGCCTGCGACGCGCCCATGGGCACGATCCGCGACGGCGTGCCCGACACCGATGCGGCGAAGCTCGTGACGCTGCCCTTCACCCTGTGGTGGCGGCAGAGCAGGGCGGCCCTGGCTGGCTGGTGGCTGCGGCGTGGCCAGGCGTCCTGAGCTCAATGCGCCGGATTGACGCATTGGCCGTGATCGGCGAGCACCTCGATGACCCGGCACTCACCGATGGCGCCGTGCGGTCCGTGGTCGACCATCCGGGCAATCTCGCCGCGCAGGGCCGTCAGCCGGGCGATGCGGTCGTCGATTCCCCCAAGGTGCCGCCGGGCAATGGCGTCGGCATCGGCGCAGGGCTGGGCGGGATCGCCGGCTAGCGCGATGAGCTGGCGGATCTCCTCGATCTCGAAGCCGAGATTGCGGGCATGGCGAATGAAGCCGAGCCGCTTGAGGTCGTCGCCGCCATAGCTGCGCCGGCCCGAATCCGTTCGCGGCACCGGCGGCATCAGGCCGATCTGCTCGTAGTAGCGGATGGTCGGCACCTTGACGCCGGTCCGTTTCGACAAGGCGCCGATGGTCAGGTCGCGCATGGCTGCTCTCCGCTTGATCCTCCAGTGACTAGAGGATTTAGGCCTCCAGGCGACAGGATCCAAGCAGGAACAGCCCATGTCCGCATCCGCCACATCCCCCGCCGGCTTCGACGGCACCGATCCGCGCTACCGCACCGTTCTGTGGATCGTCATCGCGCTCAATGGCCTCATGTTTGCGGTCGAGACCTTGGCCGGCCACCTCGCGGGGTCGCAGGCCCTGAAGGCCGATGCGCTCGATTTCCTCGGCGACACGCTCACCTATGGCCTGTCGCTCGCCGTCATCGGCAAGCCGCTGCGGGTCCGGTCGGCGGCGGCCCTCGCCAAGGGTGTGAGCCTGCTCGTCATGGGCCTGTGGGTCTTCGGCTCGACCCTCTGGCAGGTGCTGGTGCTCGGGCTGCCGCGCGCCGAGTTCATGGGCATTGTCGGCTTCCTGGCCCTTGCCGCCAATCTCGCCAGCGTGCTGCTGCTCGCCCGCTACAAGGATGGCGACGCCAATGTCCGCTCGGTCTGGCTCTGCTCGCGCAACGACGCCGTCGGCAATGTCATCGTCATGATCGCCGCGGGCCTCGTCTGGTGGCTCGCCAGCCCCTGGCCGGACCTCGCCGTCGCCTTCGTCATGGCCGGCCTCTTCCTGCACTCGGCGACGCTGATCCTTGCCCAGGCCTGGGGCGAATGGCGCAGCGGCGTCGATCGCGGCGCCCTGATGGGCCACGGCCACGACCACAGCCACGAGGGCGGGCACGACCATGCCCACGATCATGATGGCCACCGCCACTGACCGTTCGGCCGGCGTTCATCCACGAGCCATCGTGACGACATGAAGCTGGGGACAATGGCGAGGCTCAAGGAGGTCCGCCATGCGAACCCGTCTCGTGCTCTCTGCCCTTGTCCTCGCTGCCGCCCCGGCCGTCGCGCAGGTGCCCGCCGCCCAGCCGTCCGCCGTGAATGATGGCCGCTTCGTCCTGCGCGACACGCCGGACGGCCTGTTGCGGATGGACAGCCGCACCGGCGCGATCTCGCTGTGCACCCGCACGGGCGGTTCGCTCGCCTGTCGGCTCGTGCCCGACGACCGGGCCGCGCTGGAGCAGGAGATCGAACGGCTGAAGGCGGAGAACGAGGCGCTGAGGCGGGGCGGGGCGACGGCCGCGCGTCCGGCCGATCCCGGCCAGTCCCTCACTTTGCCGAGCGACCAGGAGGTCGACCGGGCGCTGAGCCTTGCCGAGCGCATCTGGCGGCGGTTGCGCGGCATGATCCGCGAGAGCGAGACCGACCCGCCCGCCGACCGTCGCCTGTGATCAGGCGGCGCGGTTCAGCGGCGGCTTGTCGAGGCCCTTCGGCGACAGGGTGAAGATCTCGACGCCGTCCTTCGTCACGCCCACCGTGTGCTCGAACTGCGCCGAGAGCGAGCGGTCGCGGGTCACCGCGGTCCAGCCGTCGGAGAGCACCTTCACGTGGGGACGGCCGAGATTCACCATCGGCTCGATGGTGAAGATCATGCCGGGCTTCAGCTCGCTGCCCTCGCCGGGCTTGCCGAGATGGACGATGTTCGGCTCGTCGTGGAACAGCTTGCCGACGCCGTGGCCGCAGAAGTCGCGCACCACGCTCATGTGCTGCGGCTCGACATAGCTCTGGATGGCGTGGCCGATGTCACCCACCGTGTTGCCGGGCTTCACGGCCGCGATGCCGCGCAGCAGCGACTCGTAGGTCACCTCGATGAGGCGCTCGGCGCGGCGCGGAATGTCGCCGATGCCATACATGCGCGAGGAATCGCCATGCCAGCCGTCGAGCACGAAGGTGACGTCGATATTCACGATGTCCCCGTCGCGGAACGGCTTGTCGTTGGGCATGCCGTGGCAGACGACGTGGTTCAGCGAGGTGCAGCAGGAATATTCGTAGCCGCGATACATCAGCGTCGCCGGATAGGCGCCGTGGTCCATGCCGAACTCGAAGACGAGCTCGTCGATGCGGCTGGTGGGCACGCCCTCGCGCACCTCGTCGACGAGCATGTCGAGACATTCGGCGACCAGCCGGCCCGCCTTGCGCATGCCCGCGAAGGCCTCTTCGCCATAGAGCTTGATCTGGCCGTTCTTGCGCATCTGCGCCGAACCGGCCTCCACATAGGTGACCACGCGGAAAATCCCTGGATGAAATCTGCGCGGAACATAAGGCATTGCCGCCCCCGCGCAAGGCAGGAGCGGCGATGACAGGTGCGATCGGCCTTGGGCTACCGGTCCGCCGTCACTCCAGAAGGTTCACGCCGTTCCAGCGCGCCACCTCGTCGGAGAGCATCGGCACATACTTGCCGCCGTTGCCCTGCGCCTCCGCCATGGCGAAGTAGTTCTTCACCGCATTGCCCATCGGGTTCGCGATTCCCGCCGCCTGGGCCATGTTGGCGCAATAGCGCATGTCCTTGTGGGCATTGGCGAGGGTGAAGCGGTGGGCGTTCTCGTCCCGCTCGATCACGTATTTGAAGAAGGTCTGGTAGAAGCCGCAATCCATCCGGCCGCCCGAGAGCACGGCGTTCATCGCCTTCGGGGCTACGCCATTGGCCTTCGCCACCGACAGGGCCTCGGCATAGAGCGCCGCATAGCCCATCGACACGAAGTTGTTGACGATCTTCATGGTGTGGCCGGCGCCCGTCGGGCCGACATGGACGATGCGGCCGGCAAAACACGCGATGACGTCGTGGACGCGGGCAAGGTCCGCCTCCGATCCACCGGTCATGACGTCAAGCTTGCCCTCCCAGGCCTCTTTCGGCGTGCGCGACAGCGGTGCGTCGAGGAAGGTGACGCCGAGCGGCGCGAGCTCCTCGGCGAGGCGGCGGGTGAGGGTGGGCTCGGAGGTGGAGCAATCGATGATGGTGAGGCCCGGCTTCGCACCCGCCCGGATGCCGTCGGGTCCGTTGACGACGGCCTCGACCTGCGGCGCACCGGTGACGCAGATGACGACAACGTCGCAGGCCTCGGCCACCTCGCGGGCGTTCCTCGCCTCCTTCGCCCCGCGCTTCACCAGGTCCTCGACCGGTTCGCGGTTGCGGTTGGCCATGACGGTGAGCGGATAGCCCTTCTCGACGATGTTCTTCGCCATGCCGTGGCCCATCAGCCCGACGCCGATGAACCCGATGCGCTGCCTGGTCATGTGATCCTCCCGTGACCTTGTGTTTTGCGGCGAGCCTAGACCGGCCCCGCCGAAGGGACGAGAGCCAAAACGATTGAATTCGCTGTTCAAAACTTGAAATGAAGTTTTAGATCGCTGTGGGGAGGGCGGCCCATGGACGACGCCTCGCATCAGCATCCCGTGCATCCGCTGCCGCCCGGCCGCGTGACGTTGCAGCAGATCGCCGAGACCCTCGGCGTCTCGACTGCGACCGTATCCCTGGCGCTGCGCGCGAGCCCGCTGGTGGCCGAGGCGACGCGGGAGAAGGTCCAGGCCGTCGCCCGCGAGCTCGGCTATGTCTACAACCGCTCCGCCGCCAGCCTGCGCACCGCCCGCACCAACATGATCGCGGTGGGCGTCAACGACGTCGTGAACCCTTACTTTGGCGAGATCCTCGCGGCGATCGAGGAGACCCTCGCCGGGTCGGGCCACACCGTGCTGCTCGGCACCTATTCCGACGATCCCGCCAAGCAGGACCGCGTGCTCGAGACCCTGAAGGAGTACCGGCCGGACGGCATGATCCTCTGCCCCGCCAATGGTGCGGGCGGCGACGCGCTGCTGCGCATCGCCAGGGCCGGCATTCCCGTCATCCAGATTACCCGCGAGATCGAGGGCATCGGCCTCGACGTGGTCGCCTCCGACGACGTGGCCGCGACCCGTCTCGCCCTCGACCATCTCTTTGGGCTCGGCCACCGGCGGATCGCCGTGGTCGGCGGCAACGACACCATGTCGACGGGCCGCAACCGGCGCCTCGCCTATCGCGCCTTTCTCGCCGAGAAGGGCCTCGCCTTCGATCCCGCATTGATGGTGACGGGCCTCGGCACGCGTGACACCGGATTTGCCGGCATCCAGGCGCTGCTCGATCTCGCGGCGCCGCCCACCGCCGCCGTCTGCATGAACGACCTCATCGCCTTCGGCGTCATGATGGGCCTGCGCCAGCGCGGCCGCGAGGCCGGCCGCGACTTCTCCGTCGTTGGCGCCGACGATGTGCGCGAGGCGGCCATGTGGGCGCCGGGGCTGACCACCGTATCCACCCATCCGAGCGAGCAGGGGCGCCGCGCTGGCGAGCGCGTCCTGGTGCGGACGGTGAACCCGGCCCTGCCGCCGGCCCGCATCATCCTGCCGCCGACCTTGGTCGTGCGCGGCAGCACCGGCCCCGTCGTCCCCTGAAACGCATCATGCCCGGCGCAAGGGCCAGGCATGACGGGAGGAACGGGGGCTGGTTCCGCCGAACGGTCTTTTCCGTCAGAACGTCTTGGCGAGGGCCTCGGCCTTGGCCTTGACCTCGGAGAGCGAAGCCTCGGCCGTATCCGGCATGCCGGTGTTGATGACCTGCAGCGAGTGGATGGTCTCGAAGCCGAAGAACTTCAGCATCCACTCCACATAGGGCTTCTGGAAGTCGATGGCCTCGGCGCCGGTGCCCGGGCCATAGGCGCCCATGGAAGCGGTGATGACGAGGGCGGGCTTGCCCTTCACCAGGCCGAAATAGCCCTGGTCCGGCGACCAGCCGAAGGTCTGGCCGGGCTGGGCGATGACGTCGATGTAGTGCTTCAGGACGTAAGGCACGCCGAAGTTCCACATCGGGGTGGCGATGACGATCTTGTCGGCCGCCTTGAAGTGGTCGGCAGCGGCGACGATCTTCGCCCAGGCTTGGGCCTGCTCGGCGGTGAAGTCCTTGCCGCCCATGACGGCGTACTTGGCATCCAGCGTCGCGCCGTCGAAGGCCGGCAGGTCGGCCGCCCAGAGGTCGAGCGTCTCGACCGTGTCGCCGGGATGGGCAGCCTTGTAGGCAGCGAGGAAATGCTCGGCCGCCTGGGTGGAGTAGGAGCGGCCCTTGCGGGGGCTCGCCTCGATGAACAGCACTTTGGCCATGGGATTGTCCTCAGGGAGGTGGGGGAGGTGACAGGACAGGCGCGCCGGACGGGCCGGCGCGCCGTTGACGGATCAGGCCATGCGGACCTGGCCCTGGGCCTCGCGGCGCCAGAAGGCGAGCGGGCCGGAGCGCAGGGCGAGGGCGCCGTCACCGGCCAGCGCATGGGCGATGGAGGCGACGATCAGGAAGGCGGGGTACTCCCAGCCGCCCTTCGGCGCGGAGAAGACCCAGCCGTTCGGCAGGTGGACCATCAGCGCGCCGAGCATGATTGGCAGCAGCAGGACGGAGACGTGGCGGCCATAGATGCCGGCGAGGATGAGGACGCCGCCGCCGATCTCGGCGACGATGATCGGCAGGGCGAGCGCCGTCGGCAGGCCGAGCGAGCCGAGGAAGCCGGCAAAGCCGGGAACGGTGAAGACGACGACCTTCAGGAGGCCGTGGGCGATCCACATCAGGCCGAGCGCGACGCGTAGGGCGAGGAGGCCATAGGGGGCGGTCTGGGTATCGGACATGGGGGCACCAGGGGGCTGGGGAGAGGAGAAAGCGGCTGGCGGGGCGTTGGAGGAGCGTCCCTTGGCCCGAAGAATGGGTGGCGATGGCCCGCAAGTAAATTGACGAGACCGCAATGATTTGCTTGCATGGACGCAAGCGATTGGAGCCTTGACCATGCCGCAGCCGCTCGTCTCCTGGGACGACTACCGGACTGTCCTCGCCGTCTCGAGCGCGCGCTCCCTCGCCGGCGCCGCCGATCTGCTCGCGGTGAACCAGTCCACCGTCTTCCGCCGCCTCGGGGCGATGGAGGAACGCCTCGGCGCCCGCCTCTTCGAGCGGAGCCGCACCGGCTATTCGCTGACCGCCGCGGGCGAGGAGATGGTGAAGCTCGCCGAGCGCATGTCCGAAGAGATCATCGACTTCGAGCGCCGCCTCACCGGCCAGGACCTGCGCCCCCAGGGCGAGGTTCGCGTGACGACCAACGACACGCTCGTGGTCCACCTGCTGACCCCGATCTTCGCCTCGTTCCGCAAGCTCTATCCGGAGATCTCGCTCGACGTGGTGGTCGGCAACCAGTCGCTGAACCTGTCGAAGCGCGATGCCGACGTCGCCATCCGCGCCACCTCCGACCCGCCGGAGACCCTGGTCGGCCGGCGGCTCGCCGCGATTCCATGGGCCATCTACGGCGCCCGCAGCCTCGGGCTCACCACGCTCGATCCCGTGGACTACCGCTCCCATCCCTGGATCGGCCTGGGTGATAACCTGTCGGGGCTCAAGCCCAGCCGCTGGCTGACCCAGCATGTCGGCGAGGACAAGATCGGCTGGCGCATCAACACGGTGCTCGGCCTGGCAGAAGCCGTGGCGGAGGGGGCAGGGCTCGGGCTGCTGCCCTGCTTCATCGCCCGCACCATCCCCGACCTCGTGCCCCTGTCAGATCCGATCGGCGATTCGCCAGGGGCGCTCTGGATCCTCACTCATCCCGACCTGCGCTCGACGGCGCGTGTCCGCGTCTTCATGGATCACGTCGGCTCGGAGATCGCCAAGCGGCGGCCGGAGATCGAGGGGGTCGGCCCGAAGGTCTGAGCCTCAGGCTGCCCCAAGGATCGAGGCGACGATCTCGCGCGTCGCCTCGGGACGGCCGAGCCGGCGCGAGGCCTCCGCCATGGCGGCAAGGCGCTCGCGCTCCGTGGTCATCAGCCGGGCCGCCTCCGCCCCGAGACGATGGACATCCGGTTCGAACAGGCCCGCCCCGGCATCGACGACATGGTCGACATTGGCCGCTTCCTGGCCGGGAATGTAGCCGTAGAGGATCATCGGCAGGCCGCGGATGCTGGCCTCCGCGATGGTGCCGGGTCCCGCCTTGGTGACGAGCAGATCACAGGCCCCCATGAGGTCGCTCATGCGGTCGACATAGCCGAGCGCCGTCACCGGAATCGGCCACCACGACGCGTCCAGTTCGGCCTTGAGCTTGGCATTGCCGGCGCAGACCACCGCCACCTGCGCGGCAGGTGACGCGTTGCCGGCAGGCACGAGCGCCGCCGAGATGGCCTCGGCGATGGCGGCGATCGGCCCGATGCCACCGCCTCCGCCCATCACCAGGATCGCCGGGAGATCGGGATCGAGGCCGAAGGCGCGCCGGGTCTCGGCCCTGTCGGCGGGCGCGCGGGCGAAATCGGCGCGCACCGGCAGGCCGAGCGCATGGAGGCGCTCGCGTGACAGGCCGCGGCGCAGGGCGATGTCGATCGCCTTGGGCGTCGGCAGATAGACGGCGTCGTTCTGACGGTGCAGCCAGGACGGATGGATGCCGCCGAGATCGGTGACGACGGTGACGTAGCGGCTGTGCGGCGCGATGCGGCGGAGCACCGGCACCATCAGGTCATTGACCAGCGGGTGGACGGAGATGACGAGATCCGGCTGGGTGGTGCGGACGAGGGCCTCCAGCCGCGCCCTCGACAGGCGCCGGACCACGGCGGCGGTCGGCCGTGCCACGGGCGAGAGCGCCGTCATCCGCCACATGGCGTGCCAGACCCGCGGGGTGCGGTTCACCACGGTGTCGTAGGTCGCTGGCATCCGCGAGAAGGGGAAGGCCAGATGGTCGGTCAGCATGTCGACGATGGTGACCTTGCAGTCCGGCCGCTGCCGCACAAGCTCCGCCTCCAGCGCCCGGGCGCTCGCCAGATGACCACCGCCGGTGCGGCTCATCAGGATCAGCACCTGGAACGGTCGACCGGCCGGGGCCGTGGTCGGGCGGGGAAGGGCGGTCGGGTCGGTCAAGCGGTGCCTCCGGCGCCGTCTCTATCTGCTCGGGGCCGGGAAGGCGAGGGCGGCGGCGTCGCAGCGTCCGCCATCAGCGCCGCTGATCGATGGCTGGACAAAGGCTGACTTGTTCAGGCTGGCCGCCTCGCCCATAAGGTTCCGACCATCGCGAAGGAAACAGTCATGGCCGTCCTGCCCACCGCCGCCGACGTCGCCGAGGCCGCCCGTGTCATCGCCGGCGTCGCCCGCCGCACGCCGCTCGTCACCTCCCACGAGCTCGACGCCATCACTGGCGCGCGCGTCTTCCTGAAGGCCGAGCCGCTGCAGCGCACCGGCTCCTTCAAGTTCCGCGGCGCCTATAATCGGCTGGCGCGCATCCCGGAGGACCGCAAGGCCATCGGCGTCGTCGCCATGTCCTCCGGCAACCACGCCCAGGGCGTCGCCACCGCCGCCCAGCTCCTTGGCATCCGCGCCACCATCCTGATGCCCAAGGACGCGCCTGCCCTGAAGCGTGAGCGCACCGCCGCCGCCGGCGCCGAGGTGGTGCTCTTCGACCGCGAGAAGGACGATCGCGAGGCCATGGCCCGCGATATCGCTGCCGCCCGCGGCGCCGTGGTCGTACCGCCCTATGACGATTTCCACATCATGGCGGGCCAGGGCACGGCCGGTCGCGAGATGATGGAGGACCTGGTCGCCCAGGGCCTGACGCCCGATTCGGTGCTGGTCTGCTGCTCCGGCGGTGGCCTGCTCGCCGGCGTCGCTCTCGCGGTCGCCGAGAAGGCTCCGGGCGCCAAGATCTATTCGGTCGAGCCGGAGGGCTTCGAGGACCACGCCCGCTCCTTCGCGGGCGGCGAGCGCGTCGCCAACACCCGGCGCGCCGGCTCGATCTGCGACGGCCTGCTGGCCGCCATGCCGGGCGAGCTCACCTTCGCCGTCAACAAGCCGCTGGTCGCCGGCGGCATCGTCGTCTCCGAGGACGAGGTGAAGCGCGCGGTGTCCTTCGCCTTCCGCGAACTGAAGCTGGTGGTGGAGCCTTCGGGTGCCGTGCCGCTCGCAGCGCTGCTCGCTGGCCGCCTCGACGTGAAGGGCCAGGTCGTCGGCGCCATGGTGTCGGGCGGCAATGTCGATCCGGCCCTCTTCGCCACGCTGGTGGCGTGACGCTGCGACGGCCCTGACGGCGATCAGCTCGTCAGGGCGACCTTCTCCACGAAGCTGAGCTTCTCGATCTCCTCGACCGCGCCGAGACCCGGTGCGAGCGGGGCGTCGGTGCGCGGCGCCCGCGGCGTTTCGGCCAGCGGACGGTCATCGGTGGAGAGCGCGGCCGCGGCGGTGGCGCGCGCGGTGGCCGGTACGTCCTCGACGAGCGGGGCGCGTGCCGCCGGGGCGGGTTCCGCCATCACCGGGGTAGCAGGGCCGGGCGCAGCCGCTGCCGGCGCAGGCTCGGGCGCCGGAGTGATGGCTGCGGGGGCCGACTGAGCTTCCTGACCATCGGCGAAGAGCCCGTCGTCCAGCATCATGTCGACATCGGACTGGACGAGGCCCTCGCCGGGCTTGGCCGGCCCGTTGAGCAGCGCGGCTTCCTCGCTGACCGCCTTCGCCGCCTCGTTCATCAGCGGCGGGGCCGGCGCCGGGGCGACCAGCGGTTCGCCCCAGATCGCCATCATCGTGTCGATGCGCTCCTCGAGGAACCGCAGCACGTTGATGACCTTGCGGGTGCGCTGACCCGTGATGTCCTGGAACGAGCAGGCCGTGTAGATGTCGGTGGTCTTGGTGTCGATGAGGTCGCAGACCTCGTTCTCGGCGCCCATCTCGCGCAGCGTCCAGGCGATCTCCTGGATCGTCTCCGCAGCCGACAGGATGTCGCCGGTCGCTCTCTCGGTCGCCTGCACGATGGCGTCGAGCTCGACCGAGGCGTCCTCGAAATGGCCGGACTGTGCGGTCGCCCCCTCCGGCTTGATGGCGGCGATCTCGGCCTTGGTGCGGGCAATGGCATGGGCCATCTCGCGGATGTCGAGACGCACGCGGTCGAGATCCCCCGAGGGCCTCGCCGATCCCATGGCGCCTTCCAGCCGGCCGATGGCGTCGAGCACGGCAGTCGTGTCGGCGTGGCGGTTGCGCCTCGCATATTCGGCGAGGAACCAGCGGCCGCGCGCCGTCTCCATGACGGCTTGCTCGATCGCCTCGTAGTCGGCCTCGACCAGCGAGCCCTGCGGGCGCGTGGCAGGCGGTTGGATCACGTCAGTCATCCGGAAGCGCGCTCTCGCAGGACGGGTGGGGACGGTCTAGAACAGTGGCAACAGCCGATTCTCTCCGAAAATCTTAATGGTCCGTGTTCCCATTACCAAATCGGACGATTCCAGGCGCTTTGCGACGCGGCTGTCGCTCTTCTATGCCGCCATGTTCATCGGCTTCGGCCTGCACCAGCCCTTCTTCCCTGTCTGGCTGAAGACCAAGGGCCTGGCCGATGCGCAGGTCGGCATGATCCTCGCCGGCGGGCAGCTGGTGCGCCTCCTGGCGACGCCCGTGGTCACCTATCTCGCCGACAAGGCGGGCACGCTCTCCTACGCCATCGTCATCTGCTGCTTCGCCACGGCGGTGGCCTTCATCGGCGTGGCGCTCGCAGACGGCTTCACGATGATCCTGATCGGCGTGATCCTGACCGGGCTCGTCTGGAGCCCGCTGGTGCCGCTGACTGACGCCTATGGGCTGGCCGGGGTCGCGCGGCGAACCCTCGACTATGGCCGCATCCGCGTCTGGGGCTCGGTCGCCTTCATGGGCGCGAACATCGCGGGCGGCATCATCCTCACCCTCATCGCGCCCGACTGGATCGCCTGGATGATCTGGGCGAGCCTCGTGCCGCTCGCCATCGTCTCGGTCATGCTCGTCCACGACCGGCCGGACAGGTCCGTGGCGCCGTCAGGGCCCGGCTTCTTCAACCAGCGCTTCGTGCTGATCATGATCGCCGCGGCGCTGCTCCAGGGCAGCCACGCCGTCTATTACGGCTTCGCTTCCATCCACTGGAAGGCCATCGGCTATTCCGGCTTCACCGTCGGCACGCTCTGGGCCATCGCGGTTCTGGCCGAGATCGTCATGTTCTGGGTGGCGACGCGTTTCACCCGGGACTGGCGCCCCACCACCTTCCTGCTCATCGGCGGGGCAGGCGGACTCCTGCGCTGGGTCGTCATGGCGCTCGATCCGCCGCTGTGGATCAACGCGCCGCTGCAGCTCCTGCACGCCGCCGGCTTCGGGCTCGTGCACCTCGGCACCATGTCCTATCTCGCCGCGCGCCTGCCGCCCCACCAGCGGGCGAGCGGGCAGGGGACGGTGTCGGTCGCCATCGGCGGCTCGATGGCGCTGTCGACGCTGATTGCCGGCTATCTCTATGCCCGCACGGGCGTCGGCGCCTATGTGGCCATGGCCGGCCTCTGTGCAGCCGGCATCATCGTCACGGCGGTGGCGCGGGCCATGCCGGTCCCGCGCCCCGCAGCGCCCGTTCAGCCCCAGAGCGAGGGGGCGGGCGGGTAGACGGTGGCGCCCTCGTAGCGCAGGCCCTCCGGCCGGTCCTCCTTCAGGAGCAGCGGCCCGTCGAGATCGACGAGGAAGGCGCGCTGCGCCACCAGCGTCGCCGGCGCCATGGACAGCGAGGTGCCGAGCATGCACCCCGTCATGATCTTGAGGCCGAGCTTCTCGGCCTCCGCCACCAGCAGCAGCGCCTCGGTGAGGCCGCCGGTCTTGTCCAGCTTGACGTTGATAGCGTCGTACTTGCCGGCGAGCTTCGACAGCGACGGCCGGTCGTGGACGCTCTCGTCGGCGCAGATCGGGATCGGCCGGCGAACATGCCGCAGCGCCTCGTCGTCGGAGGCGGGGAGCGGCTGTTCCACCAGCGCGATGCCGAACCGCTCGCAGACCGCGAGGTTCGATTCGAGATTGGCCGGGGTCCAGCCCTCATTGGCGTCGATCACCAGGGTCGCCTGCGGCACCGCCGCGCGGATGGCGGCGAGCCGGTCGGCATCGCCCTCGCCGCCGAGCTTGATCTTGAGATGCGGGCGGCCGCAGCCGGCGGCACGCTCCGCCATCTCGGCGGGCGAGCCCAGCGAGATCGTATAGACCGTCGTCAGCGGCTTCGGCGCGGGCAGACCGGCCAGTTCCCAGGCGCGCTTGCCCGACAGCTTCGCCTCGAGGTCCCACAGCGCACAGTCGATGGCGTTGCGGGCGGCGCCCGCCTTCATCGCCGCCATCAGCCCCTGCCGGTCGAGGCCGTTGTCCAGCGCATCGGACATGGCCTCGATGTCGGCGGCGACGCCGTCCACCGACTCGCCATAGCGCGGATAGGGCACGCATTCCGCCCGACCGATGGCCGAGCCCTGACGGATCTCGCAGACGACGACCACCGCCTCCGTCCGCGAGCCGCGGGAAATGGTGAAGCTGCCCGCGATCGGCCAGCGCTCGGTGCGGACGGTGAGCTCACGCGATGTCATGGCGATGCCTCAGTTCGCCTTGCGCGCCGGCTTCTTCTTCGGCTTCGGCTCGGGCTCGCCATAGAGCTCGGCGATGGCGTCCACCAGCGGCTCGACGCCGAAGCGCACCGGGTCGGTCGCCGGCAGCTCGTATTCCCGCGACAGGCGGTCGAGATAGGTGAAGGCCTGGTCCTCCGAGAGGTGCTCGGTGTTGATCGACAGACCCGTGCAGGTGATCGCCGGGTTGGTCAGGCGGCCGAGCGCGATGGTCTGCTCGATGACGTCGGCGATGGAGGGCAGGGGCGTCTGCACGCCGCGCATCGTGCGGCGGGTCGGCTCATGGCAGACGATGAAGGCGTCGGGCTGCGCGCCGTGCAGCAGGCCGAGCGTCACGCCGGCGAAGGAGGGGTGGAAGAGCGAGCCCTGGCCCTCGACCACGTCCCAGTGCAGGGGATCGGCGGCAGGGGTGAGCCACTCCGCCGCACCGGCGATGAAGTCGGCCACCACCGCGTCCACGGCGACGCCGCGGCCGGAGATGAAGATGCCGGTCTGGCCGGTGGCGCGGAAATCGGCATCGAAGCCGCGGTCGCGCATGCCCTTCTCCATGGCGAGGGCGGTGTACTTCTTGCCGACCGAGCAGTCGGTGCCGACCATCAGCAGGCGCTTGCCGGACCGCAGCCCGCCCTTGCCCGTGGCGAAGGTCTGGGTGGGATGGCGCACGTCATGGAGCTGGCGGCCGTGCTTCTTGGCGGCGGCGGCGATCTTCGGGATCGAGGAGAGCTTCGCATGCAGGCCCGTGGCGACGTCCATGCCGGCCTCGATGGCCGAGACGATGCTGTCGATCCAGTGATCGGGCAGCACACCGCCGGCATTGACGACCCCGACGACCAGCGTCTTGGCGCCGGCCTTGGCGCCTTGAGCGATCGAAAGGTCCTTCAGGCCCGTATCAGCCTTGCAGCCCTCGAGGCGGACCTGACCGACGCACCAGTCGCGGCGCCAGTCGACGATGCCCTGCGCGGTCTTGGCGGCGAGCTGGTCGTGAACATCCCCGAGGAAAAGGAGATAGGGCTTGGCGAGTTCCATGGGGCGGCCTGCACAAATGAGACAAGAAACGGCGACCTCGACGGCGCCGGGCGGGACCTTTATGGAAGGTGTGGCGTCGCCTGTGAAGCGGAGCGGGCGCATGCGACTTATCGAAATTCGCGCCTCGGTCGCCGCGCGGCGGCTGGGACGCGCCGCCGACGAGGACGCCCGTGGCGCAAGCTGAACTCGCGACGAGGGTCGACGGCAGCCGCCTCACGGTGACGCTGGCCGGGGCCTGGACGGCCGAGACCGCCGGCGACATGGAGCCGCAGGTGACGCGGCTCCTCGCCGAGGCGGGCACGCCCGCCGCCGTCAGCCTCGACCTCTCCCGCGTCTCGCGCCTCGACACGCTCGGCGGAACGCTGGTGCGCGGCATCGAGACCGGCTTCGGCGCCCGCGGCGTGCCGGTGGATCGCTCCGGCCTCGATGGCGCGACGGCAACACTCTATGCCGACATCGCCGAGGGCCTCGCCACCGCCCCCGAGGCCCCGCCGCGCCCCCGGCCGGCTCTCGCCCTCGCCATCGACAAGGTCGGCCAGCAGATGGTCGAGGCGGGCCGCGACCTTGCCGCGCTCGCCTCCTTTCTCGGTGAGGTTGTGCTGGCGGCGGGGAGCATCTTCACCGGGCAGGGCCGCTTCCGCCTGCCGGCCGTGGTCACGCAGATGGACCACATCGTGTTCCGCGCCGTCCCCATCATGGCGCTGATCACCTTCCTGATCGGCGGAATCATCGCCCAGCAGGGCATCTTCTTCTTCCGCGACTTCGGCGCCGACACCTATGTCGTCGACCTCGTCGTCATCCTCACCCTGCGCGAGATCGGCGTGCTCATCGTCTCCATCATGGTGGCGGGCCGCACCGGCTCGGCCTTCACCGCCGAGATCGGCTCGATGAAGATGCGCGAGGAGATCGACGCCCTGAAGGTCATGGGCCTCAATCCGGTCGAGGTGCTGGTCCTGCCGCGCATGATCGCCCTGATCGTCGGCCTGCCGATCCTCACCTTCGTCGGCGATCTCTCGGCCATTGCCGGCGGCGCCATGGTCGCCAACATCTACGGCAACATCCCCTTCGACATCTTCCTGTCACGCATGCAGGAGGAAGTGTCGCAGCGCCATATCTGGGTCGGCCTCGCAAAAGCCCCGTTCATGGCGCTCATCATCGGCCTTGTCGCCTGTATCGAGGGCATGCGCGTCAAGGGCTCGGCGGAGAGCCTCGGGCAGCAAACCACCGCCTCGGTGGTGAAGGCCATTTTCCTCGTCATCGTCATGGACGGTCTCTTCGCCATGTTCTTCGCCAGCCTCGGCTACTGAGACAGGACGATGGACGCATCCGCGCACCAGCCCATCATCTCGGTCCGCGACCTCGCCGTCGGCTTCGGCGAGCGGCTGATCATCGACGGGCTCGACCTCGACGTGCAGCCCGGCGAGGTGCTCGGCGTCGTCGGCGGCTCCGGCACCGGCAAGTCGGTCCTCACCCGCTGCATCCTCGGCCTCGTGCCGAAGCGGCGCGGCACGATCGAGGCCTTCGGCCAGAATCTCGACGGCCTGTCGCGCGCCGAGCACAAGGCGGTCGAGCGCCGCTGGGGCGTGCTGTTCCAGCACGGCGCGCTGTTTTCCTCGCTCACCGTGAAGCAGAACATCCAGGTGCCGCTGCGCGAGTACCTCAAGCTCTCCGAGCCGCTGATGGACGAGATCGCCCGGCTCAAGATCGCCATGGTGGGCCTGAGGCCGGATGCCGGCGACAAGTACCCGTCCGAACTGTCGGGTGGCATGATCAAGCGCGCGGCGCTGGCGCGCGCCCTGGCGCTGGACCCCGAGATCGTCTTCCTCGACGAGCCGACATCGGGCCTCGACCCCATCGGCGCCGAGGAATTTGATACGCTCATCAGGACCTTGCGGGACACCTTGGGGTTGACGGTGTATATGGTGACCCACGATCTCGATAGCCTGGCGCGAATCTGCGACCGCATCGCAGCCCTCGCCGAGGGCCGGGTCATCGCCACGGGGACGATGGCGGACATGCTCCGCCATCCCCACCCGTGGTTGCGGAAATATTTCGGTGGCGAGCGCGCCCGCGCCGCCGGGGTCAAGGCCTAAGGACGACCGCCGGACATGGAGACCAAGGCCAACACCACGCTGATCGGCCTGTTCACCCTCGGGGTCATGGCGATCTTCGCCCTGTTCCTCTGGTGGTTCCTGCGCGTCAGCGACCGTCAGGACCGCGAGGACTTCCGCATCGTCTTCTCCGGCGCCGTCGGCGGCCTGCGCACCGGCTCGCCCGTCTATTTCAACGGCATCCGCAAGGGCGAGGTCCGGCGCATCGACATCGACCCGAACGACCCGCGCAAGGTGGTCGCCGTGGTCGCCCTCCAGCCCGGCACGCCCATCTCCACCGCCACCCGCGCCGGCCTCAATGTCGCGCTGCTCTCAGGCATCGCCTCGGTGAACCTCGCCAATGGTCCCGAGCCGGCCCAGCCGCTGCAGCGCGAGGCGGGCGTCCCGCCGAAGATCGGCCCGGACGTGCCCGGCGGCTCCGACATCATGTCGGGCGCGCAGCAGACCATGAACACGCTGAACGGCCTCGTGGAGCGCCTGGACCGCCTCGTGGCGGAGGGGCAGGGCTCGGTTCAGCGCAGCCTGAACAATGTCGAGCGCTTCACCGCCGCGCTGGGTGACAATTCCGACGGCATCCGCGACTTCCTCACCCAGGTGGGCGATGCCGCCAAGCAGATCTCAGCGCTGACCCAGCGCCTCGACCGGGTCACCTCGCAGGTCGAATCGATGATGGAGGGCGCCCAGCCCGGCCGCATCACCTCGATCCTGAAGAACATCGACGACCTGACCGGTGGCCTGAACGCGCAGAGCCAGAATCTCGGCGACCTGCTGCGCGACGCCCGCACCGCCGCCAATTCGCTCACCCAGACGCTGGGCAGCGTGAACGAGGTCGCCACCACCTTCGACGTGCGCGCCCTCAACCGGACCCTGGCCGGCGCCGACCGCGTCATCCAGTCGCTGGATTCGGAACGCATCGGCCGCGCCATGGCCAATATCGACCGCTTCACCCAGGCGCTCGGCGACAACTCCGCCAATGTCGATGCGCTGCTCAAGAACGCCACCGAGGTCTCCAGCAAGCTCAACGGCATGGCCGACCGGCTCGACGCGCTGCTGAAGAACTTCTCCGGCGACGGGAACAACGGCATGTTCGCCGAGTTCACCGCGACGGCCCGTTCGATCCGGACGCTGGCCGAACGGCTCGATACCCGCACCGCGCAGCTGTCGACCTCCATCACCGGCTTCACGGATCGGACGATCCGCGATATTCAATCCCTGTCGGCCGACGGCCGGCGCACGCTGTCGGAACTGGAGCGGACATTGCGGTCCCTGGAGCGCAATCCCCAGCGGTTCATCTTCGGCGGCTCGGGCGTGCCCGAATACAATCGCCGCTAGGGCGGAACTGAGGTTCGGGCTTGCGCAACGGCAGTGGACATCCGGGTTATCGGCGGGCGGGACGGCTTGCGGTGACGGCCCTTGCGGGCCTCATCCTGCTGGCGGGTTGCTCATCGTCCAATGCGCCGCGCGCCTTCGACCTCATCGCTCCCTCGACATTTCCGGCCCGTGCCGGCGCCGTGCGCGGCCAGCTGATCGTCGTCGAGCCCAAGGCCATTGCCAGCTTGGACACCGAGCGCATCGCCGTGCGCGCGCCGGGCGGCGCCTATTCCTATCTCTCCGACGGCGCCTGGGCCGACCGCCTGCCGAAGCTGCTGCAGGCCCGCCTCATCCAGGCCTTCGAGAACGCCAACCGCCTGCGCTCGGTCGGCCGCCCCGGTGACCGCCTGGCCTCCGACTGGCAGCTCATCGCCGACGTCCGCTCCTTCGAGGTCGTCGCCGGTGGCGCCACGGAGGTGGTGGTCGAGCTCTCGGTGAAGCTGGTCAATGACCGCTCCGGCCGCATCCTCGCGGGCCGGGTCTTCAGCGGCCGTGCCCCGGCCGCCGGCATCGATGCCGGCAATGTCTCGGCCGCCTTCAACACCGCCGTCCAGGGCGTGCTCGGCGAGATCGTCATCTGGGCCACCGGCCAGGTCTGACGCGGCCGCGCCGCGCCCTCAGCGCTGCGAGCGTCTCCTCAATCCCTCCCGACCAACGAAAAGGGCGCCTCGCGGCGCCCTCGTCATGTCGGCCTGTCGGGCCGGCTCAGTCGAACCGGCCGCTCGCATGGGCGAGCAGGGTGAAGACCTTGCCCGTCTCGGAGGTCAGGTAGGAGCGGGCGAGGCTGCCGTCGCGATCGTTGCGGTCGACGTCGGCGAGGAGGCGCTGGAACTCGTCGATGTAGCGATCGACCGTGTCACGGAAATCCGTGTCGCGGCGGTAGCGGCGGCGCAGTTCGTCGAAGGTCTGCTGGCCCTGGGTCGTATAGAGGCGGCGCGAGAAGACGTTGCGCTCGCCGCGGCGCCAGCGGTCCCACAGCTCGGCGACGGCATCGTGGTTGACCATCCGCGCGATGTCCGAGGACAGCGCATCGAGATTGTCGAGGGCTGCCGGCGGCGGGTTGCGGCGCGGGGCCGGGCGCAGCGGCTGGTCAGAGCCATCCTCGGTCGAGGCGCGGGCGAGCAGGTCCGACAGCCAGCCGCCGGAGCGGTCAGCCGCCTTCGGCGCCTCGGCGCGGGCAGGGGCCTCGCGGCGCGGTTCGGCGGGACGCGTCTCCGCCGGGCGTGCCTCCGGCGCGCGGGTCTCGGGACCGCGGGCCTCCGGCAGGCGGGGCCGCGGGGCCTCGCGCACCGGCTCGGGACGGGCGACCTCGGCGACCGTGCCGCGCAGCGCCGGGGCGGGCTCCTCGCGGCTGGTGCGGCGGCTCGGGGCCGCCGGCTCGCTGACATCGAAGGCACGGCCCGACTTGGCGACGATGTCGTTCAGTTCGGCCAGGGCCTTGATCTGGTCGGCGACCACCCGGCGCATGGCCGCGGTGTTCTCCTGCGTCTCCTTCGGGATCTCGACCATGCCGCGGGTGAGCTGGTCGCGGGTCTCGGCGAGCTCGCGCTGGATCTCGTTGCTCATCGCCTTCATGCCGGCGGTGAGCGTCTCGAAGCGCTCGGCGGCCTCGCGGAAGAGGCCATGCATCTCCTGCGTCGCCTGCTCATAGGCCGAGCGCATGGCGTGGGTGGTGCGCTCGCGCTCCTTGCCGGTGGCAAGGCGCAGCGCCTCGGCCTGCTCGCCGATGGCCTGGGTCGTTTGGTTGGTCGATTCGACCAGCACCCGGCCGATCTCGCGGGCGCGGCTCTCCGCCGTCCCGAGATTGTCGTCCAGGAGGCCGGTGAAGCTCTTCACCAGATTGTCCATGTCCTCGGTCTTCGAGGCGAGGTGGGTCACCAGCGCCTCGATGAGCTCGCGGCGCGCCTCGAAGGAGGCGTCGAGACGCTGCTGCATCTCCTCGACCTGCTCGGCGGCGGCGCCGAGGAGGCGGGCCTGGTTGTCGAAACGCTCCGACAGGCTCGACACGTCGCGCAGGACCGTACCGGCCACCGTGGTGAGCTGGCTGATCTGGCCGTTGAGCATGCGCGTCGAGGTCTCGGCGGCGGTCGAGGCGGTCTCGGCGGAGGTGGCGAACTGGCCGATCCGCTCGCCGAGCTCGGCGTTGATGGTCGCGAGCGACTGCTCGGTGCGGGTCGCGACCTCGCGCAGCGAACCGGTGGTCTCGCCGAGCCGCGACAGCAGCGAGGCGATCTCGCCGCGCAGCTGGTCGTTGGTCGCGGTGAGGGTCGCCACCGTCTCGCGGGTGCCGGCGTCGATCTCCGAGCGCACGGTCTGCGAGCTCTCGGCGAGCACGCGGGCAGCCTGTTCGCTCGAGTCGGTGATGCCGCGGGTGACGTCGAGGCCGGTCTGCGACAGGACGCGGGTGATTTCCGCGCCCTTCTGGCCGATGACCTCGGCGATGGCGCCGCCGCGGTTCTCCAGCGCGCGCACCACGATGTCGCCGACGCGGCTGACCTCGTTGGTGATCTGCATGCCGTTGTCGCCGAGGCGGGTGACGAGCGTGTTGCCGCGGTCGTCGAGAAGGGCCGCCAGTTCCGCCGAGCGGGCGCCGAGGACGGCGTTGATCTCGTTGACGCGGGTCGACAGGCCCTGGGTGATGTCGTTGGAGATGACGGAGAGCGTGCGCTCCACGTCGTCCGCATTCGCACGCAGCGTCTGCGTCACCGCCTCGACCTTCTCCGTCAGCGTCTCGGCAATATGCGAGCCGCGGGCGTCGAGGGTCTGCGACACCGTCTCGAGGCGGCCGACGACGACCTCCTCGAAGCGCGCGACACGGGTGTCGAGCGTCTCGGCGACCTCGAGGGCGCGGCCGCCGAGGGTGCGGTTGATCTCGTCAGCCTTCTCCGACAGCGTCGCGGCGATGACGTCGGACTTGGCGGTGAGGGTGTAGGTGACCTCGTCCGCCTTGTCGGTGAGCAGGCGGGTGATCTCGCCGGACTTGGCGGCGAGCGTGTAGGTCACGTCGGCCGACTTGTCGGAGAGGATGCGGGTGATGTCCTCGGAGCGGGTCGCGAGGTTCTGCGCGATGCTCTCGGAGGTCTGGGCCAGCGTCTGGGCGATGGCGTCCGACTTCTCGGCGAGGTCCTTCGCCATCTCCTCGGAGCGCGAGGTCAGGCTGAAGACGATCTGGTCCGACTTGTCGTTGAGCAGGCGCGCCAGCGCGTCCGACCGCGAGGTCAGGCTGAAGGCGATCTCCTCGGACTTGCTTGCGAGCGTCGTGGCGATCTCGTCCGACTTGGCCGCGAGGTTGCTCGCGATCTCGTCCGACTTCGAGGTCAGGTTGTAGGTGATCTCGGCCGACTTGTTCTCCAGCGCCTCGGTCACCGCCTTGCCGCCCTCGCCGAGCACCTTGGCGAGTTCGAGCGTGCGGTTGGCCAGCGTCTCGTTGAAGGCCTGGGCGCGGGTGTCCAGCGCCTGGTCGATGCGGGCGAGGCGGCCATCCAGCGCCTCGGAGATTTCCGAGGACTGCTGCGCCACGCGCTCGGCGAACTCGCGGGCATCCGACGCGATCCGGTCGGCGAGCGCCGTGCCCTTGCCGGCGATCGTCTCGTCGAGCGCCGAGATGTGGCCGGTCAGCTTGTGGTCGAGCAGGGCAGCATGGTTCGCCACCTGCTCGGTGAGCAGCGAGGCATGGGTGCCGACGCGGCTCTCGAAGTCGGCGGTGAGGCGGCCGACGCTGTCCTCGATATTGAGGGCGTGGCGGCCGACCGTGTCCTCGATCGTCGCGGCATAATGGGCGACACGGCCCTCGAAGGACGAGGTATGGCGCACGATCGCGTCCTCGAGCCGGGTGGCATGGTCCCCGACGCGGGTGTCGAAGCCCGAGGTGTAGCGGATGAAGGCGTCCTCGAGATTGGCGGCCTGCTCGGCCATCCGCGTGTCGAAGCCGGAGGTGTAGCGGCTGAAGGCGTCTTCCATCGACGCGGCATAGCCGGCAATGCGGGTCTCGAAGCCGTTGGAGTGGCGGGCGACCGCCTCATCGAGGGCGACGACGTTCTGCGCGATGCGGTTCGCGACATGCTCGCCATGGGCGGTCGCGGCCTCGGTGACCTCGGCAGCGACGCGCTGCAGCTCGCGGGTGACCGCATCGCCGCGGTTGGCGAGAGTGTCGGTGACGTGGTTGCCGATGCTCTCGATGCGCATGGTCAGGTCCGCGCCCTGGGTGGCGAAGGACGACAGCACGCCGGTGCCGGCGAGCTCGATCTCCTCGCGCAGGCTGGCCGTGCGCTCCGAAATGGCGGTGGTGACGGTCTCGCTGGCGCGATGCAGCGCAAGCTGGACGTCCTGGGCCTTCTCGGTGAGGCTCTCGACCACCTGGATGCCGACGTCGCCGATGGCGTTCTTGGCCTCGGCCGTGCGCTGGGTGATGGCCTCGGCGATGAGCTGGCCGGTGACGGCGAGACGCTTGTCGAGTTCGTCTCCATGGGTGGTGACGGTTTCGTGCAGCTTGTCGCCGGTCTCGGCGATGCGGTCGGCGAGGGCGCCGCCGCGCACCGTGATGGTCTCGGCGACGTAGCTGCCGGTGGTCTCGAGCTTGCCGACCACTTCCGAGCCGCGCTCGGTGAGTTCGCCGACGAGGCGCTCGCCGGTGTCGCGCAGGCGGGTGGTGACCTCGTTGCCGCGCAGCGACAGCTCGGACACGAAGGCCTCGCCGGTCTCGCGCAGGGTGGTGGTGACCTCGCCGCCGCGGGTGGCGAGTTCGTAGACCAGGGTCTCAGCCGTCGCCTTGAGGACGGAATTGACCTCGCCGCCGCGGGTCGAGAGTTCGTAGACGAGGCTCTCGCCGGTATCCTTCAGGCGGCTGGTGACCTCGTTGCCGCGCAGCGACAGCTCGTCGATCAGCGTTTCGCCGGTCTCGCGCAGGGTCGAGGAGACATAGTCGCCGCGGCTCGACAGCTCGCCGATGATGGCATCGCCCGTGACCTTGAGGGTGGAGGTGACGTAGCCGCCGCGCTCCGACAGCTCGCTGATGAGCGCCTCGCCGGTCTCGCGCAGGGTGCCGGCGACCTCGCCGCTGCGGGCCGCAAGCTCGCCGATGAGCGTCTCGCCGGTGTCGCGCAGGGTCTGCGACACCTCACCGGTGCGGGCCGACAGTTCGGCGACCAGGCTCTCGCCGGTCTCCTTCAGGCGCGCCGAGACATCGTCCGAACGCGACGCGATGGCCTGGGTGATCTCGGCGCTGGTGAGCGCGAGATGGTTGGTCATGGCCGTGCCGGTCTCGGACAGCTTGGCGGCCATGCTGGTGCCGGTCTCGGCCATCGTCACGGTGACGATGTTGCCGGTGTCCGTGAGGACCGAGGTGACGCGGTCGCCGGTGGTCGACAGGGCGCGGGTGACCTCGTCGCTGGTCGAGGCCAGGCGGTCGACGATGTCGGCGCCGCGCAGCTGGATCTGGTCGATCATCGTGTCGCCGGCGCGGCCGAGGGCGAGGGTGATGGCCTCCGCCTTCTCGCCCAGCGAGGAGGTGACGCGCATGCCGGATTCGTCGATGCGGCGGCTCAGCTGCTCGCCGGCCTCGGCGATCTGGCTGGCCACCTGCTCGTGGACGCCGGTCATGGCCGAGCGGACGCGCTCGGCATTGGAGACGATGGCCTCGCGCTGGTTGACGAGCTCCTCGATGAGGGCGCGCACGCGCAGTTCGTTGTCGCTGTAGGCGCGCTCGAGGGAGGCGACCTCGTTATGGACGAGGGTCTCGAGCTCGCCGGCGCGGGCGAGAGCCCGCTCGACGCCGTCGCCCATGGCGGCGACCTCGCGGCGGATGGCCTGGCCGACCGAGACGACGGCCTCGCGGGCGACCGTCTCCGGCTCGGCGAGGCGCAGCGCGACCTCGCTCATGCCCTGGGCGACGATGCGCATTTCCTGCGAGCGGCGGATCAGCGCGCCCATGACGAAGAAGAAGAGGACGGGCAGCAGCAGGACCGCGGCGAGCGTCAGGGTCTGCGGCGCCATCGGATCGGGCAGCGCGCCGCCATAGGCACGGAAGGCGATGAACAGGCCACCGCCGAGCCACAGCGCGGAGAGGAGGGCGGCGATCCACAGCGGCGCGGAGGAGGGGCGGCGCGACAGGCGCTCCAGCATCTGCGCGAGGTCGCGGCGGTCGTCATTGGCTGGCGGCTGGCTGGGGGAGACGACGCCCTCGCTGCGGCGGGTGTCGGCGAAGAGATCGTCATCGACCCGCATGGCATCGCCGTTGCGCGGCGCGCTGCCGGTCCGGCCCGCCTTCGACGGATCCTCGTTCGCCAGGTTCAGCGCGTCCTGGATGGCAGCCAGAGCCGCCTCTGCCGGGTCCTGAGCCTTCTTAGGAGTGTTCGCCATGGTGTCGCCCGCATCCTTACTGACTGCCGACCGTCGATCCACCGGCCCGCGTCACGCCCCAAGGTGCCTCTCGGACGCAACGATACCGGTGGCAGACAACAGTCCGCCGCACTGTGTAATCTACCGGGGGGTCCTAAGGATTGAAACCGTAGGCGCGTGCAGTTTGAGATTCATCGTTAACGGATGAGTAACCATGACTGACCCATCGACCCGCGCCCCGGGACGGCGGCGCGCTCCTGCCCCAGCGGCGACGGGGCTTCGGCCGACCGATCCGCAGCGCCGCTGGCTGCTGCGCGGCGTCGACCAGCCCGGTGGAAAACTCCCGCTCTTTGACCCCGAAGGCCGCGAGGTTCCGAAGGCGACCGTCCGCGCCTGCCTCGACGCGGGCTGGGCGGCACCCTGGTTCGCCAATCCCACCAAGCCCGACTGGCTCGTCTGCCGCCTCACCGCCGAGGGCTATCGCGCCATCGGCAAGGAGCCGCCGCCCGGCGCCTGAGGCCCTCCGCGCCATTTACGAAAGGTCAACCGCGCCTCGCGAAACCGTGTCTTTCGCCGGTCGCCTTAACCGCTGTTTCGCCGCTCCGCTGCCAAGGTCGGGCCACAGGGAGAGGGGAGGACATACCTCCTCCGGGACAAAACGGCCGCAACCCAGCGGCTGCGGTCAATCAGGGGACACTATGACCATGGCGCGTATCATGTCGGACGACCACCTTGGCGGGGCAATGCCCGTCGATCTCACCCATCTGTCGCGGCAGACCTTCGGCGACCACGATCTCGAGCGCGAGGTTCTCGCCCTTTTCGAGCGTCAGTCGCGCACCATGCTGGAGCGGCTGCGCAACGCCACCAGCGCCAAGACCTGGGCCGAGGCCGCCCATACGCTGAAGGGCTCGGCCCTCGGCATCGGCGCCTTCGGTGTCGCCCAGGCCGCCGAGGCGGTCGAGTGCGACCAGGTCGACCACCTCTCCTCGCGGGCCTGGGACGACCTGGCCCGCCTCGAGCAGGCGGTGGCCGAGGCCAATGGCTTCATCGCCAACCTGCTGAAGGCCGCCTGAGCGGCTGGATCACTGTCTCTGCGGCGATCCGCCATGTGACGGGACCACTGGCGCGCCGCCGGGCCATTCGCTAAGGACTGGCGATCATCGACCGCCGCGCTGCCGTGCGGCGGTTTCGCTTTGTGCGCGCCGGCAGGCACCGGCGCAGCGTGAGGGACGGGATCCGATGCCTGAGATCACTTTCATCGACCACGGTGGCGAGAAGCGCGTGGTCAACGCCGCGACCGGCTCGACCGTCATGGAAGCCGCGATCAAGAGCGGCGTGCCCGGCATCGTCGCCGAATGCGGCGGCGCCTGCGCCTGCGCCACCTGCCACGTCTATGTCGACGAGGCCTGGACCGCCACCACCGGCACGCCCTCCCACATGGAGGAGGACATGCTGGACTTCGCCTTCGACGTGAAGCCGACCTCGCGCCTGTCCTGCCAGATCAAGGTGACGGATGCCATGAACGGCCTCGTCATCCACACGCCGCCGCGCCAGGGCTGACCGCTTGCGGGCGGCCCCGCCGCCCGCCGCATGGCGCGCATGTCCCGCCCGGGCTTGGCTGCGCCGCCGGGTCCGCTAAAGCTGCAGCATGCGGGCGGAGACTGACGCCATGACTGCGCGGAGAGCGCCATGACGTCGCCGGTCGCGCCTCCCCCGGCCGCCGAGCGGCCGCTGCCGGCCATTGCCGCGCAGTTCGTCTGCTTCACGCTGGTCTCGATCGCCGACTCGATCCTGAAGATCATCGTCGCCGAGGCGCCGAGCTGGCAGATCATGGCGATGCGCTCGGCCTCCAGCCTGCTGATCCTCACGCCGATCATCCTCGTCCAGATGGCGCGCGGCCGGGCGACCCTGCGCACCGGCCGGCTGAAGGCCCATATCCTGCGCGCGGCGCTCTCGGCCGTCTCGGTCTTCGCCTATTTCGAGGCGCTGCGCGAACTCGACCTGCCGGTCGCCACCGCCATCCTCTTCGTCACGCCCTTCTTCGTGGTGATGCTCTCGGGCCTCGTCCTGCGCGAACATGTCGGCCTCAACCGCTGGATCGCGGTCGCCATCGGCTTTGTCGGGGCCCTCGTCATCATCCGCCCCGGCCCGGAAGGCGTGTCGCTGGCGGCCCTGCTCGCCGTGCTCTCGGCTGCCACCTGGGGCGCGGCGATGGTCGCCATCCGGGCGCTGGGCAAGACCGAGGGGACGCTCTCGATCCTCTTCTATTTCAACCTCTTCATCTGCCTCATCGCGCTCGCCTTCGCCTTGCCGGGATGGCAGCCGGTGCCGGGCTGGCTCATCGCGACCATCCTCCTCAACGCCGCCATCCAGCTCGTCGCCCAGTCCTTCATGCTGATGGCCTTCCGCTTCGCCTCGGCCTCGGTCTCGGCGCCCGTGCAGTACACCCAGCTGCTCTGGTCGGTCGCCGCCGGCTGGTTCGTCTTCAACGTCTTCCCCGGACCCCAGGTCTTCGCCGGGGCCGCCATCATCGTCGCCAGCGGCCTCTATCTCATCTGGTCCGAGCGGCGTCCGCGCCGGCCCTCGTGACCCCTTGCCCTTGCCGCCGGGGAGGCGAGGGGGCACATGAGGACGGACGAGGATGCGATGCGACGGCTGATCCTGCTCAGACATGCCAAGTCGGACTGGCCGCCCGGCATGGTCGACCATGACCGGCCGCTGGCGGCGCGCGGCCGCCGGGCAGCGCCGCTGATCGGACGGTGGCTGGTCGACAATGGCTTCGTGCCCGACCGGGCCCTGGTCTCCACCGCCGAGCGCACGCGCGAAACCTGGGCGCTGGCCAGCGCCGGCCTTATCGCCATGCCCGCCGCGACGTTCGAGCCGCGCATCTACGAGGCGCCGGCCTGGCAATTGCTCAACGTCATCCGCGAGACGCCAGACGACGTGGCGACGCTGCTTCTCGTCGGCCACAACACCGGCATCGAGGATCTCGCGGCCCGCCTTATCGGCGCGGGACCGGAGGACCAGCGGCGGCGCCTCGCGCGCAAGTATCCGACCGGCGGCCTCGCGGTCATCGACTGTGCGGCGCATTCCTGGCGCGACATCGCCGCCGGCATCGGCACGCTCCACGCCTTCGTCGTCCCGCGGGACCTCGATCCAGAGGCCGAGTGATGGTCTGGACCGGCTGGGTGAACGAGACGCGGCTCGCCGCAAGGTCCATCGCGGCCTATGCGACGGACTGGGCGAGCCCGACGCTGCGGCTCGGCGTCACCGGCCTGTCGCGCTCGGGCAAGACCGTCTTCATCACGGCGCTGGTGCACGGCCTGCTCACCGCATCCCGCTGGCCGGTTTTCGAGGCCCAGGCCCAAGGCCGCATCGCCCGCGTCCGGCTGGAGCCGCAGGCGGACGATGGCATCCCGCGCTTCCCCTACGAGGAGCATCTGGCGACGCTGACTGCCCGCCGCGAATGGCCGGAGGGCACCAGGCGCATCAGCGAGATCCGTCTCGCCATCGACTTTGCCTCCAATGCCGGCTTCATGCGCGGCAGCAGCAAGACCCTGACCCTCGACATCGTCGACTATCCCGGCGAGTGGCTGCTCGACCTGACGCTGCTCGGACAGACCTATGCCGAGTGGTCGCGGCTCGCCATCGACGCCGCCCGTCGTCCGCCGCGCGCCGCGCTCGCCGCGGAATGGCTGGAGGCGACGGCCACGGCCGAGCCCTTCGGCCGGGGCGGGGAGGCGGAGGCCCTGCGCCTTGCCGACGCGTTCACGCGCTATCTCAAGTCCTGCCGCGACGAGCGCGTCTCGCTCTCCACCCTGCCGCCCGGCCGCTTCCTGCTGCCGGGCGAGATGGAGGGCTCGCCGGCGCTCACCTTCGCGCCGCTCGACCTCGCCGGGCGCGTTCCCCCCGCCGACAGCCTCGCCGCGCTGATGGAGCGGCGCTTCGAGAGCTACAAGCGGCTGGTGGTGATGCCCTTCTACACCCGCCATTTCGCCACGCTGGACCGCCAGATCGTGCTGGTCGACGCGCTTGCCGCGCTCAATGCGGGACCGGCGGCGCTGGCCGACCTCGAAGTGGCGCTGGCCGACGTGCTCACCGCCTTCCGGCCCGGCGCGAACTCCATCCTCTCGTCCATGCTGGGACGCCGGATCGACCGTATCCTCTTCGCCGCCACCAAGGCCGACCATCTCCACCAGACCAGCCACGACCGCCTTGAGGCCCTGCTGAAGCGCCTCACCGATCGCGCCATCCGCCGGGCGAGCTTTGCCGGCGCCGGCGTGGATGCCGTGGCGCTCGCCGCGCTGCGGGCCACGCGGGAGACGACGGTGACGCGCCGCGGCGAGAGCCTGCCCTGCATCGTCGGCACGCCGTTGCCCGGCGAGCGCGCGGGAGCCGAGACCTTCACCGGCACCGAGGAGGTGGCGGTCTTCCCCGGCGCGCTGCCGGCCGATCCGACGGCGCTCTTTGACGGTCCCGATGCCTTCCGCGGCGAGGACTACCGCTTCGTGCGGTTCCTGCCGCCGAAGGCCGATCCGACCCAGGCGCTCCCGCATATCCGCCTGGACCGGGCCGTCGAGTTTCTCATCGGAGACCGCCTGGCATGACGCGGGGATCGCAACCAAAGCCCGAGGTCTTCCGGCTCGACGCGAAGGCGGTCGAGATCGCCCCGCCGAGCGATGCGCCGGTGCCGACCCACACCACTCCCGATCCGCCGGCGGACCTCGCCGCGCCGCCGCCGCCGCCGGCGAGCTGGTGGACCCGGTTCTTCTGGACCGGCCTTGGCGGCCTTGTCTCGCTGGCCTTCGGCCTCGCCGTGTCGGCTCTCATCGATGACCTCTTCGCTCGTGCCGCCTGGCTCGGCTGGGTCGGCCTCGCCGCGCTGGCGCTGTTCCTCGTCGGCGGGCTCGCGCTCGCCATCCGCGAACTCGCTGCCCTGCGGAGCCTTGCCCGTCTCGATGATCTGCGGGAGCGCGCCGCGGCGGCACTGGTCGCACGGGACGACCGCGCCGCGGGTAAAGTCGCCGACGATCTCCTCGCGGCCATGGCCGGCAATGCCCGCACGGCCCGGGGCCGGACGGCGGCGGCCGCCGCCTTCTCGGACGGCATCGTCGATGGGATGCAGCGCCTGCGCATCGTCGAGCGGGAACTGCTCGAACCGCTGGATCGGGAGGCGACGCGGCTCGTCGCCGAGGCCGCCCGGCGTGTCTCCGTGGTGACGGCGGTCAGCCCGCGCGCCGCCATCGACCTCGCCATGGTCTTCGCGACCGCCGTCCGCCTCATCCGGCGGATCGCGGAACTCTATGGCGGCCGTCCCGGCACGCTTGGCATGTGGAAGCTGCTGCGCCACGTGCTCGGCCATATGGCGGTGACCGGCGGCATGGCAGCCGGCGACACGATCCTCGACCAGCTGGTGGGGCAGGGGCTTGCGGCCAAGCTTTCCGCCAAGCTCGGCGAGGGCGTGCTGAACGGGCTCCTCACCGCCCGCCTCGGCATCACCGCCATCGCGGTGACCCGGCCGCTGCCCTATATCGGCGCGCCGAAGCCGGACGTGCGCGATCTCGTCGGCGATGCGGTCAGCTGGCGCGGCGAGCCGAAGGAGCCGCCGCGGGCTTGACCGGCGTCAAGGCGCCGGGCCGCTGGCGGTGCTTTTGTCCTCCCGTTGAAGGGAGACCCGCCATGTTCCACACCATTCTTTGCCCCGTCGACACGGCCGAGCCCGGCCTCGAGACAAAGGCGCTGTCCGTCGCCAGGCAACTGGCCGCCGAGAGCGGCGCGTCGATCACGCTGCTCGCCGTGGTGCCGGACATGCCGGTCATGGCCGCCGAGTACCTGCCGGCCGATTTCCACGCCAATCAGATGTCGGAGGCCGAGCAGACGCTGAAGGACCTCGCCGTGAAATCCGACCTGCCGCAGGACAAGGTGCAGACCCGCGTGCGCCTCGGCCGCCCCTATCACGAGATCCTCGAGGAGGCGGAAGCCTCCCATGCCGATCTCATCGTCATGGCCTCGCACCGTCCGCGCCTCGCCACCTACCTGCTCGGCTCCAACGCCGCGCATGTGGTGCGCCACGCCCAGTGCTCGGTGATGGCGCTCAGGCCCGAGGCGGCTTGACCGTGGGCAGGAGGTCGGTCGGCAGCGCGAGCGGATCGAAGCTGCCCGGCCGGTTCTTCCGGAGCCACAGCGACATCTGCCAGACCGTATAGCCGCCGACGAAGGCGACGAGGCCCATCAGGCCCCAGTTGACGGTCTTCACCGCGGCGATGGCGAGATAGGCGAGCGACACGGCGAGGCCCGCCGTGATCGCCGCCACGACGGCATAGCGCCAGGCCGGCTCGCCGGCGATGAACCTGGCCTTGGGCGACGCCTTGGCGATCGCCGCGCAGAGCTGGCGCACGAAGGCGGCGAAGGGCGCGTCGTTGGAGTCGATCTCCACCATGCCGCGCCAGGAGATGTTCGAGAACCAGATGCGCTTGCCGAGCCGCTGGCGAATCTCGATCCGGTAGCGGCTGGTGTAGAGATTGGCCGGCCGGAACATGAGCCGGACGCTCTCGATCTGGTGCAGCGGCAGGCTTCCCGACACGCGACCGTCGGACCAGGCGATCTCGCGGTCCTGCAGCGTGAAGACGATCTCGGGCCCGATCAGCTTCGGCTTGTGGCGGAAGATCGGCCGGTCCTCATGGTCGAGCCACAAGCCATCGTCGGCGGCCGGAGAGGTGTCGTTGGCAAGGCGGGCGGCGTCTGTCATGGGCGCGTCTCTACACGCGGCGCGCCCGGCGCGGAAGGCGGAGCGCGTCCCTGCGTAACCTTACCGCACGACGAGGGGCCCCGCAGGGCCGTCCCGCGCCCGCCGGCAGGGCCGCGCCCCTTGCCTGTGCCGAGCCCCGAAGCCATGATCTGCCGCGTGTTTATCGCCTTCGCGTCGGGAGTGCTCCATGAAGGCCATCATCGTCGGCGGCGGTGTCGGGGGACTGACCACCGCGCTCATGCTCACCGAGCGCGGCATCGCCTGCGAGGTCTATGAGCAGGCCTCCGAGATCCGCGAGCTCGGCGTCGGCATCAACACGCTGCCCCACGCCATCAAGGAGCTGGCCGGCCTCGGCCTGCTGCCGCGTCTCGACGACGTCGCGATCCGCACCCACGAGCTCATCTACACCAACCGCTTCGGCCAGGAGATCTGGCGCGAGCCGCGCGGTGTCGAGGCGGGCTTCGATGTGCCGCAGTTCTCGATCCATCGCGGCCGCCTGCAGACGGTCATCTACCAGGCCGTGCGCGCCCGCCTCGGCGAGAGCCGCATCTTCACCGGTCACCGGCTCGGCGCCTTCAAGCAGGACGAGAGCGGCGTCACCGCCTGGTTCTTCGACCGCGAGGGCCGCCATGTCCGCACCGCCACCGGCGACGTGCTGATCGGCGCCGACGGCATCCATTCGATGGTCCGCCGCTCGCTCTTCCCGACAGAGGGCCCGCCCGCCTGGAACGGCATCATGCTGTGGCGCGGCGCGGTGGACTGGCCGGACTTCCTCACCGGACGTTCGATGGTGATCGCCGGCGGCATGAGCGCCAAGCTCGTGATCTATCCGATCGCCGAAGGCCTCGCGCCGGGCCGCAAGCTCACCAACTGGGCCATCGCCGCCAAGATCGGCGAGAACAACGCCACGCCGCCGCGGCGCGAGGACTGGTCGCGCCCCGGCCGGTTCGAGGACATCATGCCCTACCTCAAGCGCTTCACGCTGCCTTACGTGGACGCCCAGCGCATGATCGAGGCGACGCCCGAATTCTGGGAATATCCGATGTGCGACCGCGATCCGCTGCCGCGCTGGAGCCATGGCCGTGTCACGCTGCTGGGGGACGCCGCCCATCCCATGTATCCCGTGGGCTCCAACGGCGCCTCGCAGGCGATCCTCGATGCGCGTTGCCTGGCCGACCTGCTCGTCTCGGCCGAGCATCCGGTCCAGGCGCTCTGGGCCTATGAGCAGGAGCGCCTGCCCATGACCGCGCAGATCGTGCGCATGAACCGCAAGGGCGGCCCCGAGGGCGTCATCGACGCCGTCGAGGAGCGCGCGCCGGACGGCTTCAGCGACATCGACACCGTGCTCTCCTTCGAGGAGCGCAAGGCCATCGTGCGCGGCTATGCCTCCACGGCGGGCTTCTCGCAGGACAAGGTCAACCGCAGGGCGGCCTGACGGGGAGGGTGGAATGGCGGCGCAGCTCACGGGCTTCAGCGCCGTCTTCACGGTCCGCGACGTCGCGGCGAGCCTTGCCTTCTACCGCGACCGGCTCGGTTTCCGGCTCCAGTTCGGCATGGGCGAGCCGCCGACCTATGCCATCATCGAGCGGGATACCGTCTCCCTGCACCTGATGCCGGCCAGCCAATCGCCGGATGGCCTCGGCACCTCGTCGATCTATGTCTATGTGGACGATGTCGATGGGCTCCGCGACGGGCTCGTCGCGATGGGATGCCCCATCAGCTTCGGCCCCGAGGACCTGTCCTATGGCATGCGCGAAATCGCCGTCCGCGACCCCGACGGCAATTGCCTCACCTTCGGCGCGCCGGTCCCGCCGGCCGGGTGACCGCCAGGGGCGGCGAGCCCCGTGAGCGCCGGTCGCATGCGTGAGGCGGCGCTGCTGCTGACGGGCTGCGGCCTCTGCCTCGGTTCCACCTTCCCGCTGCAGAAGCTTGCGGCAGCGGCCGGCGTGCCGCCGGCCTCCTGGGTCTTCGCCTCGACGCTGGGGGCGAGCCTGCTGCTGACCCTCGGCGCGATCGTCAAGGGCGTGCCGCCCCGCGGCGGCCATGGCGCCTACTACGTCATCGCCGCGCTGGTCTCCTTCGTGCTGCCGAACCTCATCGTCTTCGTCGTGATCCCGCGGATCGGCGCGGGGCTTACCGCCGTGATGTTCGCGCTCTCGCCGATCATGACGCTGACGGTCGCCTCGCTGGTGGCGCGCAAGCTCCCCGCACCGCTGGGCGTCCTCGGCATTCTCGTCGGCCTCGCCGGCGTGCTCGTCATCATCGCCTTTCGCGGCGATGCGGGCGGGGCCGATGCCACCCTCGGCTGGGTCCTGCTCGGCCTGATGATCCCGGTGTGCCTTGCCTCCGGCAATGTCTACCGCTCGCACAACTGGCCGGCGGGCGCGGACCCTCTGTCCCTCGCCTCGGCGATCAACCTCGTGGCCGCCGGGCTGCTCTTCGCCGCGGTCTTCGCGTCGGGGGAGGGGATGACAGGCCTTGCGATGGTCGCGTCGGTTCCCGTGCTCATCGCGGCGCAGGTGCTGGCGACGGGCGCCAACCTCGCCATGTTCTTCCGCCTCCAGCATGTCGGCGGGCCGGTCTACTTGAGCCAGATCGGCTATGTCGTCGCCGCGGTCGGGCTCGTCACCGGCACGATCTGGCTCGGCGAAAACTATGCGCCCGCCACATGGGCGGGCGCTGGCGTGGTGGTGATCGGTGTCGCGCTGGTGACGCTGGCGCAGGCCAGAGCCTCGCGCTGACCTCAGGCGCCGGGAGGCGGCGGCAGGAAGACGACCTCGTGCTTGGCCGAGAGGGCGACGACCGCGTCGGGGTTCTGCTCGGGCAGCGAATGGATGCCCCAGAACAGGTCGTAGAGCTTGCGGGTCGGCGAGACCCAGAAGAAGCACTTCACCGTCTGGTCGGTCTTGTTGAAGATGCCGTGGGAGAGGCCCATCGGCAGGCGGATCAGGTCGCCGGCAGTGGCGACGAATTCCTTGCCCTCGAGCACCAGGTCGAACCGGCCCTCGAGCATGTAGATGAACTCGTCCTGGGTCGGATGGATGTGCGGCGGCACGAAGGTGCCGGGCGGGAAGGTGGCGTGCCAGGACATCGAGGTCTCGCTGACCTGCTTCGGCACATAGGTCTGGCCGAGAATGTTCCAGACGATCCCGTCGATACCCGTTCCGGCCTTGGTGATGCCGGGGCTCATCGGCTGCATGGTGGTCCCCTCCCTGGAGTGTCGGCGGGATCAAAGCCGAAGCGCCGGGCGGCGGCAACCACGCCCCGTTGTTAAGCTTAGCGCGGCTGCCTTGCGCGGCTGTCGCGGCCCCGTCGATGGCGCGCCGCGCCGTTGCGCGCTATGGCTCGCGCACCATCCGACCGGAGTTTCACGATGCTGTCCTTCACCCGCTACGCCGCCGGTCGCTCCGACCGCATCGCGATGGAGCTCGAGACGCTGGTGGTGGCCGGCTGGGCCGGCCGCGACGCCGCGGCGATCCAGCACCACATCGAGGAACTCGCCGCCATCGGCGTGCCGCCGCCCTCCTCGGTGCCGGTCTTCTACCGCGGGGCGGCCTCGCTGGTGACCCAGAGCCACCGCGTCGAGGTGCTCGGCCCCGATTCCTCCGGCGAGATCGAGCCGGTGGTCGTGTCGCTGGCCGATGGCCTCTGGGTGACGGTCGGGTCCGACCATACCGACCGCAAGGCCGAGACCTATGGCATCGCCCTGTCGAAGCAGATGTGCGCCAAGCCCGTGGCGACTGTGCTCTGGAAATACGAGGAGGTCGCCCCGCACTGGGACGAGCTGCAGCTGCGCGCCCATGTGGTCATCGCCGGCGAGCGCGTGGTCTACCAGGAGGGCACGCTCGCAGCCCTTCGCCCGCCCGCCGACCTCATCGCCAAGTGGACGGGGAAGGACACGCTCCTGCCGGGCACGCTGATGTTCGGCGGCACGCTGGGCGCCATCGGCGGCATCCGCCCGGCGGCGCGCTTCGAGATGGAGCTGATCGACCCCGTCCTGAAGCGCACCATCGCCCATGCCTACGACATCGTGGACCTGCCGGTGGTGAGCTGACGGCGGAGCCGCTCAGCGCGGCTCCTTCTTCGCCGGATCGAAGTGCTTCTTCAGGCCCGTCCAGCAGTCCGCATAGTTCGGCTGGAGGGTCGAGAGTTCGCTCGCCCATTTGGTCACGCGCTGGGGGAAGCGGGTCTCGAACATGAAGGCCATGGTGCCGGTCAGCTTGGCCGGTTTGAGCTCCATGGTGCTGGCATGTTCGAAGGCCGGGGCATCCGGCCCGTGCGGCAGCATGCAATTGTGCAGGCTCATGCCGCCCGGCACGAAGCCCTCGGGCTTGGCGTCATAGACGCCGTAGATCAGCCCCATGAACTCGCTCATGAGGTTGCGATGGTACCAGGGCGGGCGGAACGTGTTCTCGCCGACCATCCAGCGCTCCGGGAAGATGACGAAATCGACATTGGCCGTGCCGGGCGTCTCGGAGGGCGCGGTCATCACCGTGAAGATCGAGGGATCGGCATGGTCGAACAGGATCGGCCCTACCGGCGAGAAATGCCTCAGGTCGTATTTGTAGGGGTAGTAGTTGCCATGCCAGGCGACGACATCGAGCGGTGACTGGCCGATGGTCGCGGCATAGAACTCGCCGCCCCACTTGGCATACATGGTCGAGGGCTCCTCGCGATCCTCGTAGGACGCGACCGGCGTAAGGAAATCGCGGGAATTGGCGAGGCAATTGGCGCCGATCGGTCCGCGATCCGGCACGGTGAAGGCGCCGCCATAGTTCTCGCAGACATAGGCCCGGGCCGGGCCGTTCACGAGCTCGACCTTGAAGACGATGCCGCGGGGGATGACGCAGATCTCGCCCGGCTCGATCTCGATGACGCCGAACTCGGTGCGGAAGCGCAGACGATTCTCCTGCGCCACGATCAGGAACTCACCGTCGGCGTTGAAGAAGTACTCGTTCGTCATCGAGCGGGTGACCACCAGCACATGGGCGGCCATGCCGACCTGCGTGTCGGCATCGCCCGCCGTGGTGACGGTCCACAGGCCATTGACGAAGGTCACCGCATCGGTCGGGATCGGCGTCGGGTCCCAGCGCATCTGGTCGATGGGCAGCTGGCTCTCGTTCCGCGCTTCGGGAGCGGTGCGGGTCAGGCCCTTGTCGACCTTCCGGTAGCGGCCCGAATGTTTCACCGAGGGGCGGATGCGGTAGAGCCAGGAGCGCTGGTTCGTCGCCTGCGGCGCGGTGAAGGGCGAGCCCGAGAGCTGCTCGGCATAGAGCCCGTAATTGCACTTCTGCGGCGAATTGCGGCCGATCGGCAGCGCGCCGGGCAGGGCCTCCGTCTCGAAGGAATTGCCGAAGCCCGACATGTACTGCAGCGATCCGCCGCCGCGGCCATCCGTGGGCACGAAGCCCGTCACATATTGCAGGGTCATGGGGGCTCCTCCGGGTGGTGTTGTCCTCATATAGTTGCAGATGAAACTATCGTCAAACGCGAAAGCCGGCTCCGGCCACACGCGGCGGAATCAGGCGACGGCGTCGTTGCGGAAGCGGCGCTCCAGCATCGCCATGGTGCCGAGCGCGATGAGGGCGGCGCCGCAGGACATGGCGAGCGTCGCGGTTGGGCCGGCCGTGCGCATGACGAAGGCGAAGGCCATGGGGGCGAGGGCGAAGACGATGTTCTGCGGCAGGGTGAGCCAGCCCGTCATGGTGGCGTAGGCGTCCTTGCCGAAGAGGGCGAGGGGAGCGACCGAGCGCACCACCGTCATGGCGCCAGCCGACATGCCGTAGCCGATGACGAAAGCCGTGGCGAGGCCGGCTGAGGCCGGCGACAGGATCGGCAGGACCACCGCGATGGGCATGATCGCCGAGGTGACGACGCCGACCGTGAGGATGCCCGTCGAGCGGCCGAAGACGATCTCGCCAAGCCGCGAGATGACCTGCGCCGGGCCCATCAGGCTGCCGGCGAAGATGGCGAAGGCGACGGGATGGCCATAGGCCTTGAGAATCTCGACGATCTGCAGCGGCAGGCCCCAGGAGACGAAGCCGGCGAGCGAGAAGGCGACGGCCATCAGGGTGAAGGCCGAGCGCCGTCGCTCCGGGGCAAGGCTCGGAGTGGCGACCGGCCGCGGGGCCGCGCTGTCGCCGTCCCGGGAGGCGCGGGGTCTCAGCGCCACAAGATGGATCGGCACGCAGACCAGGACATGCAGGGCAGCGAAGACGAGGCACATGGCCCGCCAGCCGATCTGGGCGTCGAGAAAGGCCGAGAGCGGCCAGAAGATGCTGGAGGAGAAGCCGCCAAGCAGCATCAGGAGACCGATGCCTTGGCGGGCGCGGGGGCCGGCGAGCTGCGACATGGCGGCGGCCGCCGCCTGGGTCAGGGCGAGGGGCGTGCCGAGCCCGATGAGCATCCAGGCCGCGACATAGCCGGCAAGTCCGGTCGCCTGCGAGAGCACGGCGAGCGCGGCGGCGAAGACGAGCGACCCGCAGGCCATGGGCCAGCGCGACCCGCTGCGATCGATGATCCGGCCGAATCGCGGCGCGGCGGCAGCGCCCACCAAGAGCATCACGGTGATGCCGCCAAACACCGCTTCCGGCGCGATGCCGAGATCACGCGTCAGCGGTCCGACCATGACCGCCGGCAACCAGAAGGTCGTGCCCCAGCCGATCATCTGCGTCACCGCCAAGGGGGCGGCGAGCGGCAGGAGGCGGACGCTGTCGGCGGGCGAGGGAAGCGCGTCGGTCATGGAGGGGGCGATGCCTTGCGGCCCGCTGTCGCAAAAAGGGGCCGCGATTGAGCCGGCTTATGGCCGCCGCCACAAGCGCCGCGGGTGCACGGCAGACCGTCGCCCCTTGATCGGCGGCCGCAAATATGGTCACTCGCCGAACCGGCGCGGGTATAGCTCAATGGTAGAGCAGCAGCCTTCCAAGCTGAATACGCGGGTTCGATTCCCGCTACCCGCTCCAGCACTTAGCCCCGATCCGTTAGAGAATGTTAGAAAACCCGTTAGAAAACTCGATTCACGGCTTGTTCTGACCGCGAGAGGCCACGCGGATCCGCGCCACCTCCGCCGTCTTCTTCGCCGCGTTGCGCGAGTAGCGGGCCGTCGTCCGGACATCGGAATGCTGCGCATGGTGCCGGACTGATTCGAGCGGGGCGTCGGCATCGGTGGCCTCGGTGACGCCGCCGGCGCGGCTGTCCCGGTTCCAGACGTTCGCCGGGACACCGACCGCGTCGGCGAGCTTGCGCCAATTCCGCGAGTAGATCAGGGGGCCGATGGGCTCGCCGCTGTTGGTGACGACGAGGGGGCCCTTTCGCTCCTCCGCAGGAACGGCCGCTATCGCCAGCTGCACCAGCGGGTAGAGCGACAGATCGAAGTCGAAGGGGTGATCGGTCTTCGACGTCTCGCCAGCGGCCCGGCCGCCCTGGATGATCTCCCACGTCAGGCCCGGCAGCCAGACCTCCTGCCCGACCTGCACGGCGCCCGGCGGCATCTTGTAGGGGCCGCGGGGCTTCTCCCACGTGCCGATCACGTCCGTCTGGCGCAGGGTGAGCTCGAATTGGAAGGCCTGCCCGATGGCGATGGACCGGAACAGCTTGGTGCCGCGCTTGAGCCCTTCCCGCACGATGGCGTCGGCGTGCTTAAACTCGAGGAATTGCTTGCGGGCCTTGGGCGCCGCGAATTCGATGGTCGACAGGATCTCCAAGGCCTGACTGCAGCCCGGCAGCCGGAGCTCGATGCCGAAGCGCAGGAGCGTGCGCACCATGCTCATCTTGGCCTGCGCCGAGCGCGTGAACGGCTCGCCCTCGTGGCCGGGGGGCGTCAGCCAGTTGGTGTGCCAGCGGCGGAAGTCCGGACCGGTCAGCGTGCCGATGGTGCGCTTGCCGACGGTGCGCACGATGTCCTTGCAGTAGGAGACATAGTTCCTCTGCGTGCCGGGCACGCAGGCATGGAAGGGGGAATCGGGGTGCGACTGGTAGATCCGGGCAAGGCTGCCGATGGTCCCGTCCCAGCGCTCATGCGGTCGGAGGAGAGTGCCATCCGCCCATGCCAGCATGTCGGCCCACAGCCGCACGCATCGCTCGGCATAGAGCGCTTCCTTCGTCGGCGCGTCCATGTCGGTGGGCGGATCGGGCATGAGACGGACGGTCGCCGGCTCGAAGCCGCGCGAGCGGAGATCACGGCGCGCGATCCACCAAGCCTCGCGTCGCCCTTGGCGCGCGATAATGGTCAGGCCCGGGCACGACGACGGCGGCCTCCCCAATTCTCTTCTCCATCATCATACAGGGCAGCCTTGGCAGGCCCCATCGGAGCGAGCCCCGTCTGCCCATCAAACCACTGATCGACCCTGGCTCTCAACCTCTTCCCGAGGATCGGGTGGATAGGCGGGAAGCCTGCTGCCTCAAGGCGAACCGCGGCGAGGCGCCATTCGGTCATGGTCATCTGGCAGCGACGAGCGATCTCATCCTCCCCGATGACATAGTCGGGGATCCCCGCCGCGCCGCGTTCGAGGGTGCGCGACGTCATCCCGCCCCTCCTTTCGAAGCCGCTATGATCTCCTTCACCCGGTCGCGGTCGAGCCACACCACCAGACCGAGCTGAACGGTACCGTCAGGGGTCAGGCGCTGCTCGGTGCCGAACGTGATGAAAGTACCGTCCTTGCTCATGTTGAGCGATTTCGAGCACTGGTCGAGATTCTGAAACTGGACCTTGTCGTCTCCATAGGCGGCGATCAGCGCTGACAGGTTCACGGCTTCGCCTCCCCGATGTTCTCGCGGACATGTTCCTCAACCTCGGTGAGGATCCGCCGCACGTGACGATTCAGCGTCTCGCAGGATGGCCGCCGCGTCTGGTTGGATCCGTCGAAGCAATCGCACCGGCCCTCCGGCGACGTCGCCTGGCACACCCGCAGCTTCACCTTTTCGGCGATGGTGAGATCCCCGATGGTCAGCAAGCCGAAGGCGCGGGGCGGACGGGCGGCGAACCGGCTGGTTCTCTTGGCGAAGCGCGGGATCATGGCGTGCGGCTCCATGCGGCCCAAAAGACGAGGCACCAGCTGCCGATGGCGCCGGCGATCATGATGATGAAGACGGTGAAGGCGCGGCCGGTCATGGATCCTCCACCTGTAGATCCCAAAAGCCTTGGGCGCCGCGCATCGGCCATGGCGGCTCGAATTGCCTGATGTCGGTGAGCGGCCACGCCCAATTCGCGTGGCCGTGACGGTCGGAATCGTTGACCGGGCCGCCGAATTCAGCGGCGACGTCGTGACCGCTCCGCGGGCGGCCGAGAACAGCTGTCCCGAGCACGCACGAAACCGGCAGCATGTCTGGCCGCTGGTGCCACCGTTCCAGTAGAGGCAGCGCTTCCGGTTTGAGGCACGTCGACCAGGCGTTCGCGCTCCGCAGCCTGACGATCAGGTCTTGGATCTCGGCCTTCCGCACGGGCCGCTTGCCGGCATGGATGCCGATCCGCTTGCCCTGCAGCGAGACAGGGGCGATCCAGCCGCGAAACTCGTAGGGCTTAGCGCCGGCCATGATGAGCGTCGCCCATGGCTGCCATATGGTCAGAACCTTCATGGCGTGTGCCTCTTGAAGGTGACGGCGATCACCCACGGGTTGTTCGCCCAGGCGCAGCCGGGCCGCTTGCCGTTGATCTCGTCCCAAAGGTGACGGAACCGCACGAGGGGCGAGGCACCGAGCGGCGGCTTCCCAGCCTGTGTTGCCGGCCCGACCGCGGGGAGATCGATGGTCAGGGCACCCTCATCGATGGCGTCGACCTCGAGCATGTCCTGCAGCCGCTCGACCCGCACAGCGGTCACCTCGAGCGTGATGCGGGAGGCCCAGCGCGGCATGTGGATGGAGGGCTTGGCGGGCCCGAAGCCAGGGACACGCTCGCTCGGCCCCAGCCGCTCATTGTCCGCGCAGTAGGCGACGCGGTTGGGCCCATAGTGCGCGGCCTCTCGCACCCACAGGCGGTCGCCGGGCTGGAACGGCACTGCCGTGCCAAATTCCCCGTCGTCGTCATAGACGCCGAAAATGGGCTCGCCCTCGCATTCGTCGCCATGACGGTCAACGGCGACCGGGCGATAGATCTCCGGTCCGATGAGACGCGAGACGCCCACCGGCGGCTGCGGCTTCAACACCCGCCGCGTCTGCGTCTTACGGCCGTCGAGGATGGCGCGGACCATCGGGCCGGAGAACAGGATCGGCCGCTCACGGAACAGGTTGAGCGGCGCGGTCATGGCTCGCCTCCGAACAGGTCCGGCGGCTCGATGGCGCAGACCGGCACACCGTCCTTGATGTCCGTATAGACGCCATCGAGGTTCGCGATGCTGTGCCCAGCGCCGGCGACAGCTCGCAGCGCGGATTGCGCGAGTTCGACCCGCCGCTCCGCCTCGATCTTTTCGGCCAGCGCCAATGCCAAGGCGAAGCCGGGACCTGTCGGCCCCCTCTTCGCTTGCTCTCGCAGCTCCTGCACGATGTCAGCGGCGCCGTAGAGCCGCCAGACAACGCCTTGCTGCTTCGGCGTGAGCGGAACGATGATGCGTTCGGGCTTGCTCATTGCGTCAGCCTCCCGATCCAATCGCGGCCCAGGTAGCGCTCGACATAGATCAGCGCCTCGTGGCGCCGGCCGATGGCCAGCTCGTCTCGCGCGCGCGTCAGGTCCGGATAACCGCCGGCGCTCGCCGCGGGCTGTGCATTGCCCGCCGGCCGGTTCAGGAGGGCGACGGCGCCGCCCTCCGTCAGGATCCCGCGGTCGATGAGCTCCTGCAGCAGTTGCTCATCGCTGAATTCGTCCAGATCAACCTCGACGGTGGTGTAAACGTCGGCCGAGGTGCTTCGCCGCTTCCAATCGGTCATCCCCGCCCCCTCACGCTGCGGTGAGGTTGGCGGCCGGCCCGTGGGCCGACAGCTGCGCGACGTTGAGCACCAGCGGGGCCAGCCCCTTGGCCTCGACCTCCGGCCAGACGGCCGCCATGGCGGCGCCGTGGCGGGTGGCCATCATGTTCGCCATGGTCTTTGCCTCGTCGGTCGGGGCGACGGCATCGTCCGGCAGGCCTTCGAAGAAGAAGGCGACGGGCAGACCAAGGACGCGCGCGATCTCGACCAGGCGCGAGCACGAGATCCGGTTCGAGCCCTTCTCGTATTTCTGCACCTGCTGGAAGGTGATGCCGAGCGCCTCGCCCAGCTTCTCCTGGCTCATGCCGAGCCGCATGCGTCCGGCGCGGACGCGGGTGCCGACATAGCAGTCCACGGGATGACCGATCTTCATGGGGACGTTCCTTCGATGTCGCGCACGGCCGCGTCCCGCGCGAGGTTGAGTTCGGCCATCAGCTCCTGCGAGCCGCCGCGGTCGGGATGGCGCTTCTTCGCCAGACCCCGGTAGGCATCGTTGACGGTCGCGACCGTGGCCGTGCGAGGCACGCCAAGGATCTCCGACCAGTGTTTCGGGGGAGGCAGGGCGACGAACCCGGCGAAGATCTCGCCCAGGTCGGCAACGCCGAGCCGCTCGATCTTGCGCGACGCCTCGATGTGGGCGGCCAGCGCGGCGATGTTGTCGGCGACGGTGCTATAGGTGTCGCAGGGCAGGCAGTGCGGCTTGCCCTTCACCATGAAATAGAGAGCGACGCCGGGATCCTTCGGCTCCGCCTGGCCGGAGCGCGGCAGGCCGTCGAGCCGCAGTTCGACATTGGTGGACAGCACGATGGACTTGGCGCCGAGCCGATCCAATTCCCGCTGCAGCCGGTCGCGTGCCGCCGCGACCGTTAGCGCCTTCGTCTCGATGTAGCGGCCGTTGTTCACCTTCGTGTTGAAAGTGGCATTCCGCCGATGGGCGGTGCGCGGCCGGTGTTGTGGCCATGCCAGGGGAAAAGCCGAGACGGTCATGCTGCCTCCGTGGGCGCGTGCAGCGATGGTTCCGGAGTTGCCGGGGACGAGGGGGCCACCTGATCCCCGGCGTGCGAGTTGGCTCCGGATTGACGAGCGGAAAGGCGAGGCCGCTCCTCCTCGATCCCCACCGGCGCGGCGGGAGATCCAGCGGCGGCAGGCGTGACCGCCTCCGCAATGAAGAGATCGGCGGCAGCGGCCGTGGCGCGGCGGCGGGCACGGATCCCGGCGGCCCGGTGTCGGGCGTCGTAGCGGTTGTGGCAGCGCTGGCACCAATGGCGCAGGCGCGTCAGGTCGCGAGTTTCGAGATCGTCGTGATCGAGATGCGCGACGGTGAGCACGATCCGGATGATCCGCAGCGGCTCCCGGCGATCGCCGTCGCTGCACCAGCTATAGGTGCCGGGCGCCGGCCACGTCAGGCGCAGGCCGTCGTCTCCGGTCGGATCGGCGGGCAGCCAGCGCCCGTTCGGCAGCCGGCCGCCCAAGGAGCCATTCCGCACGCCGCACGATGGTTCCTCGCACCGATTGCCCGAGCGAGCCCGGATCGCTGGCACGATCACCGTCTTCCAGTCGGCCGGGTATCTTCTCCGGTTCTCGGGGCGGATCGGCATGGTCAGCCGCCCTCCAACCAGCGAAGGTCGCAGTCCTGCCAGCGCAGGAGGTGCACCTTGGCGTGCCCGACAATCCGGTCCCCGGGCTTGGGCACATAGCCGGGCACGTAGTGCGACACGTACTCGGGCCCCATGATGGCGAATTGGACCTGATGCCGTTGCACCCGACGGATCCGCAGCGAGCCGTCGGCGATGTCGCGGCGGAGCGACGGGCAGTGCTCGACGCACCGCGCCGCGCATTCCCGGTGCAGCAGCGGCTCGACCTGCAGGATATCGCCGGCCTTGGCCGCGTTCATCCGGGGCGCCGCATGGGAGAGCGACACCTTGGTGCGATTCCGCAGGCTTCGGCCGCAGAGATCGCAGAGATCGTGGGCGATTGCCTCCCGCTGGCGCTGGGAGTGCGGCGCGCCGAATTTCGGCTTGCCGGATCCCGGCGCGACCGCCTGGCAGATGGCAAGGCGCCCGCCGACATGCGCGCACGGGCCGACATGGAAACGCTCCTCGCCGGTCCATGAGACGGTGAACGGAACAGGCGTCTTGCCGAAGGTCAGCATCATGCTGGCCACCGCTTGATCAGCGCCAAGACCAGAAGGCCCAGCGGCACGACGACGAAGAGGAAGATGAGCACGCGGGCGAAGTCGCGGCCGCGCGGGTTTTCGGGGTCATAGCTCACTCGGCTGCCTCCCGTTCGAAAGCGTCGAGCTGCCGTTGCTGGTGCTTGTTGAGGTAGCGGCGTGCCAGGGCCACCATGTTCGAGGTGTCCGTCTTCACCTCCTCCACGCCGAGGTGCGGATCGTTGACGCCTCGCGCCTCGCTGGCCTTGATGCCCAGCCGAGAGATGATGACGGGATCGGAGCCGTCTTCGCTGACAAGGAAATGCGCCGTCACAGGCCGCGACTGGCCTTCGCGGTCGAGACGCCAGATCAGCTGCTGGTGCACGCCGGGCGACCAGTCCAACTCGCCGATGACGATGTCGCTGAACCGGTGCTGGAGCCCGTCCAGGCCCGCGCCCGACCGCAGGCTGATGATGACGAGGTTGGTATTGCCGCGGATAGCTGCCTGCTTCGCCCGCTCCTTGCCAGCGGCGGATTCGGTGCCCGTGTAGAGCACCGGATTGAAGTCCGAGAGTTCCTTGAGCCAGATGCTATAGACCTCGCGGTGCCAACCAGCGAGAAGCACGGGCTGATCGTTTTCCAGCAAAAGGCGGACATAGCCGGCCACGCTGCGCGCCTTGGAAAGGCCGGTGGCCTGCCGCAGGCGCCAATCAAGTTCGCGCGCTGCCTCACCGCGCTCGGTGAACGAGCCCTCAAGGACCCGCAAGGCCAGCTGGCGGGCCACCGCCTCGACCGCGTCGATGTCAGCCTGATTGTGCTCGACGGTCTGCACGATGCGATTGACCGGCGGCATCTGCTGGCCGACGTCCTCCTTCGTGCGACGGAGATAGACGTGCTGGTCGCGCAGATAGGTGCCGAGCGCCTTTGGATCCTTGAGGTGCTTCCCGTCAGCCAGCCATTCGCGGAAGAAGTCACCCCACGAGCCCAGCACCGCCTCATCGATGTAGCGGAGGATGGTGAATATCTCGGACCCATAGCCGTAGATTGGGCTGCCGGTCAGGCCGAGCCGGATCTGCGCATTCTTCGCGAGCACGAGTCCCGCGACCCCCATGTGGGATTCCGTGCCGGTTCGCAGCTTCTGGATCTCATCGAAGATGACGAGCCGCAGCCGCAGCTTCTCGAACACGTTAGTCCAGCCGGCCAGCTGGCTGTAACGCCAGATGTAAACGTCTGCAGGGGGCAGTTTCTCGCGGTCTGGCCGCGTCCCCTTGACCATGTAGGTTTTGAGAGTGGTGAAGGCTTCCAGCTTCTCGGCCCATTGCCGCTGCAGGTGAGCCTCCACCACGATGGCGGCGGGCAGGACGCCGGGCTGCAGACAGGCAAGCCCGCCCACATAGGTCTTACCAAGCCCGCCGACATCGCCGAGGAGGAGCGCCTGGCGCGCCATGAGCAACTGCACGGCTTGATGCTGATAGGTCCGCGCGACCTGACCTTCGCGCAGCCCGGGCGTCACCGCCGGCGGCTGCCAGTCGGGCAGAAGGATAGCTTCGCGCGCCGCGACGTCGCGCTCGAACAACTCCCGACGCTCACCGAGGTAGGACAGATGTTCCGCGCTGATCCGCATGGCGTAACGCGAGGTGAACCACTCGATGTCGGCGGAGGTGACGGGATCGTTGGGCAGGCGGTAGGGCGGCCGCGCTGTCTTAGGGATCCGCGGAAACAGCTGCTTCAAACGGATGCTCACATGCGGCTCGACATCCTCCATGACCCATTCGCGGTCGGTGAGGCGAAGAGAGCCCACAGGGCGGCCCGGAGCGGTGACGGTCAGAGCCATGCGGCACCAAGCGAGAAGACGGTCAGCGGCTTGCCGCCAATGGTCGCGGGAAGGTCCACAGCGACGTTGGTGATGAGGACGAGCGCCTTGACGTCCGCGTGCTCGGCGTAGCGGGCCAGCTGGCGGCCGATAGCCGCCTTCGCGCCGCCGACCTTCACCTCAACCGCGACCTCGCCGAACGCAAAGAAGTCCGGAATGTCTCGGGCCGACAGTCGGTGCTCACGAAGGAAAGGCACACCTTTTCGCTCGAACACGTCAGCGATGGCAGACTGCGTCGCCTTCTCGGTACCAATGACCACGCGCATGCCGGCCAGGGCGGCGCCGACAGCGTGGTGCGGAGGAAGAGGGACCGTCATGCCGCGTGCTCCGCCTCGGCATGGCGCGCAGCCTCGACCCGGAACACCGCACCGTCGGGCCCATGGGCCTCGAGGTTGTGCGGAACGCGCCTCACCTCGGCCTCGGCCTCGGCCCGGGTGTAGAGCCCGGCCGTGGATCGATCGGTGGTGTAGCCGGCGCAGCCGGTCCGGTACCAGGCATCGTTCTTGCGCGACCAGATCCGCCACACGGCGGTGCCCTCGCAGATCAGCCGGTGCAGGATCTCGGCGCGGCGATAGCGATGGTTCGCCACCGCCTTGCGGTGCTCGGCTTCAAGCCGCTCGCGGGCAAGGCGGGCGTTCCGCTTCTCGCGGGGATCCGCCGGCGCCTTCGCATAGAGCTGGAAACAGCCGGGGTAGTGCAGATCACTGCCGGCGACCATGAACCAGACGTTGTTGATGCGGTAGAAGGCTTGGCCGCGGATCCACCGGCCGGAGCGGTCGCGCATCCAGACCGTCTGGCCATGCTCGAGGAGCGCGCCGTCGGCACTCGTCCGGTTCCGATCATCGGTGCAGACCGGGCGGCCAATGGCCTTATCCTTGTGCCAGCTCGTCCGATACTCCCTCGCGATGGTGTCCATCGGGGGCAGCGGTTTCCGCGGCGGCTCGGCACCGGTCACCGGCGCGATGGTGCGGAGCCAGGCGGCGATGTGCCGCCGCTCCAAGAGGAAGCGGAGCCGATCGAGATAGGTCATGCGCTGCAGCTTGTCGAAGTCGTAGCGGTGGCCGTTGGAGTGAACCAGCGGCCATGTCTCCGCCCACACCTCCACAGTGATGGAGCGCCCGGCGAGCTGGATCGAGCACCGAAGGTCGCCCTTTCGGCCGAGCCGATGGTTCGGCGACAGGCAGGCATAGTGCCGCCGCGTGTGGGGATCCTGCCCGATGGTCCAGCCGCGCGCCCGCATCAAGCGGATCAGGCCGCCATAAACCTCATCGCGGAACGACGGATCGTGCGCGCTGGCCTGCCAGATCCCGATGTGGGTGTCGTGCATCCGCAGTTCGATGGGCGCCCGCATCAGATCATCCCCAGCGCTTGTTGGTAGAGCTCGACCAGGGCCTCGAATTGCTCCCGCGTGTCGCGGTCGACCTTGCGCAGGGCGAGAAGTTTGCGGAGCACCTTCACGTCGAAGCCGTTAGCCTTGGCCTCGCCGAAGATCTCCTTGATGTCGGTGATGACCGCCTTGCGCTCGTCATCGAGACGCTCGATGCGCTCGATGATCGCTTTCAGCTGGCCGGAGGCGATCTCTTCGTAGCGCCTCTTGCCGATCTCGACCTCGGTGAAGGCCTCGACCTGCCGCGGATCGTGGATGCGGACCACAACGGACACCGCGGGATCCGCCGGCGAGCCGCCGGTGATCTTCTTCTTCGCGGCCCGGCTCATGGCTGACCCTGCGTAACAGTGGCCACATCGGCGAACCACGTCGGCGCGAAACAGGACATGACGCTGCCTGCAACCGCGCTCATATCTTTGCGGGTTGTGCGGGCCCGGCTCACGCGTCGACCCCTGCAGGCTGGATCCCGTAGAACCGGGCGATGGCACGCAGCAGGCGGCGGCCCTTCTCCGTCGTGGTGACGACGGTGATGATGGCGGCGTTGTCACCGGCCGCGGTGATGCAGGCGGAGTCCTCCCCCAGGGGGATGATGTCGGACAGCCCGTCGCTGCGCTCACGCGGGCGCCGCGGCTCCGTCCCCAGCGCAGCAACCAGAGTATTTAGACGTGCGGATTTCGTTGAATGCGTCCCGATCATAAATCACCGGTGGTTTCTGTTTGTTTCAGAACGAGACGTTCAGCGTCATCGATCGCGGCCTCGATGGTCTTGCGATCGAAGCCGCGCGCCATCAGCAGGGCGGCTGTCCGCCGTGCCCTGACGTCATCTGGCGTCAGCACGAGAGCGAAGGCCGCAGCGAACGGTGAAAGCGGCGCTTGATCAGCCGCAATTCTCGGAAGATCCGACATGGCGTCACCGCAGGAGAGTGACGCAGGTTGCGGTGCTGGCATGCCGTTCGCAGGTGGCCCGCGCATCGCCGGCGAACCAGACAAGCGCGGCAAGCCAGGCGGCGGAGGAGAACAGAATGGCGGCAAAGACAGTCGTTCGAGGCATCGGCGCATCCCCCATGGACGAAGGGGAGAGTGCACTCTAACGTGTGTTGCGTCAACTACTGTGTGCGTATATTGGGTTGATGCAAGCGTAGGGCGGGCGACACCCCGAGGGGGCGCGCCTTCTCAAGTGCGTGAAAAGGGAGTTGCGATGATGGGAGACGGCGGAAGACAAGTGCACCAGGCACCGCCAGCGACAACGCTGCAGGCGGAAGCCGACCGGTTCCGGCGCGACGTCGGACGGCTGACCGGCGAGCAGATCCGCGACCTTGCCCGCCGGGTGCGCGCCAATCCTGACGAACTCAGCCCGGCGGCTGCATCGACTTCATGACCGCGGCTAGGCCGGCCCGCTGTTCGGGGGTCAGCTTCGCATACTCGCGCAGCAGCTCGGTGTGGGCCGAGAAATCCTCGTCCCCGCCGTAGATCATCCACATCGGATTCGCGCCGAGCACGTCACACAGCTGGATGAAGGCCTCGAGCCCAGGCTCCTTCCCCTCGGTGAGCAGCGACCGGACATAATTGCGGCTACGTCCCGCTGCTAGCGAGATGTCCTGCATGCTCCGGCCGCTCTCTTCGATTTTCGCGCGCAGACGATCGCGCCACGTCAGCTGTGACATGCGGAGCACAATAAAACGTGCACAACCCTCTGTCACCTCGCAAATCCACGCACCGTTGACGCGCACACTACGGTGTGTTTCTCATCGTGTGCATGGATGCCGCGAACGACACCAGATCCCGACTGCTAGCCAAGATCGAAGCCTTCCTCGCCAGAACGGGGATGGGCGCGTCCCACCTCGGCCAGCGGGCGGAGGCGGGTTCTGACCTCGTCAAGAAGCTGCGGGCAGGGGGCGACTGCACCACCCGCACCGCCGACAAGGTCAATGCCTTCATCGACGCCTGGCCGAACGTCCCGCCCTACAAGCGCCGTGTCGCCTCCGAGCGCCGCAGATCGCAGTCCAACGCCGCACGACCATAGCAGGGCGGCCAGAAGGCCGCAGGGGAGGGGATGATGCGCGCACAGGCTGAACGCGCCGACAGCCGGTCCGTGACAATCACAATGCCCGAGACGGTTTACACCCGGCTCGTAGAGCAGGCCCGAAAGTTCGGGCGGACGCCGGCGGCACGGGCCACCGAGCTGTTCATGGCTGCCTATGCCGCCCATCATGGCCCCACCGGCATGAAGGAGATGGACGAGGCCGTCGAGCGGCTGAACGCCGCGTCGAAGGCCAGCACGGGCCGCCCCGCCGTGGTCGCCGCGGAAATCCCGTTGCCACCGGTCCCGCTGTTGCCGGCCAGTCCACCACCAGATCCCCGGGCGGAACCGCGAGGGGAGCCGCCGCCGAGCCCGCCACCCCGTCCGCCAACGCAGTTCGAGGCCGCAGTCGCAGCCCTGACCCCTCGTGCTCTCGCCCTTCGGAAGCGTTATGGGCTGACGCCGTCGGAAGCCTGCCTTCTCGACGCGATGGTCGGCGGCCGTTGCCTGTCCCCCTTCGTGGTCCATGTGGACCTGCCCGCGGCTCTCCGCCCCAGCACCGAGGCGGCGTTCCGCGTCGCGATGGCGCGGCTGCGCAAGAAGGTGCCGCTGTCCTTTGACGAGCTGCAGAACGTCCCCAACGTCGGCTATCGCCTGTCGCCGCCGACCCGCGACCGCTTCATTGCCGAAACCGCCCCCGCGGATGCGGCGCCATGACCGGCTTCTTCTTCGATCCCCTGCCCAGGCGCCACTACCGCGTCGTGATGATCGATCCGCCCTGGAAGTGGAGCGGCGGCACCAAGAACCGCCCCCAGCATTACCAGCGGATGACCCTCGATGAGGTGAAGGCCTTGCCGGTGCGGGATCTGCTGCATCCCGATGGTGGCCGCGTCTTCCTGTGGCTCACCGGTCCGCTGCTGATCCGCTCGGCCGAGATCTCCAAGGCGTGGCGTCTCCGCTACTCGACCGTGATCGCGTGGTCGAAGGTCTGGCCGAAGGATGCCGGGAGCCTCTGGCTCTACCGGGACTCGCTCGCTCGAGGGAACGGGTTGGAGGCCGTCGGGAACACCGAATACCTCCTGATCCTGAAATCCGGCCGGCCGCAGTCGCTGAACCGCAAGCCGTTCCCGAACCCGGTCATCACCGTCCGGCGGCAGCATTCCCGCAAGCCGGATGAGATCTACGCCGACATCGAGGAGCGCCTGGAAGGCCCTCGCGTCGACGTCTTCTCGCGGGAGCGGCGCCCCGGCTGGGACAATTGGGGCAACGAGGCCCGCAAGTTCAATGAACCGGCGGAGGCAGCGGCATGACCCCGCGCGTCACCGACCATGCGGTGCTGCAGTTCCTCGCCCGTGTGCACGGGTTCGACGTCGATGGTTGCCGCCAGCGGATCGAGGAGATCTGCGCCAAGGCGGTGAGGGCAGGTGCCTCCGGCGTCACGCATGAGGGGCACCACTTCGTCATCAAGGGCGACGCCGTCATCACGGTGCTGCCGCGCGGCGCCCGCCCCGAGCACGGCGACCGCGCCCTCATCCGCAGGCCGGAACGCCCGCGGCCGATCTCCCAGCTCCTCGCCGATGAAATGGATTGAGCCCATGGCCGCATGGAAGCCCGATGTCTGCCTCTATCACTTCCCCTGCGACGATGGTTTCGCCGCGGCGTGGGTGGTCCGCCAGCGCTGGCCGGACTGCCGCCTTGAGCCGACCAACTACGGGCTGCCGCTGCCCGACGGGCTCGCCGGCAAGAATGTCCTGATGGTCGACTTCTCACTGAAACGGGACGCCATGCTCGAATTGGCGCGCTACGCCCGGTCCGTCGTCGTGCTCGACCATCACGCGTCCGCCCAGGATGAGCTGCGCGACTTCACCGTGGGCTGGACCCCGATCCATCCCGACGCGCCGGAATTCACCGGCTGGCAGGTCATGCTGGATGATCCGCGCACGGATCCGACGCATCGCGTCCTTGCGCACTTCGATATGAGCCAGTCCGGCGCCCAGCTGGCGTGGGGCTTCATCCGGCCATTTCTGCCGCCCCCGCTCATCGTCAACTTCGTCGCCGACCGGGATCTGTGGCGCTTCGCCATCCCTAACTCGCGCAAGTTCTCCCTCTTCCTGCGCTCGCACCCCTACGACTTCGACGTCTGGACGGACATCGCCGACCGGCTGAACGCCGATCTCACCGGCGATGGTGTGCTTGCCGAGGCCGCGGCGATCGAGCGCTACCATGATGCCCGCATCGCCGAGCTGGTGCCGACGGCCACGCTGCAGCGCATCGGCGAATGGGCTGGCGTGCCCGTGGCGCATGCGCCCTACACCTTCGCCAGCGATCTCGGGCACGCGCTCCTCAAGGCCCATCCTGACGCGCCGTTCGCGGCCGTGGTGGTCGATGCCTATGGAGCCCGCACCTTCTCGCTGCGCTCCGAGAACAGCCGCGAGGACGTCAGCAAGGTTGCCCGTGCCTTCGGCGGCGGTGGCCACCGCAACGCCGCGGGCTTCCGCGTCCCGGTGGTGTGAGGCGCGCATGTCGATGATCGCGACAGCGGTGAAACACATGCTGGCGGCCGGGATGCCGGCCGAGGCCATCGTGGCTGCCGTCGCCGAAATGGAGGCGGCGCTGGCGACCGGCCGCTCGAAGCATGCCGAGGCGCAGGCCCGCTACCGGGAGCGCAAGGCATCACAGGTGATCACGCGTGATCACGCTGATCACAATGATCCCGGTGATCAGCCCCCCCACCCCCCGGAGACAAGGGTTTCCCCCGTACCCCCTTCCCAAACTCACACCCCCCGTTCGGGCCCTAAAGGGCCCTCACTGCCCCCCAGCGAGCGCGTGCTTGATGGCGCGCGCGAGGTCGCCGTTCGCAAGGCGATCGTCGCGGCCTTCGACGCCGTCGGGAAGTTGCCGCCGTCGATGCACCTCGTCGCCGCCTGGCTGGCCCGCGGCTACTCGCCGGAGCTGATCGAGGACGTCGTCTGCACCGGGATCCGCAACGGGCGGGCCGACAACCTCGCCTATTTCGAGAAGGTTCTGCCGGATGCCTTTGCCCAGGTCACGGCAAGACCAAGACCACCTCCCGATCCTTCGGAGCCCGCCACTGTCACCGTCCTGAACACGAGAAAACGCCATGACCAGCAACCTTCCATCATCGACATCGGCCGCCACATCGCTGACAACCCACCACCGGGCTACACCTGACCCCCGAGCCCTTGCGGTGTTGATCGCCGAGGCCGATCGCCCGCTCTCCGGGCCGCTCTCGCATCTGCCCGGCATCGAGACGTGCCGACGGCTGATCGAGGCGGTGCAGGACACGCTCGCCGGCCAGACGCCCTGGCACGATGGTGCCGCGATGGCGACCCGGATCATGGCATGCACCAAGGCTCGCCCGACCGAAGCCGCAGACACCGGCCTGATCGTCGCGGAGATCGCCAAGGCCCTGTGCAGCTATCCGCCCGCGGTCGCCAGCCATGCGACCGAGCACATCATCGCTACCTTCCCCTTCCGGCCGACGCCGGCGGAGATCCACACCGCCGCCAAGGCCCGCGCGCAGGATCTCCGGATCGCCGCGGCCGTCGCCGAGCGCGTCATCAAGGCCCGCGAGCACCGCAGCGAGCAGCGGCGCCTCGCCCAGGCGGAGGCCGAGGAGGATGCCCGCGCCATCGCCGAGGGCAGGGAGACAGCGGCCCAGCGCCGCGCCCGCGTCGCCGCCGAGGCCCGCGGCGTAATAGACAAGATCCGCGCCGCCCCCGACAACCACCATCAGGCCTGACGGGCGATGGTCCCATGGGAAAGGCGACCATCCCGCCACCGCCGCCGGATCCACTGCTGTGGAAGACGCGGATCCGCGATCTTGAGCGCGAGCTGGATCTGCCGACGGTCCCCGGCATCGAGGATCTCGATGATGATGGGGCATTCGCGCTGCCGCCGCGGCGACCGCCGGATGAGGACCGCGTCCTTGTCGACGTCTTCACCGTGGGCGCCGTTGTCGGCGCCGCTGGCATCGCCGCTGCCGCCTGGTGGCTGGTCGACACGTTCTTTCCGCTGGCACCGGGCGCCTTCCTCGGCGGTGCCGGCTTCTGACCGGATCAATCCATGGCTCGCCTGATCTCAAGAGACGTTCCGCCGCCGCGGCGAACCGCCCATGACATTCAAGGGCAGCCGCTGATTATGGATCAGCGCGTCTATGCGTTCAGTGGTGTCCGCGTCGATGCCGCACCAGAACCCCGCCAAGGCAATCTCTTCGCATCCGTGAGCCCCGCGGGTGAGAGTGCGCCGCCGCCAGCCGTGGTCGATCTCGACGCCGGCGAGTATAAGGACATCACCGATGGTCGCAGCGCCGGCGATCCCCCCGGAGGGACGTGATGCCGAAGCGCAGGACGCCGACGCCGCCACCGCAGCTGCTTGACGATAACTCCGCGGTCGAAGGCCTGACCTATCGCGAGGAGCTGTTCGCCCACCTCTACGTGGAGACGGCCAACGCGTCCGAGGCCTACCGCCGCGCCGGTGGCATGGCGAAGCGCCCCGATCAGGCCGCCTCGCAGATGATGGCCAAGCCCCATGTCGCCAAGCGGATCTCCGAGCTTCGCACCCGCCGGCTCGCCGCCATCGAGTTCAATGCCACGGAGGTGCTGTCCCGCCTCATCGCCCAGGTGCGTGCCGATCTCTCCGATATCTTCGATGGTCACGGTGCCGTGAAACCGATCCACGAATGGCCCGACGTCTGGCGCACTGGCCTCATCGCCGGAATCGAGGTGGTCGAAGAGTTCGATGACAGCGGCGATGAGCGCGTCCACATCGGCTACATCAAGAAGGTGAAGGTCGCCGACCGGGTGAAGATCCTCGAGCTCGCCGGCCGGCACGTCGACATCAACGCGTGGAAGGCCACGCTGCGAGATCTCGACGTCTCCGACACCCTGCGGGCTATGCTGGAACACTTCTCCCGCGACACGTGGGTGAACGCCCCGACCGGAGAGACGGGCGCGCCGAAGGCCCCGAGCGCCGCGGCGCCGGCATCACCGTCGCCGGCCCCCGGAATGTCCATCCTCGACGGACGCTGACCGGGGAGGGCATGCCATGAGCGATCCCTTCGCCACGCTGTTTCCCTCCATCGAGGCGATCTCGCCGGCGGATCTCGTCGCGGCAATGCAGAACCGATGGTGGAGGCTCACCAACCTCTACTGGATCCAGAACAAGGATGGCGTCGCGGTCCGCTTCAACCCCAACGAGGCGCAGCGCAAGTTCCTGTTGGAAATGTGGTACCGCAACGTGGTGCCGAAGGCCCGTCAACGCGGGTTCTCGACCCTCATCCAGATCCTGATGCTCGATACCTGCCTGTTCAAGCCGGGCACGATGTCGGCCGTCATCGCCCAGGACGAGGACACCGCGAAGCAGATCCGGAACACCAAGATCAAGTTCGCATGGGAGCGGCTGCCGGCCTTCGTGAAGGAAATGGTCCCGCTCACCACCGACAACATCACCGAGCTGGTGTGGGCGAACGGTTCCACCATGCTCCTCGCCACGTCCGTCCGCGGCGGCACCGTCCACTTCCTCCATATCTCCGAGCTCGGCAAGATCGTGCAGGCCTCGCCCCTCAAGGTGGAGGAGATCCAGCAGGGCTCCATCCCCGCGGTGCCGCCAACCGGCATCCTCGTGATCGAGAGCACGGTCGAAGGGCCGCACGGCCTGTTCGCCGACTTCTGCCGCACCGCCCAGGCGAACGCTGACGCCAAGCGCGAGCTGACCCCGCTCGACTTCAAGCTGCACTTCGCCTCGTGGTGGGACGCCCCGGAATATCGGCTCGACCCGCGCCTGCAGGTGATCTCTCCGCAGATGAACGCCTATTTCGAGCGCGTCGAGGCGAAGATCGGCCGGCCGATCGATCCGTGGTCGCGCGCCTGGTACGCCAAGACGCTCGAATCCACCTTCTCCGGTGGCCAGGACAAGATGAAGCGGCAGTACCCCTCGTTCCTCGAAGAGGCGTTCGAGGTGTCGGCCGATGGTCTGTGGTTGTCCGAACCCATGGCGCGGGCACGCCGTGACGGCCGCATCGGGAAGGTGCCGCTCCTGCCCGGCTATCCGGTCAACACCTTTTGGGACATCGGCACCGACGATGCGACGTCCATCTGGCTGCATCAGCGCGTCAACATGATGGACAACTTCGTCGGCTACATCGAGGGCAGCGGCGAGCCGCCCAGCTACTATGTGCGCGGGCTGGAAGACATCAGGGCCCAGCGGCATTTCGTATGGGGCAAGCACTTCCTGCCGCACGATGGTTCTGCCCGCCGCATCAATGCCGAGGTGCTGAAAACCTACGCCGACATGATCCGCGATCTCGGTTTCAGCAATGTCGAGATCGTGCCGCGCACCACCGATCTCAACGCCGCCATCGATGGCATGCGCGAGGAGTTCACCCGGTACCAGTTCGATGAAGAGGCCTGCGCGGAGGGCATCAAGCACCTCGACGGCTTCTCGAAGGCCTGGAATGCGACGCAAGGCGTCTGGACCGGCGGCATCATGAAGAACGGCCACCAGCATGCCGCCGACGCCCTGCGCCAGAAGAGCCAGGCGGAGCAGGCCGGGCTCATCAACACCGGACCGTCGGCACCGAGGCCGCGGCGACGTGCCTCGGCGATGGCCGCCTGACGCACACGATCGGGGGCAACTCGGCCGCGGCCAATTGTCGTAACAGGGGAAATCGCCTAGCCAAGGCTATTCGGAGCACTCATCAGAGGGCGTGCCTTGGCCGAGGTTGATATCTCCCGGTGGCACTTCCGCCGCCCGCACGGCATGTTCATGGCCATCGGGACGTGGTGCCAGCACGGTATCGGCGAGTGGCGCCGCTGCCTCGTCATCATGCGGCGCGGATCCTTCGGCAGCGACGATCTGCGGATCTTCGTCGTGCATGATGACGTCGACCTGCCGACCTATGCCGTGGATCTCGCCGGCATGGGCGACAAGCAGCTGGCATGGACGCTTGCCGGCAAGGCCTGTGAGCAGCTCGACATCGAGGACAACGCCGCCAACCGCGTCGCGATCCTCACCATCATCAACGACAATATGTACGAGCTCGTGATGATGCCCCCCGCGCCGAAGCGCGACCAAGTCGTGTTCGGGGACGTCGTCATGAAGGAGAGGGAGTCGGGCCGCATCATCGAAAGAGAGATGCGAACCGATGTTTGACCTTCAGGCAACGGACGGAAGCGTTCGCCGCAAAGAATACGTCTCTCCGATCGCCCCAGGCGGCGAGGCCATCAAGGATCCGCCCGCCTCGCTCCTCGATGGTGATGCCGCGATCGAGCTGCACGGCCGCCTTCTCGACCACTATCTGCGCGAGATCGACCGCCAGGCGGAGAACCGCCGCGAAATGGCGACGGACGAGGATTTCTACGACAACGAGCAGTGGAGCGACGACGACAAGGCGATCCTCGAAGCCCGCGGCCAGAAGGCCCTCGTCTATAACGTCACCGCGACCACGATCGATTGGGTGCTCGGCACCGAGCGGCGCGCCCGCTCCGACTTCAAGGTGCTGCCGCGCCGCAAGAAGGACGCCAAGCCCGCCGAGCGGAAAAGCGAGCTTCTGAAATACCTCTCGGACTGCAACGACAGCCCGTTCCATTGGTCCCGCGCCTTCGCCGATGCGGTCAAGGTCGGCTGCGGCTGGATCGAGGACGCCATCCAAGACGGCACCGAGAACGAGCCCATCGTCACCCGCTACTGCAACTGGCGCGAGATGCTCGGCGACAGTTCGGCGAGCGAAATGGACTACAGCGATGGCCGCTACATTTTCCGGTCCAAATGGGTGGACGTCGATGTGGCCTGCGCGATCTTCAAGAACCGCAAGGAGATCATCGAGTCGTCCGTCGATAACGTCGACCAGTTCGTGGAGCTAAGCCTCTACGGCGATGGTCCGATGGATCAGAAGGAGATGGATCTCGACCGCGTCACCACCGGGCGCCGGAGCGACAACGCCATCGGCGGCTATCACCGCCGCCGCGTCCGGCTCATCGAGTGCTGGTACCGCGCCCCGGCCGAGGTGCCGAAGATCTCCAAGGGCATGTTCGCCGGCGAGATCTACGACCCGCGCTCCCCTGGCCATCAGGAAGAGATTGCCGCCGGGGAAAGCGAGGTGGTGACCCGCACCACGATGCGCATGAATTGCGCGATCTTCACGACCTTCGGCATGCTGTGGATGGGCCCGAGCCCGTACCGGCACAATCGGTTCCCCTTCACCCCGGTGTGGGGCTTCCGCCGCGGCCGCAACGGGCTGCCCTACGGCATGATCCGCCGGATCCGCGACATTCAGGAGGACATCAACAAGCGCGCCTCTAAGGCGCTGCATATCCTCTCGACCAACAAGGTCATCATGGACGAGGGCGCCGTCGATGACATCGCCGCGTTCGAGGAAGAGATCGCCCGCCCCGATGCCGTCATCGTCAAGAAGGCGGGCAAGAACATCGACATCAACGCCGATCGCGACCTGTCGCAGTGGCACCTCGAGCTGATGAGCCGCTCGATCGCGATGGTTCAGCAGTCGTCCGGCGTGACCGACGAGCTGATGGGGCGCGGCACCAATGCCACGTCCGGCATTGCCATCCAGAGCCGGCAGGATCAGGGCCAGATGGCCACCTCCGGCCTGTTCGACAATCTGCGCTACGCCAAGCAGAAATCCGGCGAGAAGCAGTGCAGCCTCCTCGAACAGTTCATGACGGAGCGCAAGGCGTTCCGGATCACGGACAAGCGCGGCAACCCGCAATACATCGAGGTCAATGACGAGCTGCCGGAAAACGACATCACCCGTTCGAAGGCCGACTTCACCATCACCGAGGCCGACTGGCGCGCCACGATCCGCCAGGCGCAGGCTGACGAGCTGTTCTCGCTCCTCGCCAAGCTGGCGCCCGGCGCGCCGCAGCTGGTGATGGTGGTGCTCGATCTCCTCATCGAGAGCATGGACATTCCGAACCGCGAGGAGATCGTGAAGCGGATCCGGCAGGCCACCGGCATGTCGGACCCCGATCAGGAAGAGCCGACGCCCGACGAAATGGCCCGCAAGCAGCTGCAGATGCAGCAGCAGCAGTTCACGATCCAGATGGCCCTCTCCGAGCTGAAGAAGAAGGAGGCCGAGATCCGGAAGCTCATCGCACAAGCGGCCGAGATCGAGGCCAAGGCCACCAACACCAAGGTGCAGAGCCAGCGCGTCGCCATGGATGCCGCCGGCGCCGCCGTGGCCCAGCCCGGCATCACACATGTCGCCGACCACATTCTCGGCGAGAGCGGGTTCAAGTCCGTCACCGACCAGAAGAACGAAGCGCAGGAGGCGATGGCCATGGCCCAAGCCGCCCAAGCGCAAGCAGCGCCGCAACCCCAACCACCGCAGGGAGCCGTGAATGTCTAAGTTCACCAAGGACGAGATCGACCAGCTGACCGACGAGGAGCGCGAGGGCCTCGCCGAGCTGGAGGCCGAGGAGCGCGCCGAGAACGGCGAGGATGATGCCGAGGCCGACGCCGAAGGCGGCGGCGATGCCGATGCCGGCGCGGGATCCGACGCTGCAGCTGCCGAGGCCGCCGCGGCGAAGCCCGCCGCTGGCGACCCGCCGCCGGCGGAGCAGTCCAAGGACACCGCGGCTCCGCCGGCGGCCGCGCCGTTCCCGATCTATGAGATGCCCGCCGATTATGAGCGGCGGATCTCCACGCTCGAACAGCAGCGCACCGAGCTTGCCCGGCAGTTCGATGATGGCGATCTCACCGGCGCCGAGTTCCAGTCCAAGCTGTCGGCGCTGAATCGCGAGGAGACCGATCTGCGCGAGGCCAAGCTGCGCGCCGAGATCTCCTACGACACGCAGCTCGAAGGCTGGAAGCAGACGGCCACCGCCTTCATCCAAGCCAATCCGCAGTACGAGCCTGGCTCGCTCCTCTTCAAGATGCTGGATGAGGCGGTGCGCGGCCTGCAGAACAACTCCGAGCGGCCGTTCGACCCCGCCATCCTTCACCAGGCGCACCAGCAGGTGCAGGCCGAGCTAACCCGGTTCACCGGAGCGCCCCAGCAGGCCGCGGGTGCCCAGCCCGCGAAGGGCGCCCCGGCCGGCAAGACGCTTCCGCCGCCGCCGGCCATTCCTCCCTCGCTGGCCACGATCCCGGCCGCGGCGCTGGAAGACACCGGCCAGGGCAGCGAGTTCGCCCACCTCGACCGTCTCCTGCAGACGGATCCGCTGAAATACGAGCAGGCGCTGGCCAAGCTCACCGACGAGCAGCGCGAGCGCTACGAGCAGGGCGCGTAGGGCGCAGGGGAGGGGGCTGGTGCTGATACTGACATTGGAGCCCAACGAAGGTGTCCGGATCGGCGATGGTCCGGACACCGGCGCCGCCATCAAGGTGCTGGATCGGTCCGGCCGCAAGGTCCGGCTCGCCATCCTGACCCGGCTGCGCGTCGAGCGGGATTTCTTCGGGATCCACCCGCCCGCCTTCGCGCCCGGTCTATCCGGCGTTCGCCCGCGCCTCGGTGCGGATAACGACGCCCTCAATTGCGCGGCCGGCTGATTGCAGCTAAAAAGGCCAAGCGAACACAGAGCGTAGGACGCGCTCCTGACAACAGGAGCCGCGTCCATGGCTGGACCCACGAATATCCCTGTCGGTGACCCGAAGGCCGCCAAGCGGTGGTCTGGTACCCTTTTCCTCGAAGTCCTCCGCAAAGCGTACTTTGAACGCAAGTTCATCGGCGAGAGCCAGAACAGCCTCGTGCAGAAGCTGACCGATCTGGAATCGGCGGCCGGCGACACGATCTCGTTCGACGTCTCGGTGCAGCTGCGCGGCACGCCGACCTATGGCGATGATCGCGTCGAGGGCAAGGCGGAGAACCTGCGCTTCTTCACCGACACGATCAGCATCGACCAGATGCGCAAGACCGTGTCGTCTGGCGGTCGCATGACCCGCAAGCGCACGACCCACAATCTGCGCTCGATCGCCAAGGATCGCCTCTCCGACTATTGGGCGAAGTACCACGACGAGGCGATGTTCATCTACCTCTCGGGTGCCCGCGGCATCAACGAGGACTATTTCGAGCCGGCGTCGTGGGTTGGCTATGCCAACAACCCCATCCAGGCGCCCGACTCGGCCCACCTCATGTACGGCGGCACGGCCACGGCCAAGGCCAACGTCACCACGGCCTCCACGATGTCGCGTGTCGTCATCGAGCGCGCCGCGGTGAAGGCGCAGATGATGCGCGCGGTGGACCCGACCAAGGCCAACATGATGCCGGTCATGATCAACGGCGAGTCGCACTACGTCTGCCTCATGTCTCCCTTCCAGGAGCATGACCTGCGGCAGGAGAGCGGCGTCACCGGCTGGCTTGAGGTGCAGAAGGCCGCCGCCCAGGCGGAGGGGCGCAACAACCCCATCTTCAAGGGCGGCCTCGGGATGATCAAGAACGTCGTCCTCCACGCCCACGAGTCGGTGATCCGCTTCAACGACTACGGCTCCGGCGCCAACCTCGCCGCCGCCCGCGCGCTCTTCCTCGGGCGTCAGGCCGGCGTCATTGCCTACGGTTCGAACAACGGCATGCGTTCCTTCTGGAACGAGGAGCCGAAGGACCACGGCAATGAGATGGAGGTCATGGCCGGCTTCATCGTCGGCCAGAAGAAGACCCGCTTCAACGGCGCGGACTTCGGCGTTCTCTCCATCGACACCTACGCGGCCAACCCGGGCTGATCGCCCGGGATCCAGTGACGCATCAGAGCCCGGCTATCGAGCCGGGCTCGCATCCTCCCTCCCATCATCTTCGCCGAGGAGCCGTCCATGGCCATCTTTCAGAGCGACCACGTCAAGGGCATCAAGGATGTCCCGTATCCCGCCGTTGCCGGCATGGTGTGCGCTGCACGCTTCGCCATGAGCGTTCCGGCCAACTTCGCCCTCAACGACATTTTCGAGCTGGCGGTGATCCCCGCCGGGTGCCGTGTGGTCGATATCGTCGCCTTCGACTGCGATGATCTCGACAGCAACGGCACGCCGACGCTGTCGCTCGATGTCGGCATCATGTCGGGCGAGGCCGGCGATCCGAACCAGTCCCGCACCTGCGGCGCCGAGTTCGTAGCCGGCGCCACCATCGGTCGCACCGGTGGCGTCGTGGAGCCGTCGATCGTCACGGCCTTCCGCACCGGCCGCGCGAACATCCAGCGTGCCATCGGCGTGAAGGTGGCCGCTGCGGCGGCTACGCCGCAGGCCGGCACCATCGGCCTGACCGTCCTGTACGCGGCCGAGTAAGCCCGCGTTCAACCCGCCGCCGGCCTAGCGCCGGCGGCTCCCCTCTCTCAAGGACACGCGCCGCTATGTCTCTCATCGAATGCACCCTCGGGGCCGCCACGCAGCACGTGAACGGCACCACCTATGACTTCTCGCGCGACCAGCACGGCCGCTATGTCGCCAGGGTCCTGAACCTTCTCGATCGCTCGCTATTCCTCGCGGTGACCCACTATCGCGAGGTGCCGGAGGTTCCGGAGGAGCCGAAGCCGAAGCGCGCCCGCGCCGCCACGACTGGCGAGCAGCAGCAGGGCGGCACCGGCGAGCAGCAGCCCCAGGGCGGCGCCGGCGCCACCGGCGAGCAGCAGCAGGGCGGCACCGGCGGGCAGCAGCCCCAGGGCGGCGCCGGCGCCACCGGCGAGCAGCAGCAGGGCGGCACCGGCGGGCAGCAGCCCCAGGGCGGCGCCGGCGGGCAGCAGCCCCAGGGCGGCGCCGGCGCCACCGGCGAGCAGCAAGGTGCCCCCAGCACGCCCGAAAGCGAGCACGGCGAGGCCAACGCCACCCCGCCCGCGACGAAGCCCAAGGGCCGCGGCGGTCGCAAGCCCAAGGCGAACCCCGAGGCCTGATCCATGCTGTCCGGCGTGCAGATCCTCACCCGCGCCGGTGTCCTCCTGCAGGACGAGGACCACACGCGCTGGCCGCTGCCCGAGCTTGTCGAGTGGGTGAACGAGGCGGTTGACGCCATCCTCCTCGCCAAGCCGTCGGCGAAATCGATGACCATTGCCATCCCGATGGTCGAAGGCACGCTGCAGAAGGTGCCGACATCGGGATCTCCGACCCCGCTGCGCCTGATCGGCGTGACGCGCAACGTGACGGTGAGCGGTCAGACGCGCATCGGCGGCCGGGCGATCCGGCCGGTGATCCGCTCTCTCCTCGACACCTCCGAACCGGACTGGCACGACCCCAAGCGCGTACCGTTCCGCAAGGAGGTGCGGCAGTTCATCTTTGACGAGGAAAACCCCCTCGAATTCTACGTGTACCCGGGCAACACCGGTACCGGCGTGATCGAGGGCGTCGTCTCCTATCGCCCGCCGCTCCTGACCCCAAGCGCCGCACCCGATGACGTCGCGAGCTATGGCGGCGACGTCGGCCTCGACCAGATCTACTCGGGCGCCGTGGTCGACTATGTCGTCTATCGCGCCCAGCAGAAGGACGACTTCGCCGCCAATCAGGGCCGCGCCGCGATCCACTACCAGAATTTCGCGACCGCCATCGGCCTCAAGATCCAGGTCGAAGCCGCCACCAGTCCGAACCGGGATCGTAAGCGATGATCGAGCTCGAGGAGCTTCTGCCCGACGTGCTCGTGCATGTGCCGGCCTGCCCGGAGCCGCTGGCGATCCGATATTTGCGCGAAGCCGCGATGCAGCTCTGCGAGGCAAGCCTGTCGTGGCGCGAATCCGAGACGCTCAAGGTCACCACCCCGGAATGCGAGGCGGTGATGACGACGCAGGATGCGCAGATCATCCGCATCGAAGCCGCCTATCTCGACCAGCGCCCGCTCGAAGCCGTCGATGTCGCCTGGCTGGACGACAACCAGCCGGGCTGGGAGTTCCGCTACACCGACAATGACGGCATGGCCCGCTACATCGTGCAGAAGGCGTGGAACACGGTCGCGGTGGTGCCCCGCCAGCCCGGTGACCTGTCGGTGCGCCTCATCCTCAAGCCGTCCCGCGACGCCCTCACCATCCCCGAGGCGATCGCCGATCGCTGGCATGACGCGCTCGCCGGCGCCGCCGCGGCCAAGGTGCTCCTCACCAACAACCTTGAGATCGCCAATCCCCAGCTGGGAGCGGCGCTGTGGGGGAAGTGGGAGCAGCAGATCGATTCGATCCGCGTCAAAGAACAGATGACGCAGCTGCGGACCAAGGCCCGCACCAAGCCCAGCTATTTCTGACCCGCGCCGGCGGATCCGGCAAAGCAGGAGAGCCAGCATGAAGACCACGCGCTACGCCCGTTTCTGCCTCATCGGCGCTGCCATCAGCCTTGTCGTCGCCGTCGGGCTCGCCGCCCTCGTGATCGCGCCCGGCGTCTATGAGCACTATCCGCAGATGCTGCGCGACGTGCTGCCGATCCTGCCGGCGCCCTTCCACATCATGCTCGGCGCCCTGGCTGTCGCCACGGTCACCGCCGCCACCGCCTTCGTGCTGTCCTCGCTCGCCGCCAGGTCGACCCGGTTTCGTCGCTTCCTCGACGTGTGGTGGGACCGCCGACACTTTCACCGCCGCTCGCTCGCGTGAGGCGGAATGATCTTCGGCCGCGAATGGCCGGAGGCGCGGTAAAGCCCCTTGCTTGACCACGCAGCCCTTCTTGGGCGTTTCCTCCCTAGACTTCGGGCCGCTTGGTGACAGGCGGCCCCTTTTTCATGGGCCGGCCGGGATCTATCATCGCGACATGGATCCACGGACCAAGGCCGACGCCATCGCCGCGGGAAAGACGCACCTCCGCCTGCGGTGCGCCTGCAAGACCGTCGATGTGCCGTGGGATCTGTTGCCGGCCTATCCGGACGACGTGCCGCTGCACCTGTTCGCCCGCCGGATGCGGTGCAAGGACCGCTGCAAGGAACCGCCGAAGGTGGTCGGACCCATCGGGCCCGACGACACCGAGCGGGAGCGGCTGGAAATCAGCCGGCGTCCCGTGACAGGGACGGTGGTGTAGGCGGCAGGCCGTGGCTGGTAAAACGCAAGGGATCAGCCCCGATGCGGGCGGTGACAGCGCCCGCATTGCGACCACCGGACCGAAAAGCTATGGTGCCGCCTGCAGCGTAGGACGCGCTCCCTGACCGGGAGAGCTCCGTGCCCGCCTCCACCTACGCCGGCAACAAGATCCTCGACCTGCTGTTCCGCGGCGTCGCCTTCACGGCGCCGTCGCGCGTCTGGATCTCCCTCCACACCGCAGATCCAGGGCTCACCGGCGCTAACGAGGTGACGGTCGGCAACTGGCCGGCCTATGCCCGGCAGGATCCCGCCCAGGCCGGCGCGGTCGGCACCGGCTTCACCGCGGCCACCGCCAAGGCGATCGAGAACGCCCTGCAGGTGCTGTTCCCGGCCAACAACGGCGCTTCGGCCGTCGTCGTGACCCACTTCGCCATTTGGGACGCGCCGAGCGCCGGCAACTGCCTGTTCTCCGGCGCGCTCACCGCCTCCAAGACCATCGCCGTCACGGATGAGCTTGTCATCCGGATCGGCGAGCTTGACCTCACGGTGACCTGATGTCGCGCGGGGCGGTCAACGGCGACGTCCTCAACGCCTTCGTGCTCAACGGAGGCTCGGTCACGCACGAGATGAGCGCGACCGCGACGATGGCCGTCGACACCGTCGCCCGCTTCTCGCAGCGCCATTCCATGCGCAGCGCTTCCACCATGACCGCAGGGCAGGTGGCGCTGTTCCGCCGCCGACAGGGCATCTCCTCCGTCTCCACCCTCGCCGCCGGCAATGTCGCGCTGTTCCGCCGCCGGCAGGGCATGTCCTCGGCCAGCGATCTCGTCCTCGCCACCGTCGCAGCCGCCACCAGACGCGCGCAGTTCACGGCGGCCGGCACCATCACGATCGCCGGCGCCGGCTCGCTGTTCTGGCGCTACCGGCAGCGGGCGCCCCGCGAGCGCGTGCTGGTGGTCCCGCTCGAGCAGACGTCCCGCCAGTTCACATCGAGGGGCCCATGAGCGCGCTGACCGTCAACGTCGCCAAGGATCCAGCCGACCGGCTCGACTACGACGTCGATTTCGGTGCGCGCTGGCTGCCGACCGGCGACGTCATCCAGTCCGCCACGGCCACCATCACCGGATCCACGGCCACCGCCGATCAGGTCGATGTCTCGTCCGATGCCGTGAAGGTGTGGATCTCCGGCGGCGTGACCGGTGACACCGCCATCGTCACGGTGCGCGCGGTGACCGCGCAGGGCCGCACCAAAGAGATCTCCTTTCGCCTCCGGATCCGGGAGTCCTGATCGTGGCACCTGTCTTCAAAAACAACGCGACCTCGACCCTCGCGACCTCGATCACCACCGGCTCCACCACCATCACGGTGCAGTCCGGCGACGCGGCGCTGTTCCCCAGCCCGACCGGTGGCGATTGGGCGCCGATCACCGTCGTGGACGGCTCCGGCAACATCGAGGTGATGCGGTGCACGGCGCGCAGCGGCGCCAACCTCACGGTGACCCGCGCCCAGGAGGGCACCACCGCCAAGGCGTTCTCGTCCGGCGCCCGCGTCGATCACCGCCTCACCGCCGGCGCCCTGTCCGATATCCTCACCATCCTTGCCGCCAAGCTCGATGCCAGCGGCTTCAATGCGGCGGCCGTGCTCGCGCTTCTGCTGACAGTGGACGGCACCGGATCCGGCCTCGATGCCGATCTCCTCGACGCGCAGAGCGCGGCCTACTACCTCGATCTCGCCAACGCCACGGGCACCATCCCCGAGGGTGGGCTTCCGACCCGCCTCCGCGCCACTGGCGCCGCGGTGAACGACTGGAATACCGCCACGGCCACCGGCTTCTACGCCTCAAACCGCGGCACACCCGAGAACGTCCAGAACACCCCCGATGGTGCGGCCGGCACCGATTATTGGGTGGGCTGGACCATCCAGTCCGCCATAAACGCGAATTTCGCGGTGCAAACCGTCCAGGCGCTGTCCGCAGTGGGCACCAATACCAAGATCTTCCGGCGCCACCTCAACTCCGGCACGTGGGGCGCATGGTATCGGGCCGAGCTGTCGCAGACCGAGCAGGATGCGCGCTACTTCCAGCAGCAGATCATCAGCGCGGCGAACCCCAACATCAATGCGCTGACCAACCCGGGCTCCTACTATCTCGCGGCCACGCCGACGAACGGCCCGGCCGGTGTCGATGTCTCCTATTTCTCGCTCGCAGTTTTCGGCGGCGGCAACACCCGCACGCAGATCCTGTCCTCGTACACCACCAGCCGCACCTTCATCCGCGGCGGCTCGGAAACCGGAGGCGTGTGGACGTGGGAAGCCTGGCGCGAGATGCTCCACTCGGCCAACCTGAACGGCATCAAGGGCCTCCGCAGCTCGACTGCGGGCGTTACCGCCGCCGCTGCCGATACCAATCAGGCGTGGCTGCCGTTCTCGGCGGATCACACGATCACGATCCCCGCCGCGGCGAGCCACCCCGCCGGCACGGTGCTCGGCCCGTTCAAGGTCCTCGATGCCGTCACGGTGACGTTCCAGCGGTCCTCTACCGACGTCTTCCGCGTCCATAGCGGGCTCGGCTCGCCGACGTCGTTCACGATGTCCCAAGGCCAGCAGTGCTACCTCGTCTCCAACGGCATCGGCACTTGGGAGGTGTTCTACCTCTCCGACACCGCGCTCCTCGCCGAGGTGTCGTTCAGCGCGGCCTCGTCGCTCACGATCACCCTGCCCAAGGGCTTCCGGCGCTTCCGTTTGACGACTCGCGCGATCATGTCGGCTGCCGCCGCGCTGGTCATGCGGACCTCGACGGACGGCGGCGCGACGTGGGCAACCGGCGCCTCCGACTACAGCTACGATTGGCTCTACAAGTCGAATGGCTCCGCGGTCGGGACCGGTTGGACCAACAACAGCTTCTGCGAACTGATGGGTGTGATCGGCACCACCGCCGACCAGCGGGTGTGGAACGAGCTCGACATCTACGACGCCCGTGATGCCACCGTTCGCACGTTCTTCCGGTCCCGCAGCACCGCCTACTACACCGCAGCGAACGCCGCTCCCGTCGGCTTCCTCACGGCCGGCGGCGCCCGAAACAACAACGAGGCGAACAACGCCATCCAGATCTATCCGGGGTCCGGCACCATCTCCGGCCACTACAAGCTTGAGGGCATCGTCTGATGAGCACCGACACCACCCCCTGCAGGTATGTCGATGGCGTGCGTGTCCCGCTTTCGCCTGCCGAGTTGGCCGCATTCGACGCGGAGCGCGCCCCGCGTCCGCCGACGGCCGCCCAGCTGCGAGCCGCAGCAGCCGATGCGCGGTGGCGCCGCGAAACCGGCGGCATCACCGTCAGCGGGATCTCGGTGCACACTGATGATCGCTCGAAGATGATGATCATGGGCGCCCGCATCCAGGCGGTCGCCGATCCCGGCTTCGTCACGCAGTGGAAGGGCGCCGACGGCCAGTTCATCGCGCTCGATGCCGCGACGATCACGGCGCTGTCGGCCGCGGTGCTCGCCCATGTCGATGCCTGCTTCGCTCGAGAGGGCGAGGTGCTGGCGGCGATCGATGCGGGCACCGTCACCACGCTTGCGGCAATCGAGCAGGCGTTCGCCGACGTCACCGCGCCGTGGGGTTAATGCCATGAAGGTCGGGATCACCGGTTTCTCGGGCGAGCAGCCACGCGTGCTGCCGACAATGCTGCCCGATGCCGGCGCCCGCGAGGCTTGGGACGTCCGCCTTGACGATGGCGGCCTGACGCCGACACGGCGCTCGCGCCTCGTCGCCACCGTCACGGCCAACCACCGCACGATCTACCGCCACAACGGCACCTGGCTGTCGCGTGCCGGCGATGTCCACTTCGCCCCCGGTCCGGTGGCGCAGGACCGGCTCTACTACACCGGCGACGGCGCCCCGAAGATGCAGGTGGCCGGCGTCGTCTATCCGCTGGCCCTGCCGCCGCCCGCCGCGGCGCTCACCGCTTCCGCCACCGGCAGCGGTACCGGCGAGGTGTTCACGCGCCTCTACGTCTATACGTGGGTGACCTCGTTCGGCGAGGAGAGCGAACCGTGCCCGGTCAGCAATGAGCTGCTGTGGCAGTCCGGCAAGACCGTCACCCTCACCGGCTTCGCCAGCGCCCCCGCCGGCCGCGGGATCACCAAGCAGCGGATCTATCGAAGCCAGACCGGCAAGGTCGGCACCTATCTCTACCTCATCGCCGAGCGGAACGCCTCGAACAGCGATTTCACGGACACGGTCCCGGTCGACACCTTCGGCGAGAGCCTGCCCAGCGCTGACTGGAACGCACCGCCCGATGGACTGACCGGCCTTGTCTCCATGGCGAACGGCATGATGGCGGCGTTCACCGGCCGCGACGTATATTTCTGCGAGCCGTGGCGGCCGCATGCCTGGCCGGAAAAGTACGTCCTGACGGTGGACTATCCCGTGGTCGCGCTGGCCGCGATCGACACCACGCTCCTCATCATGACCGAGGGCCAGCCCTACGTCGCCCAGGGGACGCATCCCAGCACGATGGCGCAGAAGCGCATCGAGCTGAACCTGCCCTGCATCAACGCCCGGGGCGTCGTGAACCTCGGCTTCGCCGTCTGCTATCCCAGCCATGACGGCCTCGTGTCGATGTCGGCCGGCGGGACGCCCTCGCTCGTCACCGGCAACCTCTTCCGCAAGGACGACTGGCAGGCCCTGTCCCCGCAGACCGCCATCGGATCCCAGCTCGGCCAGCGCTACATGATGTTCTACGACACGATGGTGGGGACGCGGCGCAATGCCGGCGCCTTCGCCATCGACCTGTCCGGAACGGCCTTCCTCGTCCGCCACACCATCACCGCCGGCGCCGCTTGGTACGACCTGCGGAACAGCGCGCTCTACTACTGCGCCCCCGGATCCGGCGAGGTGCAGGAGCTTCACCCGACCGAGGGATCGCCCAACGTGCTGTCGTGGTCGAGCAAGGAGTTCCTCCTGCCGGCGCCGCACAACTTCGGCGTCATCCTTGTGGATTCGCTTGCAGCCCTCACGGCCGCCGACCAGGCGGCGCTCGATGCCGATCGCGCCGCGGTGCTGGCGCAGCTGGCAGCGGCCATTCCGATCAGTGACCTCGGAGCGCCGATCAACGCCAAGCCCATCGGAGAGCTTCTCGTCGGCGGCGACGTGTTCTCCGTCTCGCTGGCAGCGATCTCCGGCCCCGAATTCGAGGCCATCGTCATTGCCGATGGTGAGCCGAAATTCTCGATCCGCCATCTCGACCGGCCGGTGCGGCTGCCGGCCGGCTTCAAGGCGCGGTCATGGGAGATCGCCGTGCGCAGCAACGTCTCGGTGAAGCAGATCACGCTCGCCACCAGCATGGCGGATCTCACCTCATGACCATGACGCCCGAGCTGATGCAGGAACGTCTCGCCACGCTCGACGGGCGGCGCCCGCGCGCCATCGCAGAGGCCGCCGTCCGCCTGCAGGATCTCGACGGGCTCATGCGCATGTCGACCAGGCTGCAATCGGTCGCGGCGGCCGGCTCGACGCCGACCAAGGCCGAGTTCGACGCGCTGCAGAAGGACGTCGCCGAGATCCAGCGCCGCCTCGTCGCGCTCATCGAGGCGATACAGGCGCGCCTCATCAATGCGTGAGAGCGAGATCCAGCGCGCCGTGATCGCGCACTGGAAGGCCCTCGGGTTGCCTGACACGCTGGTGGCCGCCATCCCCAACCAGAATGCCCATGGCCAGTACGGCTTGAAGCGTGGCCTTCCCGACCTCATCTGCATCGGCCCGCGGGGCGTCGGCTTCATCGAATTGAAGAGGGACAAGGGCAGACCAACCGCTGATCAGTTGGAGATCAAGACCCTTTGCCTCACAAGAGGGGTGGACCACGCGATCACCTATGGCCGCGAGGAACCGATCCGCGTCCTTGAGGAGTGGGGACTGGTGCGCAGGAGCCAGCGGTGACCTCCGAGCTTGTCTATCACGACAATGACCGCCTCCTCGCGTGGGCGGTCGATCGCATGGGCTATCCCGGGTTCCGCTTCCGCCAGGACGCGCACGCGATCGGGCGACAGACCGACGGCGAGATCCGGGGCGTCGTCATCTTCGACACGTGGAGCGACGGCGACTGCCTCATCCACGTGGTGTCCGACGGCTCGCGCCGATGGTTCACCCGCGAGTTCTGCGTGCACGCCATGGCCTACCCGTTCCTGCAGGTCGGAAACCGGCGGATCACCGCGCTCGTCAGCGAGCACAATGACCCGTCGCTGGCGATGTGCCGGCATTTCGGGTTCGCCCAGGAGGGCCGCCTGCGCCGCGCCGGGCCGGCCGGAGAGGACATGATCCTGTTCGGACTCCTCCGCGAAGACTGCCGTTGGCTCAAACCGCGTGCCCGCGCTATAGTGCGGCACGCAGCGTAGGACGCGCTCGTCACACGACGAGAGGCGTCCCATGGGCAAGAGCGCTCCCAGCGCGCCGGCACCGGATCCGAATATCGGCCGTGCCGCGGTGATGCAGGCCGAAACCGGCGAAAAGTGGCTGGACTTCTCGAAGGAGGCCTTCGCCACCTCGACGCAGCGCCAGGGCGAGCTCGACGCCCTCACCAAGGACATCAGCAATCGGCAGATGGTCCTGGCCGAGGACAACCAGAACCTCGCCCGGCAGGTCACCGAGCAGCAGCTGGCGCTTGGCGAGGAGCAGGCCGGTTATGCCCGCGACGATCGGCGCCGCTATGAGCAGGTGTTCCGGCCCGTCGAGGACAAGTTCATCAAGCAGGCGACCGAGTACGACTCGCCGGAGCGACAGGCGGCCATGGCCGCCGAGGCTCGCGCCGATGTCGTCAGCTCGACCGCCCAGCAGCGCGAGGCCGCCCAGCGCGAAGCCGCGTCCATGGGCGTCAACCCGAATTCCGGCCGCTTCGGCGGCCTGAATCGCGCCGCCGACATGGGCACCGCGCTCGCCGCCGCAGGTGCGCAGAACACGGCCCGCGAGCGGGTGCGCGCCACCGGCCTTGCCCTGACGGCCGACGTCGCCAATCTCGGCCGCGGCCTGCCGGCGCAGTCGTCGGCCGCCGCCGCCCTCGGGCTGCAGGGCATCACCGCTGGTGCCGGCACTGCAGGTGCGGCGGCGCAGACCTCCATCAACACGATGGGCATGGGCGTCGGCAACGCCCAGCAGAACCAGAGCCTGTTCAACTCCTCGACCGGCATCATGTCGAGCGGCTTCCAGGGCGCGATGCGCGGCTATGCCGGCATGGGCGACACCCTCAACCGCCAGTACGCGACGCAGGTGGACGCGTGGAAGGCCTCGCAGATGATGGCCGCGCAGTCCGCCTCGGGCTTCGGTGCCGCCATCGGCGGGCTCGCCGGCCTGTTCATGTCCGACGAGGAGGTGAAGACCGACAAGCGGCCGCTGCCGCCCGGGATGGCACTCGAAGCCGTCCGGGAGGCGCCGTCCGAGTCCTGGCGCTACAAGCCCGGCGTCGCCGACGAAGGCGAGCACATCGGCCCCTATGCGCAGGACATGCAGCGCGCCACCGGCAAGGGCGACGGCAAGACCATCAAGGTGCAGGACATGCTCGGGCTGCACCATGCGGCAATCGCGGATCTCGACCGCAAGATCGACGCCATCGCCGATGCGGTCGGCGCCGAGCCGACCCCCGACAACGTCGAGAGCATGCGCGGGCGCGACATGCCGCCGGAGCGGCGCCGTCGTGAGCCGGCCGTCGGGATCATCATCGCCGCGCCCCGCCGTGGCGCCGAGCAGCGGGAGGCCGCCTGATGTCCTTTGGTCTTGGGATTGGGAGCTTCGTGCAGGGCCTGCGCTCCGGCATGGAGGCACGCGAAGCGGCGGATGACCGCAGGGAGCGGCGTCTCGACCGGCAGGAGGCGCGTGACGCCCGCGCGCAGGAGCGTGCCAACACCGAGGAGCTGGCCGCCATCGGTCGCCAGGCGAACGATGAGATCGCCGCCGGCGGCAACCGCGAGGAGGTGGAGGCTCGCTACTGGCGCCAGATTCAGGACGGCTATGCCCGCCAAGGCCAGCCGGAGAAGGCGCGCCAGTTCCAGCAGTGGGTGCAGAGCGACGAGGCCCGCCGCGGCATCGCCCATTTCCAGAACGGCATGGTCATGTTCGAGATGGCCCGCAAGCCCGATGGATCCTACGACCCGCAGCTGATGGCCCGCGGCCTGCAGCAGCTCGAACGCGCGCAGGCCATCACCGCCTACGGTGGCGATCGCCAGTTCCGGTTCCGGCCGATCGTGGAGGGCGAGGGCGAGAACGAGCGCACCATCGGCTACCGGATGCAGTTCCAAGGCGAGGACGGCAAGACCATCGAGCGCGATGTCGCGCCCGGTGACATTCCGCGCGCCGCGGCGATGTTCTTCAATCCGCAGGCCGCGTTCGAGGATCGCCGGAAGCAGGACGAGGCGCGCGCCAAGCAGCAGGAGACGCAGCGCTCGACCGAGCGCAGCGAGTGGCAGGCGGCCGAGGAGCAGGTGCGCAAGGAGTACGAGGAGCGCCGCACCGACGTCACCCGCCGCGACACGACCCCGATGCGGCCGTGGGCGGATCTCGACCAGGGCGAGCGCGACCAGCTGGTGCAGAACCGTGCGCAGTCCCGCGTGCCCCCGACCCAGCGCAGCGCCTCGCCCGGGCTTGCCGGCGCCGGTGCGGCACCGCGCGCCCGCGTCGCCTTCGATAACGTCACCGGCCAGGCTGCCGGCCCGCCGGCCGGACCATCGGCGCAGGACGTCGCGACCCGCGAGGCCGCCTATGGTGGATCCCCGCGTCCGGCGCCGCGCCCGATCGCGCCCTCGGTACCGGCTCCGGCCCCGGGCCCGGGATCCACGGCCGCATCGCCCGTCGCCGAGGCCATGCGCCCCGGTCCGGTGACGCGCGAAGAGGAGCAGCGCGACGCCATCCGCGCCGGCGCCGAACGTGCCATCGCCGCGGGCGAAAGCCCCGACAACGTTGCCCGCGGGCTCGAGAGAGCCGGTATCCCCGTCGACGCGTGGCCGGAATCGCTGCGCGCCGGGATCATGCGGCGCCAGCAGATCAGCCCCCCCAACGCCCGCGCGCCCGGCCTGCAGATCTACGGAGCACCGCGATGACATTCTGGCACGGCTTCGCCGGCGGCCTGCAGCTCGGCTCCGCTGCCCGCGATCGGTGGGACGAGCGCGGCGGCCTTGCCGGGATCTTCGGTAGTGGCAGCGATGGCGCCCAGGCGGCCGACAAGCCGATGTCCGATGTCTCCGCCGCCTCGACCGAAGGCGGATCGCCGGCATCGCCGAACGGCCCGAGCAGCAGCAGCGCAACCAACTGGCCCAGCGACCTCAACGCGGCGGCGCAAAGCATCCGCACGATCGAGAGCGGCTCCGCCGAGGGGAATTATTCGGCGCTTGGGCCCGTCACCAACCGCGGCGACCGTGCTTATGGCGCCTATCAGGTCATGGGCGAGAACATTCCCTCGTGGACCGAGCGCCACTACGGCCAGCGTCTGACCCCGCAGCAGTTCCTCGAAAACCGCGAGGCGCAGGATGCGGTGTTCCGCGGTCAGTTCGGCCAATACATGGGCAGGTACGGCGCCGAAGGTGCCTCGCGCGCATGGTTCGCCGGCGAGGGCGGGATGAACCGCATGGCCCGCCAGGACGTCAACGGCACGTCGGTCAGCGGCTACAACAGCCGTTTCGGGCAGCTCTACACCGGCTTCCTCAATGGTGGCCGCAGCAGCGGGAATCGCCAATTCACCAGCAGCTCCGAAGCCGGCGACCTGCCGGAGCCGATCCGCGTCGAGCCCGGCGCCCTGCAGATCCCGTCGATCTTCGACAATCAGGTCCCGGCCGATGCCGGCCAGCAGATCCAGCAGAACCCCGAGATCGAGGGCCTTGTCTCGTCGGCACGTCGCAACGCTCCCGGCCTCGCCATCACCGAGCCGGCCGCCGGCGGCGTCGATGCGGCGGTCCGTGGCGCCATGCCCAACTACGTGTTCCGCCGCACGCCGGGCGCCGGCCCCGGCAATACCGCCGACGCCATGGCCGCCGCCGGTCCCGAGGGCTACGGCCGCGGCCGGGCCGGCGTCGCCGGTGGCGGCCGTGCCGCCGCCTCGGACAATCTGCAGCCTCCTCTTCGTGCTGGCGAAGCGGCCCCCGTCGCGTCCTCGGAGATCTATCGCGACGATGCGCCCCCGATGCCGGTCCGTGTCGAGAACGCGGCGATCGATCCGGCCGCCGCCGCCCGCGGTGGCGTCGCGCCCGGCGGCCGTGCCAGCGCTTCTGCCGATAACCAGCCGCCGCTGCGCGCCGGCGAGGCCGGTCCGGTCGGCTCGCCCGAGATCTACCGCGACGATCGCCCGCCGACCGAGCCCCGCGTCGAGAACGGCGACCTTGAGGCGCGTGCCTATGCCAGCGGCGGCGTCAGCCAGGGCGGCCGTGGCGCGACCTCCGCCGTGCGTCCGGCCCCGGGCCTTGGCCTTCAGGCTCGCGCGGTGGCACCGCGCGCATTGAGGGCAGGGGAGGTGGACTCGGCGACGGATCCGCAGATGGCGCCCAGCCCGACCGGGACCGGTACCGCTACCGGAACGGCATCCGGTGCGGCCGGTGGTCGTGCCAGCGTCTCGGTGGAGGTGCCCAACGCGCCGCGCGAGGCGCCGGTGCCGCAACCCCGTCCGGATCCGGCCGCCGAGCCGGCTCCCGCACAGGCAGCGCCGACCCGATCCGCCCGGCGTCGCGCCGCGGCACCGTCGGAAGGCAGCAATTCCGCCGCTCCGGCAAACCCGCCGGCGCCCCAGCCGCGCCCGCAGCAGGCCGCCGCGGCGAACGGTGGCCGCAGCGATCTTTCCGAGCGCGATCGCCTGATGCTGCTTCGCGACCGCGAAAGCCTTGCCCCCGGCGAAGAGGATCGCCTGCGCGGCGGGCTTCCGGCCGGATCGTTCAGCATGCCGAGCGCGGGATCGTTCAGCATGCCGGGCCTTAGCAACCTGTTCGGCAGTCGCCGCCCGGCGCGGCCCGCTCCGGCCCCGCGCGCTGCGGAAAAGCCCGTGGGAGGTGCGGCCGCGCCTCGCCCCGCCGCTGCCGCGGCCCCCGAGGCAGCTCCCGCCACCACCGGATCCACGCCGCCCAGCGGGGAGCAGACCCACGAGCAGGCTTACGAGACGCCCGCCGCGCCTCCGCCCGCTGCCCCGACCAGCGCCCCCGCACCGGCTGCCGCCGCGCCGCGGTCCTACGGCTCACCCGGCGAGATGATTGCCGCCCAGCGGCCGGCTCGCGACGTCGTCGCCGATATGTGGGCCAACCGCCGTGAGTATGACGAGAACCGGCGGCAGGTCAGCGGTCCGCCCCCGGCACCCGCAGGCCAGCAGGCACCAACCGCCAGCGCGCCGGCGCCGGCGCGAGAGGCCTCGTCCGAACAGCCGGCCGCCCAGGTGCCTTTCCCGCAGCCGCGCAACGATCAGGAGCGGTTCGCCAATGTCCGCACATCGGCGCAGACCGAGCTTGACCGCGGGGCGTCGCCGCAGCGCGTTGCCGAGCGCCTCGCCCGCCAAGGCGTGCCCATGGCGGAATGGCCGCCGGCGCTGCGAGCGATGATGGAGCGGCGCAATCCCGATGCGCCGTCCCCGATGGTTCAGGATCAGCCTAGCGCGGCTCCAACCGTGGCGCCGCTGCCGCCGCGGCGGCCCGCCCCAGGACTCGCTATGCGGTGACGCTATTCAGGGAGCGCTTGCGGCATAGACTGCCGCGGCGCGGCGCAAGTCGCCCAAGGTAAGGGCGTGGTGGGTGACACGGCCGAAGGTCACCAGCACCTTCGTGTCGTCGGGATAGTCCTCAGCGCCCTCGCCGGCTATGTCCGCGAAGAGGGCAAGGGCGGCCTCGGTGGCTTTGGCACGCTTCTCCCATTGTGAAGCGGCTAACGCTTGCTCGCAGATGCGACGAAGACGGTCGGCCTCGCTATCCGGCAAGGCAACGGCCACATCGCGAATGTCCATCGACCGCACATCATTGGCCCGCGCCGTCGCAAGGGCACCGTCGGCTTCTGCGAGACGCTCGGTCAGCGTCGCGATGGTCGCCTCAAGGCTCTCGATCACGATGCCGCGCCGATCCATTTCCGCGGCGATCTCCTCGATGGTAGCGGGCCGCGTCGACGTGTTGATGGTCATGGTGCCACTTTCGCAATCGTTAGGATGTCTTGTTGCTCGCCAGTGGCCTCCCGCCACCGCTGTTGTAGCTTCTGGCGTAGCGGCTCCCAAAGGTGTGTCGGGAACGGCCCATGGCGCTCACGGTCGTACAGGCCCTTGGCAGCGAGGCTGACAAGCGCGTCTTCATAATGTGGGCGCAGGTTCTCGACCGTGCTCACAGGATGCTCCTCTTGGTACGCGGGCCGTACTCGGCCTCCATCAGCGCCAGGTCGCGGCGCGCGTCGGTCAGGACATAGAGCCCGTGCCCATCGGTTGAGATCTTCACGTCCACGATGCGCTCGCGCATTCGGCCCCCGTTGTGCATGGCCATGATCGGGCACGGCACCTCTTCGTAGCCCTGCCGGACGAGAGCCCGCCGCTGCCGACGGGCAGCCAGCATCGCGCGGGTAAATGCGGTCATCTTCATGCGGCATCCCCCTTGGCGGCCGGCTCGAATTCTCCGCACCAGTCGGCCTTGTGCGTCTCTGGAAAGCGGCTGGCGACCGTCAGGAAGTCGACCGTCCGGCCGTGGGAGCCAGCCGCGCCCGGCAACACCTCGGGCGCGCGCCTCCGGCACTCGCCCGCATTCGACAGCTTGTCGCGCCAGAACCGGCACCGCTCGCAGGCCGGCGTGCGCTCCCGCGCCTCGCGGATCTCGAACCGTCCGTTCGCCAGCTGCACCTCCTCAAGCCCGCGCTGGCAGGTCTTGGACAGGCCGCAGATGGGGCACGACCGCGGCCAGCCGCCGCCGGCCCTTTTCTGCGCGAGGCGGCATTCACCTGACATTGCGCATCGCCTCCTCGATCTTGCGGGCAGCCTCGACCAGGCTGACATGCACGTCGGCGAGCCGCGCGCGGCGCAACGTGTGTGTCGGCGTCTCCCGCATGAGGGCGAGGCATCGCTCGCCGATCTCGCGGAGCTTGGCGACGTCATCCGTGCGGAGCTGGTGCTGTAAAGAGCTGGCGACGCCGCCATCGCCCCACATTTCCCGCATCGAGCGGGTAGTGGTCTTGCCGTCACCCTCCACGACGATCACGCCGGTGCCCGCGGTCACAGCCTCCCGCAGCGCCACCTTCAATGGATCCCGTCGCCCCAGCCCGTCGCGGATCTCGTCCATGAACCGGCCCGGATCCGCGAAGCCCTCTTCGTAGCGCTCACAGATGGCGTGCAGCAGGTCGATGGTGCTGCGCTGCGCCTTGAGGACCCGCCGGATCCCGTCGGTGCGCTTCTCCCCGCCCAGCACGCCGTATTCTTCGCCGATGGCCTGCAGGTCATTCAGCATTTCATCGACCATCGCCGTCAGCACGGGCCCGTTCGGCAGATTGCGCACGGGATAGCCGGTCACGACGAGCTCACCGGCCCCGAGCGGCTTCACGATGCTCGCTGCCTCGGCGCTGTCACTGGCGATCACGACCACGTCGAATGGGGCGGTGAACGATCCGGTGCGCGGCCTCCACTGGCAGAGGAAGGCCTGCTTGTTGTCGGTCATCTTGGTTCTCGCTCGATGGTGCGCAGCGCGTCTCGCAGCGCGCGGAGGCGGATGGAACAGGCCAGGGCCTCGATGCTCTCGCCGGCCCTGTCGTGCTTGCTCATGCCGTGGCGATCTCGCCTGGACCGATGGTCATGCAGCCAGCCCTCGGTTTCGGCGATGAGGGCGCGGATCCCGGCCGCAGGGTCAGCGGTCATGAGGTGATCCCCGCCGCGCGCTCTATCGCTGCAGCCTTGAGCCGGTCCCAGATGCGGCGGTCGATGTCGTAGAGCCTGAACAGCCGCACCCCGCTCGCCCGGTCGATCATGCGGAGGATCCGCGAACGCCGGCGGCGAAGACTGGCCGGCGTTGCCCTGTAGTGCTCGGCGCAGATCCACTCCCTGATGGAGGAGATCGGCACGCGGTCACCCTTCCGCGGCCCGCGCGTTCGCCGGCAGAAGGGGACGCAGCACCCGATCCGGCCGGTCATGCCGATTTCTCATCTCGCGGCATCAGCACCGGGTGAGAGACGATCTCCCAGCGGTAGGGCATCGGACAGGGTGAGTTCTCGATCGAGCGATCAAGCGCCTCTACCGGCGTCTTTGCCACGACGTAGAAGGTCACCGCGTGGCCTTCGTGAAGCTGGTGCGTCACTACAAAAAGCCTCGGGGCGCCGGTCCAGTCGGGCACATCAAAGCCGTCAGACATTAGGCGCTTCTCCCTTCTCGACCGCATAGCCGGCCGACTGCAGCTGTCCCTCGATGCAGCGGCGGATTGCCTCCGGCCGCGTGGGGAGATCCTCGCTTTCGCGCCTGTAGTCATCGAGGGCCTGAACGAGAGCCCGCGGCAGGCGGATGGAGATCAGGACGTCTCTTTTAGAGGGCGTTTTCATGATGTCATGCAGTCAAGAAATCCGTTGTAAGTCAACCAACCGGCCGTTCTCGGTAACGCGCACGCACTCTATAGAGGTTGAACGGGGGTGCGCTTCGGTCGGCGCCTGATCGCATCTCCGGCTCGGACACAGGGCGTGGCGCTCAACGGGTTGCTTCCCTGCGGCCGTCAACCCGTGGAGGCCCCCTGTGTCCGAGCGCAACCCCCTTGAGCCGATCCGTGTCGCCCCCGGTTCGCTGACGATCGATCCGCTCTTCCCGAGCACTGCGCCCAAACCGCCCCAGCCGTCGCCCGAACAGGTCGCCCAAGTCGAGGACGCGCGCCGCCGCGACGAGGAGCTTGCCGCCTGGCAGCGCGAGCAGGAGGCCAAGGCCCCGGGCCGCTACACCATCGTGGATGAGCGCGACCTTGCGGCGAAGCAGGAGGAGTGGCGCAAGCAGAACGCCTCCGGTGGCGTCGCCGGCGACACCCGCCGCGCGGCCACTCTCGGGCTCGATAGCACCGCAAACGCTCTGCGTGAGGTGGTGCGGGCGATTCCCAAGGTCGGTCCGGCCATCGTGGATGGCGTCGACTCGATCGATCGATGGATGTGGGGCCGCGACAGCGAGACGCTGTTCAACGAGCGGCGCGAGCGCCTCACCGCCGGCATGACGCCGGAAATGCGCGCCGCCCGCGAGAAGCAGTGGGTGGAAGAGCGCCAGAACCCCGACGGCTCGACCTCGTACAGCATGGGATCCGCCTGGACGGATCCGCGGTCCTACCTGTCCGGCCTCGCCGAATCCGCCGCCGGTACCGCCATCACGATGGTGCCCGGCGCGATCCTCGCCCGCGGTGCCTATGTCGGCGCGCTGGCTCGCGGTGCGACGGAGAAGGTGGCCGCGGCTGCCGCGGCACGCACCGCGCTCATCGCCGGCGGCATCAGCGAAGGCGTCATCGCCGGCGGCCAGACCTCGGCCGAGATCCGCGAGGCCATCGGCAAGATGCCGGAGGCCACGCTGCAGCAGTCCGAGGCCTACCGCTCGCTCATCGAGGGCGGCAAGACGCCGGTGCAGGCCCGGGCGGCACTGACTGACGATCTCGCCACGAAGGGCATGCTGATCGCCGGCGTCGCCACCGGCATCTTCGGCGGCCAGGGCGATCGCGCGCTGGCCAAGATCCTCGCCGAGGGTGTGCAGGGAGGCCTTGGCCGGCGGATCCTCTCCGGCGCCGGCCGCGGCGTCGTCGCCGAAGGCCTGCTTGAGGAATTGCCGCAGTCCGTCTCCGAGCAGATGGCCAAGAATTATGCGCTGCAGGGGGCCGACCCCAACCAGCGCCTGATGGAGGGCGTGCCCAACGCGGCAGCCGGCGGCGCAGTCGTCGGCGGCCTGATGGGCGGCGGCATGGGTGCCGCCGGTGCTGCAGCGCGCCGCAACGACGCGCCGGCGCCGGCGCCAGCGATTCCGGAGCCCCGCAACGCGGCGGAGGCGAAGGGGCAGGCCATCGGCGCCGAACGCGGCGCTGCACCATCCGGCCCGCTCTCGTCCGCCCTCGAATACGCGACCCGGCAGGGCGGCACGCCGACCACGGCCCCGGACGGCGCGCCTCCGCCTGGCACCGATGTCTCGGTGACGATGGCGCGCGGCCAGCGCCTCAACGGCCGCATCGAGGGCTACTCACCATCGGGAGAGCCGATGGTGCTGGCGGAGATCGTGGATCCGGAGACGGGCGAGATCCGCACGCAGACGCTCGAGGTGCCGCTGTCCCAGCTCGCCCCGCTTCGGCCCGCTGCGCCCCCGCCGCCGGTGCCCGAAACCCGGCCCGAAATCGTGCCCGAAATTGTGCCCGGGGTTTCGGGCACAGTCGCCCAGCCCGCTCCGGCGCAGCCGGCAAGCCAATCCGTGCCGCCCGAAAACCCCGCGGCCCGGCCCGCGCCTGGCACTGTCCCGCCGCAGGACGTCACCGCCGAGGCCGCCGCGCCGGTCGGCCGCATCGCCCCGACCGAGACGAGCCAGCTGCCGCCGCGCAAGGACACCGTCCCCCTGACGGAGCGGCCGGCGATGGTCCGGCCGGGCTCGCGCGTCATCGTGGATGATCCGGCGACCGTCGGCCGCTTCGGCGCAACCCTGCAGGGCTTCTCGCCCGATGGTCAGAGCGCGGTTGTCCGCGGCGACGGCGGGCAGGAGCTTGAGATCCCCGTCGATCGCCTTCGCGTGAATGGCGTCTCGCCGGAACAGCAGCAGGCCCGCGACCTCGCCGAGAACCCGCCGGTCGAACGCGAGACGATCACCGGGACGGTGCCGACCGCCCGCGAGGTGCGCGGCAAGCAGATCGTCATGCCGGACGAGAAGCACTCGCGGCTCTACGACCTCGGCAAGATGCGCCACGACTCCAAGCGCACGCTCGGCCGGGGCGCCCTGGATCTCGACACCGATCGGCCGATGGCCGAGCAGGTCGCACTCGCCGAGCAGTTCGGCGTGTCGCCCCAGCGCCTGGCGCAGCTCGCCGAAGATTATCGCTACCGCGTCGAGCGTGCCGCCAAGGAGGCCACGACCCGCACGCCGGTGAAGGTGCCGACCGTCAGCGACAAGATGCTGGCGCGAATGAAGGCGGAGGACCGCCGCGAGGAGAAGAAGCGGCCGGCAGATCCGCCCGTGGTCGGCGGCGCATCGACGCAAGCGCTCGAAACCGTGTCAGAAACGGGCCAATTGCCGGAATGGTCCGCAATTGACGCGGCGGCGAACGAGGCCGCCACCAGCCCGACCAACGACACCCCCGAGCCGACAGAAGCGCAGCGCGAAGCGGGCAACTACAAAGTCGGCAGGCTCCGGCTCGCTGGACTCGACATCAGCATCGAGAACCCGGCTGGCTCGACCCGCAGCGGAACCGACCCCAACGGCAGAGCATGGTCGATCATCATGAAGAGCCATTATGGCTACTTCCGTGGGACACGTGGCCCCGATAAGGACCACATCGACGTCTTCGTGAAGCCCGGTACCGGCGCGCTAAACGATGGTTCGCCGATATTCGTGATCGACCAGGTATCGCCCGATACCAAGCGCTTCGATGAGCCGAAGGTTATGCTCGGCTGGCAAACCGCAGGCCAGGCCAAAACAGCCTATCTCGCCAATTATCAGGCGAACTGGAAGGGCCTCGGGACGCTGACGCCCACCAACATCGCGGGCCTCAAGGCGTGGTTCGCCGATGGGGACACAACTAAGCCGTTCGCTGATCGCAACACGATAACGAAGGAAGCATCGCCGAATGCCGATCCGCAACTTCAAGCACGGAATGACGGGGACGCCGGAGCACGTGGCGTGGGTGCACCTAAAGCAGAGGTGCCTGAATCCGCGGAGCCCCGACTTCCCGATGTACGGGGCACGCGGGATAACCGTCCATCCGGAGTGGAAGAAGGACTTTCTGGCGTTCTACCGGGAGATCGGCCCGCGTCCGAGCCCGGCACACTCGGTGGACCGGATGGACGGGACGAAGGGGTACGAGCCAGGGAACGTCCGGTGGGCGACACCGACGGAGCAAGCGCGCAACCGCCCCGGGTTCGTGAAGAGCGTGGAGAGCCTGACCGCAGCGGAGGCCGCGACACAAGCCGGCCTGAAGCCCTCGACGGTGTACGCGAGGCTGGCGCGCGGGATGACACCCTCCCAAGCGCTGACGCAGGAGAAGGCACCGGGCGGGACGGATCCTCATCTGATCAGCCACGACGGCCTGACGATGTCGGTGCGCGCTTGGGCGCGAAAGCTCGGGGTAAGCAAATCGACGCTACTGGCGCGACTGAACCGAGGTTGGAGTCCGGCAGAAACGCTGACCCGTCCGATGGGCCCCAACGGCCGGCGGTCGACTTCTCCGGCAACACCTTTTTCACCGCTGACAAGGTAGAGGCCGCGCGTGCGCGCCTCCGCGCCAAGATGCGGCAGGTCAATTCGGGCATCGATCCGGAGACGCTGATCGATGGCATGACCATCGCCGGTGCCTATATCGAGGCCGGTGTGCGGTCCTTCACCGACTATGCCAGCCGCATGGTTTCGGACCTCGGGCCGAACGTCCGGCCGTACCTGCTTTCCTTTTGGGAGGGTACGCGTCATTATCCCGGCCTCGACACGAGCGGGATGACGTCAGCCGAGGAATCCGCCCGGCTGCATCAGGAGCTGATGAAGGCCCCGGCGCAAGCCGCGGCGCCCGCCGAGGAGAAGGCCGATGGCCAAGACGCCGCAGATGCGGGAGATCGAGGACAACTGGCGGCAGACGAAGCCGGACCTGTACGCGCGCCACAAGGCGAACGGAACGCTGGCGAACGCGCTGCACGACGAGTCGAGCCGGATGACGTCGGAGATCGACGCGCTGGTGGCCGGCGGGATGCGCCTGGACGAGGCGACGGAGAGGGTCCGGCCCGAGTACCTGACGCCGACGAGCAGCGAACCGCCGATGAGCGCGGAGGATCGCGAAGCGCTGGCGGGTCAAGCGGAGACGTGGCGTCTCGCCAACTCGATGCCGCCGATGGACGAGGACGAGCCGGCGCAGGCGTAGAGCCGCCAACCGAGCCGCAGCCGTCTGGTGGCCTCGTCGCCCAGGCACGCCCGACCGCCTACACGATCACCGATGCCGACGAGCTCGGCAGCGGTGGCGCCAAGGCCAAGTTCCGCAACAACGTCGCGGCAATCCGGCTTCTGCGGAAGCTGGAAGAAGAGGCGCGCACGGCGACCCGCGACGAGCAGTCCGTGCTCGCCAAATGGGTGGGCTGGGGCGGCCTGCGACCTGCATTCGCCCGCGACGATGGTTCCGTGGCGAAGGGCTGGGAGAAGGAAGCGGCCGAGCTGCGCGAGCTGATGACGCCGGAGGAATACCGGGCGGCCGAGTCGTCCACGCGCAATGCGCACTACACGGCGCCCGAGATCGTCAAGGCGATGTGGTCGGCGGTCGATCGCCTCGGCTTCAAGGGCGGCCAGATCCTCGAGCCCTCCGTCGGCGCGGGCAATTTCCTCGGGCTGGCCCCGCCATCGGTCCGTGAGACGGGCCGGTTCACGGGCGTCGAGCTCGATCGCATCACCGGGCAGATCGCCAAGAACCTCTATCTCGACGCCAACATTCAGGCGCCGATGGGCTTCGAGGCGCTGACCGTGCCCGAAGGCTATTTCGACCTGGCGATCGGCAACCCGCCGTTCGGCAGTGAGCGCGTGCACGACAAGCTGAACCGCAAGATCGCGAATTTCAGCATCCATAACTACTTTTTCGCCAAATCCGTGGACAGCCTGCGCCCCGGCGGCGTGCTGGCGATGGTCATCACCTCGCGCTTCCTCGACGGCGCCGACACCCGCGCCCGCGCCTACATCGCGGAGAAGGCCGACCTCCTCGGCGCGATCCGTCTGCCGAATGACGCCTTCCTCAAGAACGCCGGCACGTCGGTAACCACTGATATCGTGTTCCTGCAGCGGCGCGCCGATGGTGTGGCCGCGGACACGTCGAGCTGGGTGGACGTCGGCGAGTACCGCGACCGCGAGGGCCGGAAGGTCCCGCTGAACCGCTATTTCATCGACAATCCCGACATGATGCTCGGCGACTTCGGCGCCTACGGCACCATGTACGGTCCCGACGAGCCGGCGCTGATCGCCCGTGAAGGCGACAACCTGCCCCAGCTGGTGCGCAAGGCCATCAACGCGCTGCCGGCCAAGGTCATGCCGGCGCCGGCTGCGCCCGTGGTCGGCGAGACGCCCAAGGTCCCGAGCAACGTCCGCGATGCCCTCGAAGGATCCATGTTCCTCGATCCGGACGGCAAGATCTGGCGCCGGGATCCGGACCGCATCGGCGAGCCGCAGGCCAGCCCTGCCGATCTCGGCAACACTGCCGCCGCCCGCGTCGCGCAGATGATCCGCGTCCGCGACACCTTCGCCCGGCTGCGCGCCGCCCAGCTCGACCCCAAGGCGACCGACGAGAAGATCGAGAACCTGCGCGAGCGCCTGAACAAGGTCTATGACGCGCATGTCGCCAAGTTCGGCCCGATCAACGCGGATGCCAACAAGCGACTGTTCCGCGAGGATCCGACCTGGCCGCAGATCTCCGCCCTCGAAGACAATTTCGACAAGGGCATCAGCGCGGACGTCGCCAAGACCACCGGCGAGACGCCGCGCGCTCCCAGCGCCAAGAAGGCGGCGATCTTCACCAAGCGCACGCAGCAGCCCTATGCTCCGCCGACCACTGCGGCGAACGCGAAGGATGCCCTGGCTGCCGTGCTCTCCGAATATGGCCGCGTCGACATGCGCGCCATGGAGCAGATCTACGGCCAGCCCGAGGCCGACATCGTTGCCGAGCTCGGCTCGCTGATCTTCAAGACCCCGGCCGGGATCTATGAGACGGCCGACGGCTACCTGTCCGGCAACGTCAAGCAGAAGCTCGCCGAAGCCCGCCGCGCCGCCGAGCAGGATCCGGCATTCCGCGTCAATGTGGAAGCGTTGGAAGCGGTACAGCCGGCCGACATCGAGGCGGTCGACATCGACGTGAAATCTGGCTCGCCATGGGTGCCGGCCAACCATGTCGCCGATTTCATCAACCACATCATCGACGGGACCGGATCCAAGGCCTTCTATTCCAAGCTCACCGCGAGCTGGGTGGCGACGCCGGGCCGCGCCTCGCAGTCCGCATCCACCATGTGGGCGACGGAGGAGGCCTCCATCAACCGCGTCATCGACGCGGCGCTCAACCATTCCCGCATCACGATCTCCTACAAGAACGCCGACGGCACGATGGTTGTCGACCAGGCGGCAACCGAAGCGGCCAATGAGAAGGTGGAGAAGGTCAAGGCCGAGTGGCGCCGCTGGGTGTGGGAGGACGACGCCCGCCGCGACGAGCTCGCGCGGATCTACAACGACACGTTCAACACGGACGTCGAGCCCCGGTTCGACGGCTCCCACCTCAAGCTGCCCGGCAAGGTCAGTGACGACATCATCTCCTTCCGCCCGCACCAGCTGAACGCGGTGTGGCGCGCCACGCAGACCGGATCCGCGCTCTTCGATCACACCGTCGGCGCCGGCAAGACCTTCGCCGGCATCGCCTCGGTCATGGAGCTGCGCCGCACCGGCCGCGCCAAGAAGCCGATGGTGGTGGTCCCCAATCACCTTGTCGGCCAGTGGGCAGCGGATTTCATCAAGCTCTACCCGGGTGCGCGCGTCCTGGCGCCGACCGAAAAGGACTTCGACAAGGAGAACCGTCAGCGTCTGTTCGCGCGGATCCTCACCTCGGATTGGGATGCCGTGATCGTCGCGCATTCCTCCTTCAAGAAGATCGGCGTCTCGGCCGAATATGAGGCGGCCTACCTGCAGGATCAGGTCACGCAGATCATGGCCTCGATGCAGGAGGTGAGGGCGGCCACCGGCGAGAAGAGCCGCAACGTCTCCCAGCTGTCGAAGCAGCGCGACGCCTTGCAGACCCGGCTGCAGAAGCTGATGGAGGGTGGCGGCAAGGACGCCGGGCTGGTGTGGGACGATCTCGGCATCGACGCCCTGATGGTGGACGAGGCGCACGAGTTCAAGAACCTCGGGTTCGCCACCTCGATGCAGCGCGTGGCCGGCCTCGGCAACCCGACCGGCTCGCAGAAGGCTTCGAATCTCGCGATCAAGATCCGGCACCTCCTCGACAAGACCGGCGGCCGCAACCTGATTTTCCTCACTGGCACGCCGCTGTCCAACTCGATGGCGGAAATGTTCACGGTGCAGCGCTATCTCGCCGGCCGGAAGCTGGAACAGATGGGCCTCGCGCATTTCGACGCGTGGGCCCGCGTCTTCGGCGAGGTGGTGACCGATTGGGAGCTCTCGCCGACCGGCCAATACAAGCAGAATTCGCGCTTCGCCCGGTTCACCAACGTGCCGGAGCTCATGCAGTTCTACCGGTCCTTCGCCGACGTCATCGTCAACGACGACATCAAGGCGATGCTCGCCGCCCAGGGCAAGCGCTTCCCCCTGCCGAAGGTGAAGGGCGGCAAGCCCACCAACATCGCTGTCGAACGCTCGCCCGACCAGGCCGAGTTCATCGGCATCGGCACGGAGGATGCCAACGGCAACCTGCAGTTCCCCAAGGGCTCGCTGATCTGGCGCGCGGAGAACCTGCCGAAGAAGGCGGAGAAGGGCGCCGACAACATGCTCAAGATCATGTCGGACGCCCGCAAGGCGGCTCTCGACATGCGCCTGATCGGGCAGGGCTACGGCGACGTCGCCAATTCCAAGGTGCACCGCGCCGCCGACGAGATGGTGCGGATCTACAAGGCATGGGCCCGCGACCGCGGCACGCAGCTGGTGTTCATCGATCTCTCGACGCCGCAGGCCGCCAAGAGCAAGGAGGCCGAGCGGATCCGCGCGCTCATCGCCAAGGCCGAGCAGGGCGATGATGCCGCCCAGGAAGCCCTCGACAACCTGTCGCCCGACGAGCTGTCGGCTCTCGACGGCAAGTTCTCGGTCTATGACGATCTCCGTCAGAAGCTGATCGACCGCGGCATCCCGCCCGAGGAGATCGCATTCATCCATTCCGCCAACACCGACCTGCAGAAGCAGGAGCTGTTCGGCAAGGTGCGCTCCGGCCGCATCCGCTTCCTGTTCGGCTCGACGCCGAAGATGGGCGCCGGCACCAATGTGCAGAACCGCCTCGTGGCGCTGCACCACCTCGATGCGCCGTGGCGGCCGTCGGATCTCGAACAGCGCGATGGTCGCGGCATCCGCCAGGGCAACGAGCTCTATGAGCAGGATCCCGACGGGTTCGAGATCGAGATCCTGCGCTATGCGACCAAGAACACCCTCGATGCCCGCCAGTGGCAGACGATCGAGGCGAAGGCCCGCTTCATCGAGCAGCTGCGCAAGGGCAACGTGAAGGAGCGCACCGTCGAGGACATCGGCGGCGAAGCCTCCAACGCTGCGGAGATGAAAGCCGCCGCCAGCGGCAATCCCCTCATCCTCGAGGAAATGACCCTGCGCCAGCGCCTGCGCAAACTCGACGCGGCGATGGTGGAGCACGAGCGCGGTCAGCACCGCGTCAAGGGTGCGATCGGCGCCTCGATGCGAGAGACGAACCGCATCGAGACGATGATGCCGGACATGGAGAAGGACGCCGCCGCGGCGGCCGAAACGCTCGCCGGCGAGTTCACCGCGACGATCCGCGGCGCCAAGATGGAGAAGCCCTCCGAAATGGGCCTCGCCATCCTCAACGCGGCGAAGGAGATGCTGGAATCGGGAGCAGAACGGTCACCCGTCGGCAGCTACGGCCCGTTCAAGCTGACCCTGCAGTGGGCACACACCACCTCGTTCCGCCTCAATATGGCGGGTGCAATGACGCACGAGATCTCGGTCGGCGACGTCAAGGAGGCCGACCCGAACGGGCTGGGGCTCAAGATCACCAACACCGCCCGCTGGCTGGTGAAGGAGCCGGATCAGATGAAGGCGCGGCTCGCCGCGCTGCGCGCCGAGCTACCGAAGCTGCAGGCGCAGATCGGCCCGTTCCCCCAGGCCGCCGAGTTCGAGGAGACGCGCCAGAAGCATACCGAGATCATGGCTGCGCTCCGGCCGAAGCCGAAGCCGCCGGCCGCCAAGCCGGAGGACGCGCCGAAGGACTCGGTCAAGGACATGGATCCGGTGGCGACGATCACCGGCGCCGAGCTCGGTGTCGAGTTCCGGGGTGGTGAAGACCTGCCGGCGCTGCGCACCGCCGCCCTGGCTTGGTACAAGGCCAACCTCATGGGCACGACGGTGCTGATGAAGGACGGCACCGAGGTGCAGTTCGGGGGGCGGGGCCGGAACAAAAGCGCCAACGGCCGCGGGGACCTTCTCTTGCGCGCTGTGCCCGCGATCCCCGAGATCCTGCGGCAGGGTGACGTGGTGTTCACCGAGCCGGGGAATGTGCCCCGCGTGATCGAGCGCCGCATCGTCGCCGCGCCCGTGATGCTGATGGGGGAGGTGCGTCGACTGGCAGTGTCGGTGCATCAGCAGGCCGACGGCCACTGGCAGTACGATCTGACCTTCGACAATGAGCGAACGGGGGGGCCGGCAATCAACGCCGGAGGCCTAGCAACCCGTGAGGGCCCGGTACCTACCTTGGAACGGCAACCCCCCCGTCGTGCCAGCGACCCGGGGAGTGGTACCCGGTCGACCCCCGACGGAACCGCCGGTGGCAGCACGGAAGGCGCCGCTGACAGGGACAGCGTAGCTGATGCCGCCCCAACTCTCAACCTGATGGTGTGGGGCGAGGTTCCCGCCAAGACCGCGACCGAGGCCGAGACGAAGGCGACCAGCACCGTGCAGGCCGCCATCGACCGGCATCCGCTGGGGCCGATGGTGCGGCTCCTGCAGGCCAGCCGCCGCGTCTCCATCGTCTCGCAGGCCTACGATGGTGCGGCTCCCGGCGTTCAGGCGTTCACGACGCCCGATGGTCGAATCAGCATCGTCGCCCCGGAGATCTCCGAGGCCGATGTCATGCCGGTCATCCTTCACGAGGCTTTCCATTCCGGCGTCCGCCCCCTCATCGGCGACGCCGCCTGGACTGGCCTCATGGAGCGGCTGGACCGGCTGCATCGGCAGTTCGAGCGCTCGCCCGGCAAGGCCGGCGAGTTCTTCGCCGAGGCGCGCCGCCGCGTCGGCCGGGCCGGCGTCACCGGTCCGCTCACGGCCGAGGAATTCGGCGCCTATGCGATCGAGGCCTATGAGCAGGCGCCCCGTGCCTTGCGCGGCTGGATCGATGACGTCGTCGGCCGGGTGAAGGCATGGGCGCTGGCCACCTTCGGCCGCCAGATCGGCGCGGTGACGCCGGCCCAGCTGCGTGCGCTCGCCGCGGCCGCCATCCGCGACCAGGCGCGCGGGATCCAGACCGCGCCGGTGGTGGCCGATCAAAACCCGATCAAAGACTCGGTGCGCGACGTCGCGGCGTCCGCCGGCGCCATGCTCGACAAGAAGGCCGTGGCCGATGCGGTGCGCGGCGCTGCGACGGACATTCAGCCGGCGCTCCTCGCCACGGTGCCGCTCAACTACTTCTCCGAGCTGAAGCGGCCGGGCATGACGTCGGTGGATGCCTATCTGCAGTTCAAGCGGCAGATGGACACCTATCGCGGCAAGCGCCACGAGCTGATGGTTCACCTCGCCGAGGACTGGCGGAAATTCGCCTCCGCCAATCGCCGCGGTGCGGAAGAGCTGTCGGCCCTCATGCACGACACCACGCTGGCCAAGTTCGATCCCGCCGCGATGGCGCCGGATCCGGCCGACTCGGTGCAGATCGATCTCGGCAAGCGGTGGGCGGCCTTGCCGCCAAAGGCGCAGCAGATCTATCGCGAGGTGCGGGATGCCTTTGTCGAGCAGCAGAAGGAGCTCGATGACATCATCCTGGCCAACATCGACAAGTCGCAGCTGGCAGCGCAGCGCAAGGTCGAGCAGGCCTATCGCGCCAACCTCGAGCGGATCCGCGCCGACCGGTCCCTGACCGAGCCGGAAAAGCGCGAGCGCATCGAGCGCCTGGAAGCGCAGCGCGAGAATGACCTTCTCCGTGGCCAGTGGGCGCACAAGGCCCGCATGACGAAGCTGCGCCAGCAGTTCGAGAGCAACCGCGTTCCGTCGCCCTATTTCCCGCTGACCCGCTTCGGCCGCTACTTCGTGACGATCCGCAACGGCGAGGGCGACGTCGTCTCCTTCTCCCGGTTCGAGCGCGAGGCCGACCGCCGCCGGTGGGTGCGCGACAACTGGCCGAAGATCCAGCAGGATTTCCCCGGCGCCTTGAAGGATGAGGGCGTCGTGGACGAGAAGGGCGACATCAACGCCCCCATGGATCCGCGTCTCCTCGGCGAGATCGACATTCTCCTCGGCGAGGCCGGCGTCGAGCCGGGCGTCATGGATGCGATCTGGCAGCGCTACCTGCAGTCGATGCCGGATCTCTCGATCCGCAAGCGCTACATTCACCGCAAGGGCACGTCGGGCTTCCAGCAGGACGCGCTCAAGGGCTTCGCCTCGCATATGTTCCACGCCGCCCACCAGATGGCGCGCCTGAAATATGCCGGCGACCTCACCGAGGCCCTGAACGGTGCCTCCGACGAGGCGCGCCGGGCAGACGATCCCACCAGGGCGACGACGCTGGTGAACGAGCTGCGCAAGCGCCACAAGTGGGTGATGAACCCGACCGGCGGCAAGGTCGCCCAGGCGATCACCTCCGCCATGTTCGCGTGGTATCTCGCGGCGACGCCGGCGGCCGCCATCGTCAACATGACGCAGCCGGTCATGCTCGGCGTGCCCATTCTCGGGGCCCGGTTCGGCGGGGCGGCGAAGGCTGCGGCGGCCATGACCAAGGCCGTCAAGGACACCGTCACCGGCTCCGGCTCCATCCAGAACAGCGCCTCGCTGTCCCGCGACGAGCAGGCGGCCGTGCGCGCCTTCTATGAATCCGGCCTGATCGAGCGCTCGCAGACCTATGACCTCGCCGGCCTTGGCGACACCGGCGTTGAATACTCGCCGCTCCGGCACCGCGTCATGTCCATCATCGGCTGGGGCTTCCACCGGGCCGAGATCTGGAACCGCGAGGTGACGGCGCTCACCGCCTACCGGCTCGCCCGCGAGGCCGGCCAGTCGCACCACGCGGCAGTCGACACCGCGCACGACCTGACGTGGAAGGTCAACTTCGACTATTCCAACTCGAACCGGCCGCGGATCCTGCAGGGTGACGTCGCCAAGGTGGTCGGCACCTTCCAGAATTTCCAGATCAATATGTGGTATCGGCTCTTCCGCGACCTGCACCAGTCGTTCAAGGGCGACACGCCGCAGGCTCGCAAGGAGGCGCGCTACCAGCTCGGCGGAATCCTCGGCATGATGGGGCTCCTCGGGGGCGTCACCGGCATAGCCGGCTACAACGTCGCCATGGCCATCGCCGGCATGTTCTTCGGCAAGGACGACGACCCGTTCGAGTTCAAGCACCAGGTCGAGCGATCGATCATCGATCTCTTCGGCCCGACCCTCGGCGGCATCATCCTCAAGGGCGCGCCTGGCCAGCTCACCGGGCTGGATCTCACCAGCCGCATCGGCATGCCCGACTTCTTCCTGCGAGAGCCCAACGGCAACAAGGAAGGCGCCGACTGGTGGAAGGAGCTGATGTTCAGCGCCAGCGGTGTCTTCTTCTCGACCATCGCCAACACCATCCGCGGCGGCTACATGATCGCGGAAGGCAAGACGGCCCGTGGCGTCGAGGTGATCGCGCCAAAGGCGATCCGTGATGTCATGAAGGCCTACCGCTACGCCAACGAAGGCGTGATGAACCAGCGGGGCGACGAGGTGGTGTCGAAGGACAAGATCTCCGGGTGGGACCTCATCGCCCAGGCGAGCGGTTTCACGCCGGCGCACATCGCGGAATCGTTCGAGCGCAACAAGCGGATCCGCGAGGCCAACCAGAACGTGATGAGGGAGCGGCGCGACCTCCTCAACCAGTTCGCCACGGCCTACCGCGTCGGCGATGCCGAGACGCGGGCGGCCGTGGTTGAGCGCATCAAGCAGTGGAACAACCGCGCTTATGCCCGCGGCGTCGAGATCACCGGCGACACGATGCGGCAGTCCCTGCGCGCCCGAATGGAGAATGCCGCCCGGCGTGAGGATGGCGTCTTAATCTCCAATGCGACCTTGAACCGGACCCTCCGCGACCGCCTGGGGCAGCGCGTCAACTGACGAAGAACACAAGCCCCGCCGATGGTTCGGCGGGGCTGCTCATGTCGGTTAGATCAGCCGCGTCGGTGGCCGGATCAGCTGCGCGAGCTTCGTCAGGCCCTTGGCAGTCACTCTGACCTGCTCGGTCACCTTCTCGCTGCCATCGGCTCGCAGGACGGTGGTGACCTTGTGCTCGAGGAGTCCGGTGCTCGTCTTCGAATGGAAGCCGAGATCGTGCGCGGCGCCGTGGCGCCTGTAGATCCAGCCGTTCTGCCGCAGCCAGTCGAAGAGATCCTTCGGCCGCATCTGCAGCGCCTTGGCCGCGTCCGTGATGCAGAGTGAGCCATCCGCCCGTGCGATCCGCTCCAACGCCTCCTCCGAGGGCAGGAGCTCGGAGACCCGCTTTTCGAGAGCCTCGTGCTTCTCGGAGTAGGCCAGCAGGAGCGCCCGCAGCTGTGCCGGATCGTTCAGGTTCACCGGCGTCGCCTGCTCCTGGCGGATCTGATCCTCCATGGCATTGAAGGCGGCGATATAGCGCCGCTTCCATTTGAGCGCGTCGGCGCCGGTGAAGCCCATCGCGAGAAGCGTGAACCCGTCGCGGTCCATCTCGAAAGAGCGGTAAGTCTGGCCGTTCTGCGGCTCCAAATAGGGGGTCTGCCGAAAAGTCGGCGGACCCATTTCGGGGTCCGTTTTCAGCAGATTGTCGATGGCGTCGAGCACATGCCGGTGGTTTTTGCCGAAAACCTCGGCGACGTCGCGGCTAGTCGCGAACACGCGACCATCGCGAACCTTAACGACCGGCGAGGGGGAGGGGGCCGTGGCGACGTCCCTCATGACAGCACCTTCGACAGCGCGAGGACGCGAGACAACACCGTGCGGACGTCTTCGGTAATGAACTCGCCGTCGGCATCAAGGACGACGGCGGCCTGCGCAGCGAGATCGGCCAAATTCAGCGGCGGAAGAGACAGGATGTCGCGGTCAATGGCCGACAGGCGGCCGCATATGGCATCGATGACGCTCTCGTCGTCCTCGACGGGGCAGGCGTCGCGAGCAGCGGCGTAGTGTTGCCGCTGTTCGAAGCGGGAGGCAATCGCGCTAATTGCCGATGTCGTGATGCACGTTCCGGGTGTATAGGCTCTTCCAGCCTGAGACATGGCTTGCTCCGTGTCGAGGGTTAGGGCCGGCAGGGTGGTTCCAAGCACCTTGTCCGGCCCGGCGATTTGTGTGACACAATATGCGCCATGTCAATAAATGTAACACAAAAAAAACGCGGGAGGCCCGCCACGGGCCAGATGTCGCACGTGACTGTTCGCTTGCCAGACGATTTGCTGCCGGCGCTGGAACGGTTCGCCCAGACCTATGAACCACCGCTGTCGCGGTCTGACTCAATTCGCGCGGTCATCGGCTTCTATCTGGCGGAAAAGGGGTTTCTGAAATGAACGCAGAGGCCGCATATCGAATCGCAAGCACGGCGATGTCCCTCTGGTGGGTAGTCTGGATCAACTCGGTTTTTGCCGTTGGGGGGTTCGTCATTTCTTTGCGACAGCGGTTTGGCGATCTATTGGACACAGATGCCGGCACACTGTCTCTCGCTGCTATGGCTTTCGGGGCAGGGAACGTGGTGGTAGCCGTGCTGGCCATTAAGGCCCTGAACAGGGAGGCGGCGCGCCTCGATCCGGCGACTTATGGCCACCGAGACAGCGCCGCGCGGTAGCGTCACATGAGCGATCCTGATATGACCGGCTGACGAAGCGTAGGACGCGCTCCCCCGACGGAGCGCGCCTATGTCGATCGTCATCACGCCCGCGATGCTGAAGCGCATCGCCCCCACGGCATCCCCCGCGATCATCGAGCATCTGGCGCCGGCGCTCACCGCGCGGTTCCCCGAAAGACCCTTCGACGTCACGACCGAGAACCGGGCGGCGCACTTCCTTTGCCATGCTGCGCATGAGACAGACGGCTTCCGGACCCTCGTGGAGTATGGCGACACGGCCTATTTCCGGCGCTACGACGGTCGAAAGGATCTAGGCAACGAAACCCCCGGCGATGGTCCGCGCTATCGCGGGCGCGGCATCTTCCAGCTGACTGGCCGGTTCAACTACCGGATCTTCGGCAACAGGATCAGAGTCGACCTTGAGGGCAACCCCGCGCGCGCCGCCGAGCCCGACATCAGCGTGCAGACCGCGCTCCACTATTGGAACGACCGCCGCCTCAACCCGCTGGCCGACCGGGACGACATCGTCGCCACCACCAAGAAGATCAACGGCGGCCGCAATGGGCTCGCCGACCGCAAGGCCAAGCTGATCCGCGCCAAGGCTGCGCTGCAGGGCCGGCCTGCCGCCCAGGCGATCCACGAGATCCGGCAGGAATCGGCCAAGGCTACGACCGCGTCGAAGCGGGCCATCACCGGCACGGCCGCCGCCGGCGGCACCGGTCTTGGGACCGGCACGGCCGCGCCGAAGCCGGCCGCCGGCTTCGACTATGGCCTCGCCGCCGTCATCGTCATCACCGTCGCCGCCATGGGCTTCCTCGGTGTGCGCGCCTGGATGAAGAGCCGTGACGCCAAGGCATTCGCGGCCGACGCCGCGCTCGGCAGCGGGGAGTGACGCCATGAAGCGCGGGATCCTCCGGACAGGCGAGGGCGGGCGGATCTGCTTCCGCTGCCCGGGCTGTGACGAGATCCACGGCATTCAGGTCGGGGAGGGCCCTGGCCCTCGCTGGGGCTTCAACGGCGACTATGACCGGCCGACCTTCGAGCCCTCGATCCTGACCCGCTTCACCCGCCGCCTCACCGAGGATGAGATTGACCGCATCATGGCGGGCGAGCGCCTCGATATCCCGCAGACCGTCTGCCACTCGTTCATCGCCGACGGCCAGATCCAGTTCCTCGGCGACTGCACGCACGCGCTTGCCGGTCAGACGGTTCCCCTTCCCGACTTCGATGCGCCGCGAGGAGACGCGCCATGAGCAATATCCTTGACGATCTCGCCAAGAACCTCGCCAAACAGGGCGCTCCGGTCCTCGGCGGCCTGATCGCCGGCGCGATCGGCGGTCCGGCCGGTGCCGTCGCCGGCTCGCTTGCCGGCAAGGCCATCGAGACGCTCGCCGAGCAGCTGGGGACCGACCCGACACCGGAAGCAGTGAATGATGCAGTCAGCAACCCGGCAGCGACGCCGGTGGTGGCGGAGGCTGAACGCATCGCCACTGTCATGCGCTCGGTGTGGGAGATCGAGGCCAAGCGCGCCAGCGACGCCCAGGCGGCCGAGATCGCGCAGGGCTTCGTCGCCTGGCAGGCCATCCGCGTTATCATTCAGGTGATCGTTTGGGGCGGTTGGGCGCTCCTCCTGCCCGTGGGCCTGTTCGGCGGCAATTGGGGTGTGAAGCCCCTTGTCGGCTTCGGCGACATGCTCACCGCATGGGGCACGGTCACCACCGTCTGGATGATTGTCTTCCATGGCGGCCACACCATGAAGGAGGTGCTGCCCGCCCTCCGCTTCGGAAGGCCTCGGTGATGAAAAAGCCCGACTGGTTTGAGCTCAAAGTCACGCTCGGCAACCTGCTGACGATCGTTCCGATGCTCCTCGGGGCGGTCGCGCTCTACTACGACATCCGGTCCGACCAGGCGCTGCTGCGCACGGAGCAATCCCTGATCAAGCAGACGCAGGGCCGCGACGCGATCCGCCTCGACAAGCTCGAAGCCCGCGACGAGGTGTTCGCCAACAACTTCGCCGCATACCAGCGCGACACCATCCAGGCGCTGACCCGCCTCGAAACGCAGATGGGCATCCTGCTGCAGGCAGGTGCGCGGCCGAGCTCTCCTGCGCTGGGGCCGCGACAGTGACCATCACCGCCGACGAGCAGCGCAGGATCATCGTCGCGGCGGATAACCGGCGCCTGCAGGTCCCCGCGGAGCCCCGCCGGCTGATCGT